>DASTZF010000001.1:0-8725 GCA_035764445.1 Burkholderiaceae bacterium
ACAACTTCGTCGCGCAGGCGATCTGCAACGCCACCGCGGAGGCGTTCGCGGTCGGTCAGCGTGCCGGCGTCGACCTGAAGAAGTTCGTCGCATTGGTCTCGGCGGGCCTCGTCAACTCGGGGCTGTTCCAGATCATGAGCAAGACGCTCGACGGCCAGCTCGATGGCATGAAGTTCGAGCTCAACAACGCCCGCAAGGACGTGCGCTACTACACCCACATGGCCGAGACGCTCGGCGTGCCCACCGTGATGGGCGAGGCGACTCACCAGTCGCTGACGCTGGCGTGCGCGCTGGGCTATGGCAACAAGCTGGTGCCGTCGCTGGTCGAGGCGCAGGAGAAGCTGGCCAACGTGAAGATCGTGCCGCGCTGATGATCGCGCGCGCCGGGCCGGCGGCCACCGTCAGTTCAGCACACTCCTGATCTGGTCTTCGCGCCGCTGCTGCAGCGCCGCGTCGACGAGCAGCCGCACGCGCGCAACATCGTCCATCTCCCAGTTCAGGCACAGCATGCCGAACTGGCTGATCGCTTCGGTGTCGGAGCGGCGGGTGGCCGCATTGACGCGTGCGATCGCCTGCTCGGCCCATTGCACGATCAGCGGGTCGTCGGGACGTTGCGTCAGTGCGGTCTGGTCGCCGAAAGGCCCCTCTTCGATCCAGGCGCTGGCCGCACCGGGGATGCCGTCGTCGGCCGCACTGGCGGCCAACTCGACCCGCTGCTCCACCTGGCGCGCCGACAGGTCACCGCACGCGGTGGCAATGCGCAGCGACCCGTCGCCGTAACGCTCGCGCAGGCGCACGGTCTCGATGCCGGAGGGCAGCGACTTCAGATAGCGATCGAAGTCGATCGCGTGCGCGCAGCGCGCCAGCAGTGCGAAGGCCTGGTAGCGCTCGCGCGGCGCACCGCGCTGCAGACGTTCGACTCGCTCGCCCAGGCTGCCGCCGTCAGGCCCAGCGCGCGACCACAGCGGCCGTGCCGGATCGGCGGCCGCGCGCAGGCGCACCGCACCGACCGGCGTCGAGCGAGCGGCCTCGATGCCCGGCGGCTTGGCGCCCGGCGGTGGCTCGGCGCGACGCGCTGTCGTGAGCACGATCGCCATTACGGCGAGCGTGACCACAACGGCCCAGCGCGACACGGCACTCATTCGACGGCTCTCGCGTGCGCCCTGGCCGCGGCTTGCGGCACGACGCTCGCGCCGCAGTGTGATCCGCTGCGCCGCGTGCGGTCAACAGCGCGCCGCCGCGCGACGCGCTACCGCAGCGGCTTGCCGGCGCGCGTGGCCTCGGGCACCTCGACCAGACGGCCGCTCTTGACGTCGTAGACGTAGCCGTAGATCGGAATCTCCTTGGCGATCAGCGGGTGCGCGCGGATGCGCTGCACGTCTTCGACGACGGCCCTGTTGCGGTCGGAAATCGTCAACCAGCGCACATAGCGGCCCGCCGACGATCCGGCGCTCTTGCCGACGTCGTGCCAGCCCGCGGCGTCGATGGTCGCCGTGTCGAGGCTCTTCTCGAGCAGGCCCGACATGATGTCGTCGGTGAACAGCTCCATGCCGCAATCGCTGTGGTGGATCACGAAGTACTCGTTGGTGCCGAGCAGCTTGTGCGAGATCACCAGCGAACGGATCGCGTCGTCGCTGGCGCGCCCGCCGGCGTTGCGGATGACGTGCGCGTCGCCTTCGGCCAGGCCCGCGTACTTGGCCGGATCGAGGCGCGCGTCCATGCAGGTCAGGATCGCGAAGCGCCGCGCCGGAGGCAGCGGCAACTTGCCTTTGTCGCCGAAGTCGTCGGCGTAGCGGTGGTTGGCGGTCAGGACATCGTCGAGGATGGACATGCGGACTCTCCTTCACAGCGATCGAGCCCGCAAGATTAGTCAGCGCCGCCGGCGCTTGCAAAGACAGTTTGGTTGACCTGCATATAGCCGCCTGGCCGCAGCCGGACAGGCGGCGGGCGCTCAGCGACTCAGCACGAAGCCCTTGATCGCCGACAGCCGCGGCGACGGCTCGGCGACGCTGGCATCGAACGGATGGAAGTACGAGCCGAACAGGTCGATCACCTTGCGCACGTAGGCGCGCGTCTCGGCGTACGGCGGTACGCCGCGGTAACGATCGACCGCCGCCTCGCCGGCGTTGTAGGCGGCAGCCGCCAGCGTGACGTCGCCCTGGTAATAGGCGAGCAGCCATTGCAGGTAGGCGGTGCCGCCGCGCACGTTCTGCGCCGCGTCGTAGGCGTTGCGCACACCGAAGCGCGCCGCCGTCTCGGGGATCAGCTGCATCAGGCCCTTGGCATTCTTGGGCGACAGCGCCACGGTGTCGAAGCGCGACTCGACCTCGATCACCGACAGCACCAGCTGCGGGTGCACCTTGTATTCGGGCGCGATGCCCTTGACCAGATTGACGATCGGCAGCGGCCACGACGCGCGCGGCACGACCACCGGCACGGTGGCCGGCGCACGGCGCTGCGTCGGCGCCGCCGCGAGCTTCGGCGGCTCGAGATCGCGCATGCAGTCGGGCACGTAGGTCGGCGCTCCACCGACCTGCGCCAGCATGCGCTGCGCCTGCTCGTACCCTTGCTCGGCCGCGGCATGGAAGAAGAACGCCGCCCACTGGTCGCTGCGCTCGACGCCACGGCCGTTGCTGTACATCCAGCCGAGGTTGAATTGCGACGTCGCGTCGCCGAGCCGCGCGGCCTCGCAATAGAGCTTGGCGGCAGCCACGGGATCGCGCTCGACCCCTTCGCCGTTCTCGAGCGCCTGCGCCTGCGAGCGCAGCAACTCACGCCTGGCCGCCTCGATGCCGCCGTCTTCGATCATCGCCTGCACTGGCAGCGCCACGATGGCGGCCAGCACCAGCAACAGCCGCAGCGAGGACGCTGCGGCCCGACGGGGCTGCGCGGGATGGCTGGTCACGATGAAGGTGGAGGATCGGCGCGGGGTGCGCGCGATTTCAGCCCGCGCGGCGCAGCGCCGTCAATCCCCGATCCGGCGGCCGGCGGCGCTCGGGCGCGCGCCGGTGGTTCTTGTCGAGCCAGTCGCCGAACGCCTGCGTGGTGGAGAAATGGCGCGGCTTGATCGCCGGCGCCGCGGCTTTCTTGGCGATCACTGGCCGCCGTCGTCGGCCGCGCCGAGCTTCTCGTACAGCGTCGCGCGCGAGATGCCCAGCAGCTTGGCGGCAGCCAGCTTGTTGCCTCCGGTGACCGCGAGCGCCTCGCGGATCGCGCGCATCTCGAGCTCGGCGATGGCCTGCGGCAGCGGCTTGAGCGGCGGCGCGGGCGCGACGCCGGGCTGAGCGGGCAGGTTGCGGGTCGCGGGCTGAACGGCGGCTGGAGAGGCCGCGGGGGCGTCTCCGGGCGCCGGCGCGGCGCGCAGCGGCTCAAGCGCCAGGTGCCTTGCCCCGAGCACGAGGTCGTCGGTCATCAGCGCGGCCTGCTCGAGCACGTTGCGCAGCTCGCGGATGTTGCCCGGCCATGCATGTCGCGCCAGCAGTTCCATCGCGTCGCTGGCCAGCGCCTTGTGAGGCAGGCCGCTGCGGCGCGCGATGTCGTCGAGCAACGCGTCGGCCAGCGGCTCCAGGTCTTCGAGCCGGTCGGCCAGCCGCGGCAGGCGGATCGGCAGCACGTGCAAGCGGTAGTACAGGTCGGCGCGGAAGGTCCCTTGCGCGACCATCGCGGTGAGGTCGCGGCTGGTGGCGGCGATCACCCGCACGTCGACCTTGCGCACGCGGTTGCTGCCCAGCGGCTCGACCTCCTGCTCCTGCAAGGCGCGCAGCAGCTTGGCTTGCAGCGGCAGCGTCATGTCGCCGATCTCGTCGAGGAACAGCGTGCCGCGGTCGGCGAGCACGAACTTGCCGTCGCGCCCCTGTCGCTGCGCGCCGGTGTAGGCGCCCGGCGCAACGCCGAAGAACTCGGCCTCGAGCAGCGTCTCGGGCACCGCGGCGATGTTGACGGTGACGAATGGTGCGCCGGCGCGCGCCGACGCGGCGTGGATCGCGTGCGCGAGCAGCTCCTTGCCGGTGCCGGTGTCGCCCAACAGCAGCACGGTCGAATCGGTTCCGGCGACCCGGCGCGCCTGGCGCTTGACCTCCAGCGCCGCCGGGCTGGCGCCGATGAAGCTGGCGATCGTGTACTTGGGCCGGCGCTGCGCGGCGAGCTGGCGCTGTGCGTCCTCGAGTTCGCGCTGCAGCCGCACGAACTTGGTCATCAGCGGCTGCATCGTCGACTCGGGATGGTCCATCAGCACCAGCCCGACGGCGCCGATGACCCGGCCCGCATCGTCACGCAGCGGCAGCCGGCTGACGAGGAAGGTGCCGGCCTTGTTGGTCAGCAGGTCGACCAGGATCGGGCGGCCGGTCTCGATCACCTGGTTCATCAGCGTGTTGGGCACCACCGCCTCCACGAGCTTGCCGACGAAATCGGCCTCGCGCTCGAAGCCCAGCCCGGGCAGGAAGCGCTTGTAGCCTTCGCTGATCCAGACGATGCGGTGGCTGCGGTCGACCACCATCATGCCCATCGCGGTCTGCGCGAACAGGTCGAACATCGACTGCGCGGCGAGCTTCAGCACGCCATCGGCACTGTGCGGCAACCCGTCTTCTGCGGCCATCGCGGACAACTGTAGCTCGCCCCTGTTGGCGACCCGGACACTGGAAAACCCGCTCGAGTCGCTGTAATTACAGGATTACAGTGTGCGGCAGCGGCGTAGCGATGGTCGAACCAATCCCCCTGCACGGCACCTCGATGCACGACGGCGTGGCCACGCGGCTGCGCGCGATGGTGTTCGACCGCGAGCTCGGCGCCGGCGAATACATCGACGAGAAGGCGCTCGCGGCGCGCTGGCAGATCAGCCGCACGCCGTTGCGCGAGGCGTTGAAGGTGCTGGCCGCCGAAGGACTGGTCGAGCTGGTGCCGCGACGCGGCTGCCGCGTCATCGAGATGACCGACGCCGACGCCGAGACGCTGCTGCCGGTGATGGCGCTGCTCGAGGGGCGCTGCGCCTACGAGGCCGTGCGCCGCGCCAGCGACGACGACATCGCCGAGCTGAAGCGGCTGCACCAGCAGCTCGAACGCCATGCCGCAACGCACCACGTCGAGGGCTACTACAACGCCAATCATGCGTTCCACAGCCGCGTGCAAGCGCTGGCCGCCAACCGCTGGCTCGACCGCGTGACCGGCGACCTGCGCCAGTTCGTGCGCTTGTGGCGCGGCCGCCAGCTGGCGCTGCCCGGCCGCATCGACGCGTCGATCAACGAACACCGCGTGCTGATCGATGCCATCGAGCAGCGCGACGCGGTGCGCGCCGAGCGTGCGATGCACGACCACCTGATGGCGCAGCTCGCCGCGTTGAAGGCACTGCAGCGGCTGGAGTCGCGGCGCGGTGCCCGCGCAGGCGGCCGCGGCGCCGTGTCTGGTGCACGTGCGCGCAGGGCCGGAGGCCGCCGTGCTGGCTGAGCTGAAGTCCAAGGCGCTGGGGCTGCGCCACGACCACGCGTTGCGTGGGCTGCTCGGCGAATGCCGGCGGCTGTTGTCGGAGCGCGGCGAAGCCAACGGCGTGGCGATCGCTGCGGGCATCGTCGAGCGCCTCACCGCGCTGCCCGACGATCGCCGCGCGCGCTTCTTCGATCATCTGGCGCGTGACTTCAGCCCCGACCCGCAGATCGTGCTGGCGAGTGCGAAGGCGTACGCGCTGCAGCCCGGCGCCGAACAGCTGCTGCGGCTGACGCAGGCCACCGAGCCGCCGCGGCAGGAGCTGTTCCGACGCCTGAACCGCGCACCCGGTGGCACCGCGGCGATCGTGCGGCTGCGCCGGGCGCTGCTCGAGCGGCTGCCCAAGCAGCCGCAGCTGTTGGCGGTGGAGGCCGACCTGCTGCACCTGCTGTCGAGCTGGTTCAACGCCGGCTTCCTGCAGATGCGCCGCGTCGACTGGAGTTCGCCGGCGCAACTGCTCGAGCAGATCATCCACCACGAGGCGGTGCACGAGATCGACGGCTGGGACGACCTGCGCCGCCGTCTGCAGCCCGACCGCCGCTGCTTCGCGTTCTTCCACCCGCAGCTGCCCGACGAGCCGCTGATCTTCGTCGAGGTCGCGCTGGTGAGCGAGATGCCGGGCGCGATCGCGCCGCTGATCGACAAGAAGTCGCCACCGCTGACCAACGATCATTTCAAGGTGGCGGTGTTCTATTCGATCAGCAACTGCCAGCCGGGGCTGCGCAACGTCTCGCTCGGCAACTTTCTGATCAAGCGGGTGGCCGAGGAGCTGAAACGCGAGCTACCGCAGCTGAAGATGTTCTGCACGCTGTCGCCGATTCCCACGCTGGTGCCCTGGCTCACGAAGGTGCAACGCATCGATGAGCTGCCGGGCCTCAAGGCGCAGCAGTCGGAGCAGGCCGCGGCCGCACTGACCTTGCTGCGCGCGCACTGTGGCAGCGACCTGTCGGGTTTGACCAGTGCCCAGACGTTGCATGCGCTGCCCGCGACGGTGCACCAGGCGCTGTGGCGGCTGGCTGCGCTGTACCTGGTGTTTGCGTCGCCGACGCCAGGCGGCGACCCGGTCGCGCGCTTCCATCTCGACAACGGTGCACGGCTCGAGCGCCTGAACGCCAACGCCAACCTGGCGTCCAAGGGGTTGAAGCAATCGGCCGCACTGATGGTCAACTACCTGTACGACCTGTCGCGCATCGAGACTTGCCACGATCGCTTCGTGCGGGGCCGGGTGGTACATTCGCGCGCGCTTTCGGCGCTGCTGTAGCTGCACGGTCTCAAGAACGATGGTGCACGAGCACCGGAACACAGGAGACAGCATGACCCCCTCGTTTCGACCTTCGCGCCGTGTGGTGTTGCGTGCCGCTGCCGCGGCAGCAGCGCTCGGCACCGGCACCGCGCGCGCACAGGCCTGGCCTAACAAGCCAGTCACGCTGATCGTGCCGTTCCCGGCCGGCGGCGGCACCGATGCGTTCGCGCGCCCGCTGACCGCCTTGCTCACCAAGAACCTCGGCAAGCAGGTGATCATCGACAACAAAGGCGGTGCCGGCGGCACGGTGGGTGCCTCGCTCGCCTCGCGCATGGCGCCGGACGGCTACAACTTCTTCATGGGCGCGGTGCACCACACGATCGCGCCGTCGATGTACGCCAAGCTCGACTACAACCTGGAGACCGATTTCATTCCTGTGGGCCTGGTGTCGAGCGTGCCGCAGGTGATCGTGGTGCACCCGCAGCGCGTGCCCGTCAAGGATCTGAAGGAGTTCCTCGACTACGTGCGCAAGAACCCGGGCAAGCTGAACTACGGGTCGGCCGGCAACGGCACGTCGCACCATCTGGCCGGCGAGCTGTTCAAGCTGCAGACCAAGACCTTCATCACGCACATCCCGTACCGCGGCGCCGGCCCGGCGCTGCAGGATCTGATCGCCGGCCAGGTCGACATGATGTTCGACGGCATGGGTTCGTCGGCCTCGCACATCAAGGCCAATCGCATCAAGGCGCTGGCGGTGGCATCGTCGCGGCGCGCGCCGGGCTTCGCCGACCTGCCCACCAGCCTTGAGGCCGGCGGCCCCGACTATCAGGTGTCGACCTGGTACGGCATCTGGGCGCCCAAGGGCACGCCGAAGGACATCGTCGACCACATGCAATCGGAGATGAAGAAGGCGTTCAGCGCCGACGACATCAAGACCACCTGGAACGGCATGGGCGCCGACGTGCCCAGCCTGTACGGCGCCGAGTTCGGCAAGTTCGTCAGCAGCGAGGTCAAGCGCTGGGCCGAGGTGGTAAAGGCGTCGGGCGCGAAGCTGGATTGAGATGCTGCGGGTTGCCGTCGCTGCGTTTGACGCTTCATGCCGAAGGCTGGCGTGGCGCGGCGCGCAGTACCCGCGGCGGGCTCATGATGGGGCGGTCGGCCTCAACGGCCGACTCCGCTGTGCTTCTCACAGCGCGCTCGCGCCGCGAAACTCGCTTCACTCCCTACGGTCGTTCCGCTCAAGCAGTCGCGGCGAGTCAGCAGTGGAAGCGCGCGCTGCGCGCGCGCCGAGCGCGCTGCTGCGATGCTCGCCGCCCCATAAATCGCCCGCCGCGGGTACCGCCCACCGCGCTGTGATGCTCGTGGTGTTCGTCGACGCGTGCCGCGGTCGTGCTGGCAAAGCCGTGGGCGGGTGTGCGCCGGCAGCGACATATGCGGCGCCGAGGAGCGCAGGGCCGAGGTGGGCGCGCGCGCAGCGCGCGCTTCGTAGACTGACTCGCCGCATTTGTCCGAGCGCAGCGAACGCAGTGAGCGTAGCGAGTTATGCGGCGCCACCTCGGACCGAGCACCGCAGGGGAGCCGGCCCGTTTGGGCGGGCCGCCGCATCCGAGCGCCGGCGCATACCCGGCCGCGGCTTGGCCTGCTCGGTTTCACTCACAACACGCGCATGACCAACGCCAACACCTTCGCTGCGCTGCGCGCCGAATTCCCGGACGACCTCGACAGCGTCGCCATCGAGACCGCCGACGGCCCCGGCGCGCCGCTGTTCTACACCTGGCGCGACCTCGAGCGCGGCACCGCGATGCTGGCCAACGTGTTCGCATCGCTCGATCTGCCAGCCGGCGCGCGCGTCGCGGTGCAGGTCGACAAGAGCGTCGAGGCGCTGATGCTCTATTTGGCCGTCCAGCGCGCGGGGCTGGTGTACGTGCCGCTGAACAATGCCTATCAGCGGGTCGAGATCGAGTACTTCATCGGTGACGCCGAGCCGGCGGTAGTCGTGTGCGCGCC
>DASTZF010000002.1:0-12285 GCA_035764445.1 Burkholderiaceae bacterium
CGAGGTGGCGGTGCGCGTGGGCGACGCGGTGTTCGCGGCCGGCCGCGAACCCTCGGGGGCACTGCAGGCGAGCTTCGGTCATGTCGGCGCGGTGGCCGGCCCGTGGCGCACGTGGCGTGGCGGCCGCGTCGAGCGACTGATTCGCCTCGATGGCGGTTTGTACCCCGGGCTCGCCGGCGCCGCGGTCGGCGATGCAATGGGTCGCGTGCTCGGCGTCGCCAGCCCGGCGTTCTCGCGCCACCATGGCGTGGTGCTGCCGGTGGCGACCATCGAGCGCGTGGTCGAGCAACTGCTGACGCACGGTCGCGTGCAGCAGGGCTACCTCGGCATCGCCGCGCAGCCGGTGCGCGCGCTGCGTGACGGCGTCGGCGTCGACGGCCTGCTGGTCAGCTCGGTCGCCGACGACGGGCCGGCCGCACGCGCCGGGCTGCTGGTGGGCGACGTGATCGTCACGCTCGGCGGCCAGTCGGTGAGCAGCCTCGATGGCCTGCGCGAGCGCCTGCAGGTCGGCCAGCAGGTCGACGTCGACATCGCGCGCGGGGGTCACGCACACACGCTGTCGGTGCAGGTGGCCGAGCGGCCGCATGCGCGCTGCGGTTGAAGGGCCGATGGCACGCATCGTCATCGTCAGCGCATCGCCGTTGCTCGCCGACGGGGCGGCCGCCGCGCTGCGTGATGCCGACTGGAGCGTGGCGCTCGGTGAGGCCGACGACGATGCCGACGCGTGGGTGCTGCTCGACGACGCCGTGACCGTGCGCGGGGCCGGCGGTGCCAGCGCACAGCTGTCGACGGGCGTCAGCGCGCCGAAGCTGCGGGCCGCGATCGCTGCGGTGCTCGCCGGTCTGTCGGTTCGCGAGACGCCGTGGTCGATCGACGCCGGCGAGCGCGAGCCGCTGACACCCCGCGAGATCGAGGTGTTCGAGCTGCTCGGCAAGGGGCTGTCGAACCGCGACATCGCCGGCGTGCTCGGCATCTCGGTGCACACCGCGAAGTACCACGTCGCGCAGATCCTGGCCAAGGTCGGCGCGGCCACGCGCGCCGAGGCGGTGAGCGAAGGCCTGCGGCACGGGTGGATCGGCCTGTGAAGCGCGACGACCTCGTTGGCCGCGACGTCGAGCTGCTCGACGCGTACTCGCGCGCCGTGGTGAGCACGCTGGAGCGCACGCGCGGCGGCGTGGTGTCGCTGCGCGTGCGCGCGCAGCGCGGCCGTCGCGTCGGCGAAGGGGCGGGCTCGGGCTTTCTGATCACGCCCGACGGCTACCTGCTGACCAACAGCCACGTCGTCGACGCCGGCGACGCGATCAGCGTCACGCTCGACGACGGCAGCGAGCACGCTGCGCAGCGAGTCGGCGCCGATGTCGACACCGACCTCGCGCTGCTGCGCATCGGTAGCGCAGGACCGCTGCAGCACCTCGAGCTCGGCGAATCGAAGCAGCTGCGCGTCGGCCAGGTGGTGATCGCGATCGGCAATCCGCAGGGGCTGTCGCACACGGTGACCACGGGCGTCGTGTCCGCCCTCGGGCGCAGCCTGCGCGCGCGCAACGGCCGCCTGATCGAGGGCGTGATCCAGACCGACGCCAGCCTGAACCCGGGCAATTCCGGCGGCCCGCTGCTCGACACGCGCGCGCAGGTGGTCGGCGTCAACACGGCGATCATCGCCGGCGCGCAGCTCCTGTGCTTCGCGGTGCCGTCGGACACCGCGCGCTGGGTGGTCAGCGAGCTGCTGCGCCACGGCCGCGTGCGCCGCGCCTGGCTCGGGATCGTCGCGCAGAGCGTGCCGCTGCCGCGCCGCACGATGTTGCACCACCAACTGGATGCGGCCGGCGCGGTGGGCGTCGACGAGGTGCTGGCCGATGGGCCGGCGGCACGCGCGGGCCTCAGAGCCGGCGATCGCGTCGTCACCGTCGACGGCGTGCCGATCAAGGACGTCGACACGCTGTACCGCGTGCTCGGTGGCGAACGCATCGGTCGCAGCGTGCGCGTGGAACTGTTGCGCGGCGTGAGCAAGCTCGCGCTCGAACTGGTGCCCGACGTGCGCACCTGAGCTGGCGCGGACTCGCACGCAATTCGATCCGCGATCCGGACACGCGCTAGTGCAGGACCCAACTGCCAAACGCGCGTCTAGTCGGCTGCCCACACAGCCCGTTTAATCCCGCCTTTGGCAGCTCGGGCGGCCGCTGTGCGTTGTCCGCAGTGAAGGGGAATGCCAGTGGACTCGAGGTGTTGTGTAGCCGATTGTGTCGAAGCGGCGTCGGATGCGTCCATGCCCGCCGCGACTCCGTACGTGCCGGCGCAGGGTTCGTTCGACGCGTTCGAAGGGGCCCTGAAGAACACCGGCACCCGAGAGGACACGATGCTGCCACCAAACTCCGTGGCCCTGCTCGACAGCAGGGTCGGCTTTCACATCGAAGGCCGCGGCCGGCCGATCGTGCTGCTGCACAGCTCGATGGGCTCCAAGGGCCAGTGGCGGCTGCTGGTGGAGCGCATGCGGCGCAGTCACCGGCTGATCGCGATCGACCTCTATGGCTACGGCGCGTCGCCGATGCCCGACCCGCGCGTGCCGTTCTCGCTGCAGCACGAAGTGCGGCTGGTCGAGAGCGTGCTGCGCGTGGCGCTGCTGCCGGGCGAGACGTTTCACCTGGTGGGCCACTCGTACGGCGCAGCGGTCGCGCTGCAGCTCGCGAGCTGGCGGCCCTACCGCCTGCAAAGCCTGGCGCTGTACGAGCCGATGGCGTATCACCTGCTCGCGCTCCGGCACCCCGGTCGAGTGCAGATCGAGTCGGTGCGCGACGAGCTGCAGCGCTGTGCCGATCGTGGCGAGGCCCTGCTCGGCGCGCAGCGCTTCATCGACTATTGGTCGGGCGCGGGCTCGTTCGCGCAGCTGCCGCGGCAGGTGCAGATGGGCCTGGCCGGTCTGGTGCCGAAAACGCTGCTCGACTTCGCCGCGGTGTCGGGCGAGACCTCGCAGGCTGATGCGTACCGCTGCATCAACGTGCCGGTGTGCCTGTTCTCGGGCACGACCGGGCCGCGCCCGCCGCGCGACGTGATCGACGTGCTGGCCGACACGCTGCCGCATGCGCGGCGGCACCGCGCGGAAGCCGGCCACATGGCACCGGTGACGCACAGCTGGCTGGTCAACCCGGTGCTCGAGTGCTTCATTCGCGGCGTCGACAGCCACGACACGCCGCAGTCCACTCGCACCGCCGCCGCGCAGCGCGCGTGACGGCGCCGCGGCCGGTGCGCCGGCCGCTTCGTCTGCGGCGCCGACCCGCACCGCAAGCCGTGAGCGCGGCGCGCGAGTTCGTGATGAACGGCGCACCGGCCGCGGTGGCCGATCTGAGCCGCCACTGCATCGTCGGCTTCGACGACACGATGGCGGGCCATCGCGCCGCCGCGTGGCTGCGCCAGGTGGTACCCGATGCGCGCATCGCGGCGCGCAACAGCAGCGTGCTCGGCGTGCTGCATTCGGTGAAGGCCGGCATCGGCTTGGGCCCGCTGCCCACCGCGATCGCCGACGCCGATGCCGGGTTGGTCCGCGTGCTCGGGCCGGTCGCCGAGCTGACGCGCATCTGGCGCATCCTCACGTTGCCGCAATTGCGCCGGCTGCCGCGCGTGGCCGCGTTCTTCGACTTCATGGTCGCGGAGGTCGACGCGTTGCGGCCCATCCTCACCGGCTGAACCGTCGCGCCGCACGCCGAGTTCGCGCTCGTGCTCTGACCCAGGTCAAGCCCGTCCACAGGGCGCGGGTGTAGGTTGCCCGGGTGGCGGTCGCCGCAGTGGGGTCCGCCCGTTATCGGTGAGGGGCGCCATGACGATGCCATCTCGATTCAACAACACGCGGGTTGCGCTGGGCGTTGTCCTTGCGTTGCTCCTGCTGGCCGTCGCGCCGACGGCCGACGCGCAGCGTCGCGAACGCTCCGGCAAGGAGGTGGTCGACGCCGTGTGTGCGACGTGCCACGTGCCGGGCAAGGACAAGGCACCGAAGATCGGCGATGCCAAGGCGTGGTCCGCGCGTGCGTCGCAGGGCCTGAGCGCGCTGACCGAGCACGCGATCAAGGGCATCCGCAACATGCCGGCCCACGGTGGCAATCCCGGCGTGAGCGACATCGAGATCGAGCGCGCGGTGGTGTACATGGTCAACCGATCGGGTGGTCGCTGGGTCGAGCCGGTCGGCGGCGCGACTCCCGCGGTGCTGCGCAGCAGCGAGGCGATCGTGCAGAACCAGTGCGCGAAGTGCCACCGCGACGGCGTCAACGGCGCGCCGAAGATCGGCGATCGGGCGGCGTGGACGCCGCGTCTGAGGCAGGGGCTGGACAGCCTGGTTGCCTCGGCGATCCACGGCCACGGCGCGATGCCGGCGCGCGGCGGCCTGCCCGACCTGAGCGATCAGGAGATCCGCGGCGCGATCATCTACATGTTCAACTACGGCGTGCCCGAGGTGGCGGCACCGCCACCGGCACCGCCGACGGATCCCCACCACAAGCTGATCGCCGACACCGACGTCTATCTGGGCTTGATCAGTGCGGACGCGCTGCGTGCTGCGCGAGGCAAGGGCAACGGGCAGGCCGAGATTCCGAGCGGCAGCGGCTACTACCACATCAACATCTCGCTGGTCGACCACAAGTCGCAGGTGCCGCTCACCAACGCCACGGTCAAGCTGAAGGTGTCCGATGGCATGCGCACCGACACCAAGACGCTCGACCTGGTGGCCGCCAACAACGCGGTGAGCTACGGCGGCTTCTTCCAGTTGTCGTCAGGAAATTCGTACAACATCATCGCGGCGATCAGGCGTCCCGACGTGAGCGGCGACCTGGAGGCGAGGTTCACCTACAAAGCGCCGTAGACGGCGCCTCGCAGGCATGCCGACGAGAGCGGATCCACCCGCGATGGCGCGCGTGCTGATCCTTTGCTCGTCGACCGACGGCCAGACCCGCAAGATCTGCGAGCGCTTGCGCATCGCGTTGCAGCAAGCGGGTCATGCGCCGTCGCTGGCCATGATCGACGATGAGCAGGCACCGGCGCCGCAGCAGTTTGCGATGGTGCTGATCGGGGCGCGCATCCGCTACGGCCGCACCGACCGGCGCGTGATCGCCTACGCCAACCGCCATGCCGACGCACTCAACGCGATGCCCGGCGCCTACTTCAGCGTCAACATCGTCGCCCGCAAGCCGGGCAAGGATCGGCCCGAGACGAACCCGTACGTGCGCAAGTTCCTGCGCCGCGTGGCCTGGCGGCCATCGCTGGTGGATGTATTCGCCGGCCGGCTCGACTACCCGCGCTATGGTGTGTGCGATCGTCTGATCATCCGCTTCATCATGTGGCTGACTGGCGGTCCCACGGCAGCCGACGCGGTGGTCGAGTACACCGATTGGCGGCGCGTCGACGCGTTCGGTAGCGCGTTGACGCGCGCGCTTGCGGCTGGCTGATTCGCCTTCGTGCGCATGGCGGCGGCGCGAAATTCGCGTACGCTGGCCACCATGCGCGCCACCGATCGCCCTCCTGCAGCGGGCCCCGTGCGGCGCGCGCTGCGTGCGTCGATGGTGTGGCTGATCGTTGCGGCGGGCGTGTATCTCGCCCTGATGGCCCTGCTGTTTTGGGGCCAGGAGCGACTGTTGTTTCTACCGCAGCGGCTGTCGCCGGAGTTCCGCTTCGACCTCGGCGCCGACGTTCATGAGCGGACGATCGACGTACCGGGCGCGCGACTGAGCGCGCTGCACCTGCAGTTGCCTGCATCGCGCGGCGTGGTGTTCTTCCTGCACGGCAACGCTGGCAATCTGCGCAGCTGGTTCGTCGACCTTGAGTTCTGGCGGCGTGCCAACTTCGATCTGTTCATGATCGACTACCGTGGCTACGGCAAGAGCGCGGGCCGCATCGAGAGCGAGGCGCAACTGCACGCCGATGTGCGCGCCGCGTGGGAGTCGATCGCGCCCGACTACGCCGGCCGCAAGCGCGTGCTGTTCGGCCGCTCACTCGGCAGCGGGCTCGTCGCCGCGCTGGCCGTGTCGGTGCGGCCCGATCTCACGGTGCTGGTGTCGCCGTACTCGAGCATGCGTGCGCTGGCGGCCGAGTACTACCCATGGGTGCCCGGCGCCCTGTTGCGCTATCCGCTCGACACCGGTGCCGCGGTCGGCCGCATGCAGACGCCGCTGCTCATGCTGCACGGCGATCGCGACACGCTGATCGGGCCATGGCACAGCGACGCGCTGGTCGCGCTCAATCCGCGCGCGCGAGTTCACCACGTGAAGGGGGCTGGCCACAACGACCTGCAGGATTTCGACGACTATCGCACGGCGTTGCGCGCCGCGCTCGATGCGCTGTAGCGCGCGACCGCGTGCCAGCGCGATTCACGTAGCATCGCGGCTGTGCCGCCGCAGCCCGCGCGACGGCGCCTGGAGTCCTCATGAGCGCCACCATCCTGCAATCCCTGCCCGCTGGGCAACGCGTCGGCATCGCGTTCTCCGGCGGCCTCGACACCTCGGCTGCGGTGCACTGGATGCGCGCCAAAGGCGCGATCCCGTGCGCGTACACCGCCAACCTCGGCCAGCCCGACGAGACCGACTACGGCGACATCCCGCGCCGCGCCAAGCTCTACGGTGCCGAGATCGCGCGCCTGGTCGACTGCCGGCCGCAACTGGTCAGCGAAGGCATCGCCGCCATCCAGTGCGGCGCGTTCCACGTGTGCACTGCCGGCGCGACCTACTTCAACACCACGCCGCTCGGCCGCGCGGTGACCGGCACGGCGCTGGTGGTGGCGATGCGCGACGATGGTGTCAACATCTGGGGCGACGGCAGCACCTACAAGGGCAACGACATCGAGCGCTTCTACCGCTACGGTCTGCTCGCCAACCCGCAGCTGAAGATTTACAAGCCGTGGCTCGACCAGCGCTTCATCGACGAGCTCGGTGGCCGCAAGGAGATGAGCGAGTACCTGATCGCCAACGGGTTCGACTACAAGATGAGCGTCGAGAAGGCGTACTCGACTGACAGCAACATGCTGGGCGCGACGCACGAGGCCAAGGACCTCGAGTTCCTGAACAAAGGGCTGTCGATCGTCAACCCGATCATGGGCGTCGCGTTCTGGCGCGACGACGTGGCGGTGCGGCCCGAGACCGTGAGCGTGCGGTTCGAGGAAGGCCAGCCCGTCGCGCTGAATGGCCGCACGTTCAACGACGCGGTGGCGCTGTTCGACGAGGCCAACCGGATCGGCGGCCGTCACGGGCTGGGCATGTG
The DNA here is from genome assembly GCA_035764445.1 of Burkholderiaceae bacterium. Taxonomy (GTDB): domain Bacteria; phylum Pseudomonadota; class Gammaproteobacteria; order Burkholderiales; family Burkholderiaceae_C; genus JAEUPI01. The sequence goes on from DASTZF010000002.1 coordinate 7,231, forward strand.
CGACCAGATCGAGAACCGCATCATCGAGGCCAAGAGCCGTGGCATCTACGAGGCGCCGGGCATGGCGCTGTTGCACGTCGCATACGAGCGGCTGGTCACCGGCATCCACAACGAGGACACCATCGAGCAGTACCGTAACAACGGACGGCGGCTCGGCAAGCTGCTGTACCACGGCCGCTGGTTCGACCCGCAGGCGATGATGCTGCGCGAGACCGCGCAGCGCTGGGTCGCGCGCGCGATCACCGGCGAGGTGTGGCTGGAGCTGCGGCGCGGCAACGACTACTCGCTGCTCGACACGCAAAGCCCGAACCTGACCTACCAGCCCGAGCGGCTGACGATGGAAAAGGGCGAAGGCGCATTCACGCCGGCCGACCGCATCGGTCAATTGACGATGCGCAACCTCGACATCACCGACACGCGCGACAAGCTCGGCATCTATTCGAAGGTCGGCCTGCTCGGCAAGGACTCGGGGCTGCCGCTGCTGTCGCCACCCGACAAAGAGTGAACGCCGCGGTCGATGCCACCGCTGTCCCGGCAGCGAGCACGGGCCAGCGCTTCGATCGCCTCGACGTGTTGCGCGGCTTCGCCATCGTCTGGATGGCGCTGTTCCATTTCTGCTTCGACCTCAATTACTTCGGTTTCTTCGCGCCAAAGCAGCACTTCACCGCCGACCCGTTCTGGACCACGCAGCGCACCTGCATCGTCAGCCTGTTCCTGTTCTGCGCTGGCATGGGGCAGGCGATCGCGCTCCATCAGGGGCAATCGTGGGCGCGCTTCTGGCGGCGCTGGGCACAGATCACCGGCTGTGCGGTGCTGGTGTCGATCGGATCGTGGTGGATGTTCCCGCGCAGCTGGATCTTCTTCGGCGTGCTGCACGGCATCGCGCTGATGCTGATCCCGGTCCGACTGATGGCGCCATTGGGGCGCTGGCTGTGGCTCGTGGGCGCCATCGCGATCGCGCTGCCGCTGCTGTGGCGCCACGACGCGTTCAACGGCCCGTGGCTGAGCTGGACCGGGCTGGTCTCGCGCAAGCCGGTGACCGAAGACTATGTGCCGGTGCTGCCGTGGATCGGCGTGATGGCCTGGGGCATGGCCACCGGCCGCTGGCTGCTGACCCAGGCACGCGGCGTGTTCGCCGGCTCGATACCGCGCGCGGCGAACATCCTGGCGCTGCTCGGGCGCTGGTCGCTGAGCTTCTACATGGTGCATCAGCCGGTGCTGATCGGCTTGCTGATGGCTGTGGTGGCGTTGCGACGCTGAACGCGCTCTCGCTGCCGACGCCCGCAACCGCCACCGCTCACTTGGCCAGACCCTCGGCGATCATGGCTTCGCGCACCAGCGGGCGAGACGCCACGCGCGTCAGGTACGCCTGCAAGTTCGGATAGCTCTTCAGCGGCAGCGCCAGCAGGTTGGCCCAGTTGACGATGGTGAAGCAGTAGGCGTCGGCGACGCTGAACTCGTCCGCGAGGTACTCGTGGTGTGCCAGGTGCGCGTCCAGCTCGGCGAAGCGCGTGTTGAGCTTGTCCTTCACCGCGGCACGCGTCGATTCGGCGGTCTCCTTCTGCCACAGCCAGGGGCTGAAGACCTTGTGCAACTCGCTGCTCACGAACGTGAGCCACTGCAGGATCTGAAAGCGCCGCCGGCTGCCAGGCTCGCCGACCAGGCCCTGCCGAGGGGCCGTCTCGGCCACGTATTGCAGCAGCGCCGCGGCTTCGGTGTGGCGCGAGCCGTCGTCGAGCTGCAGCAGCGGCACATAGCCGCGCGGCGAGATCGCGTGATAGTCGCTGCCATCGGCGAGCCGGTGTGTCGCGAGGTCGACTGCGGCGAGTTCGAAGGCGAGGCCGCCCTCACGCAATGCGATGTGCACGGCCAACGAGCAGGCGCCGGGGGAGAAGTAGAGCTTCATGGAGGTCTTCATCCGATGGGTTGGAATGGTGCCAATCTAGGTGGGCGTGGCTGCAATCGAAATAGGCAACGGAGCAACAGACGATTGCAGTGATGCATCCAACGTGATCTGCGGAGGTTACGTTTCGCGCCAATTTGCCGCTCAGTCCCTGCGCTGGGCGGCCGATAGGTGCAGGCATGCCGTTCGGATCGCTGACACAGGCCTACAACGTCGCGCCCAGCCGGCGCGACTCGGCGCGGGCGCTGGCGCCGCTGCCAGCGCGCGTCGTCAACCCCGATGGTCGAGCGCGCCGCGAGCGCGACGCGCGCGGCGACACCGGTCCCGAGCGCGATGCCGAGGGGGATCGCCACCACGATTGCGATAGCGCCAGCCGGTCGCCGCTGATGCGCGCGCTGATGCTGGCCCTGCAGCCCGTCGGGTCGAGCGCTCGCGCCGACGCGATGCTGGAGCGGGCGCTGATCGCGTTCGCGCGCGCGCTGAACCAGGCCACGAGCGATAACGATGCGGCCCCGCAGCCGGCGGTCGCGCGCGCCGGCGACGCCATGCAGAGGCGGGCGCGCAACGAGGATCTGCTGCTGGTGGCGTTCGCCGAGCTGCAGCACGCGGCCGGTCGCACCGGCGCACCGACGCGCGAGGTGTTGCAGGTGCAGTTGAACGCGTTCCTGCACACGCTGGCGCGCCACCTGCACGTCGACGACGACCGCGCAGGCGAGGCCACGCAACCCGGCAGCTTGATCAGCGTGTACGCCTGACGGGCGAGACGGCCCGACCCAGGCCCGCAGGCGCGGCAGGCTACGATCGCCGCATGGCGGCCAAGGTGCTGTTCGGATTCCACGCGGTCACCGTGCGGCTGAAGACCGCACCGGAATCGGTGCGCGAAGTCCACGTCGATCCGACGCGACGCGACGCGCGCATGCGCCAATTCGTCACCCGCGCGCAGGAGGCCGGCGCGCGCCTGATCGACAGCGACGCCGAGCACCTGCAGCGGCTCGCTGGTACGCATCGGCACCAGGGCGTGGTGGCGCGCGTCGACCCGGTGTTCCAGCCGCGCACGCTCGACGAGGTGCTCGAAGACATCGACGATGCGCCGCTGCTGCTGCTGCTCGACGGGGTGACCGATCCGCATAACCTCGGTGCCTGCCTGCGTGTGGCCGACGGCGCCGGCGCGCACGCGGTGATCGCACCGAAGGACCACGCGGTCGGCATCAACGCCACGGTGGCCAAGGTGGCCAGTGGCGCCGCCGAGACGGTGCCGTACCTGATGGTGACCAACCTGGCGCGCTGTATCGGCGAGCTGAAGGCGCGGCTGATCCGTGTCGTCGGCACCGCCGACGATGCGCCGCAAACGCTGCACGAGGCCGACCTGCGCGGCCCGCTGGCGCTCGTGCTCGGCGCCGAAGGCAAGGGCCTGCGCCAGCTGACGCGTACGAGCTGTGATGCGCTGGTGCGCATCCCGATGCACGGCGCGGTCGAGAGCCTCAACGTGTCGGTGGCCGCCGGCGTCAGCCTGTTCGAGGCTCGGCGGCAGCGCGATGCGTGAAGAGCCGATGCTCGCGGTGCGCTCGCGCATCGCTGCCGCACGCTCGCTGCTCGTGCTCACCGGCGCCGGCATGAGTGCCGAGAGTGGTATTGCGACGTTTCGCGACGCGCTGACCGGCCTGTGGTCGCGCTTCGATCCCGCACAGCTCGCCAGCGAGGAAGGCTTCCGCGCCGATCCGACGCAGGTGTGGGACTGGTACGCCGAGCGGCGCGAAGGCGTGCGCTGCGCGCAGCCGAATGCCGGGCACTTCGCACTCGGCAATTTCGCGCGCCGCAGGCCGGGCGTGTTGACGCTGGTCAGCCAGAACGTCGACGACCTGCACCAGCGCGCCGGCAACACCGACACCATTCGCCTGCACGGCGACATCACGGCCGACTGCTGGCTGCAGTCGTGCGCGCGCCGGCCCGCCTGCGAGCCGCGTGGCGCGCAGCCAGGCCGTCCGCCGCGCTGCGCCGATTGCGGCAACCTAGTGCGGCCCGCAGTCGTGTGGTTCGGCGAGACGCTGCCGCCCGCTGCCCTCGATGCCGCCGAACGTGCCGCGCAGATCTGCGACGTTGCGCTGATCGTCGGCACGTCGGGTGCAGTGTGGCCAGCCGCCGGGCTGGCCGCGCTCGCGCGCGGTGCGGGCGCGTTCGTGGTGATCGTCAACCCGCACGACAGCGAGATCGACGACCAAGCCCATGCGGTGCTACGCGCGACGGCGGCGCAGGCGCTGCCGCAGCTGCTGTGATCGCCGCACGGCCGCTCCGAAGGCGATCACGCTCCCCGTCGGGGGGAAGGCCGGAACGGCCAAGGGGGCTCGGGTGAGCATGGCCGGACGGCGCGCTGAGTTGCGTTGACCGTGTTGTTGGTTCATCCCTCCTGAGTGGGATGCGCGAAGCCGCCCCGCGACCTATCGTTGCCGCTACGGCCTCGCTTTGGAGGTCGCCCGCCACGCACTGCAGATGGACACTCTCAAGCTGCGTTATCGCCACCAGCCTCCGCGCCTGCATGCGCACTGGGTGCTGCTGATCGCCGCGCTCGCGGCGCTGGCGATGGTCGTGCTGGCCTGCGTGCTGACCGGTCCCGGTTCGCTGCCGCTGCGCTGAGCGCGCGGCTCACGCACCTGCGCGCGAACAAGCGCGCCATCGAAGTTCGCTACCATCGCGCCGGTTCGTCAATCACGGCGTGGGTGTGCGTATGGCAATGGATGTGGTGGACTACGAGATCAAGGGCTCCGAGATGCAGTTCGTCGAGGTCGAGCTCGATCCTGGCGAGGCGGCCATCGGTGAAGCGGGCAGCATGTTCTTCATGGATCCGGGCATCGCGATGGACGCGGTGTTCGGCGATGGCTCGGGAGGCAACCAGGGTGGCTTGTTCGGCAAGCTGCTCGGCGCCGGCAAGCGCCTGCTGACCGGCGAGTCGCTGTTCACGACCGTCTACACGAATCAGGCGCGCGCCAAGCAGCGTGTTGCCTTCGGCGCGCCGTACCCCGGCAAGATCCTGCCGATGCAACTGGGCCAGCTCGGCGGCACGCTGTTGTGCCAGAAGGACGCGTTCCTGTGCGCGGCGCGCGGCGTGTCGCTCGGCATTGCGTTCCAGCAGAAGCTCGGGGTCGGCTTCTTCGGCG
>DASTZF010000003.1:0-8750 GCA_035764445.1 Burkholderiaceae bacterium
GACCTCGACCGCGCGGTCAACGACGTGCGCGACGCGGTCACCCGCGTGCGCGGCGAGCTGCCGGGCTCGATCAACGAGCCGGTGATCACGCGCATGACCACCTCGGGCGGCCCGATGATGACCTACACGGTCAAGGCGCCCAACAGGAGCGCGGCCGAGCTGTCGTGGTTCGTCGACAACGACGTCTCGAAGCTGCTGCTCACGGTGCCCGGTGTCGGCCAGGTCAAGCGCGTCGGCGGCGTCGACCGCGAGGTGGTGTTCGCGCTCAAGCCCGAGCGGCTGAACGCGTACGGCATCACCGCCGCGGACCTGAGCAAGCAGCTGAAGAACATCAACATCAACCTGCCGGGCGGCAAGGCGACGCTCGGCACCAGCGAACAGAGCATCCGCACGCTCGGCAGCGCCACCACCTTGGCCACGTTGCGCGACACGCAGATCGCGCTGCGCGACGGCCGCTCGGTGCGGCTGTCCGACCTCGGCACGGTGACCGACGGCGCCGCCGAGCGTGCGCAGGATGCGTTCGTCGACGGCCAGCGCGTGGTCGCGTTCCAGGTGATCCGCGCGGTCGGTTCGTCGGCGGTCGACGTCGGCAAGAAGGTGGAGCGCGCGGTCGAGCGCCTGAGCGCCGAGAACACGCAATACAGGGTCCAGCTCTACACCTCGACGGTGGAGTTCACCAAGGAAAGCTACAACGCGTCGATCGAGGCGCTGATCCTCGGTGCGCTGCTGGCGGTGGTGGTGGTGTTCTGGTTCCTGCGCGACTGGCGCGCGACGCTGATCTCGGCGATCGCGATGCCGCTGTCGGTGATCCCGACCTTCTACTTCATGCAATGGCTCGGCTTCTCGCTGAACCTGATCACCTTGCTGGGCTTGAGCCTGGTGGTCGGCATCCTGGTCGACGACGCGATCGTCGAGGTCGAGAACATCGTGCGCCACATGCGCATGGGCAAGACGCCGATGCAGGCCGCGCTCGAAGCGGCCGACGAGATCGGCCTCGCGGTGGTGGCCACCACGCTGGCGATCGTCGCGGTGTTCCTGCCGGTGAGCTTCATGTCGGGCGTGCCGGGCCAGTTCTTCAAGCAGTTCGGCATCTCGGTGGCGATCGCGGTGCTGCTCTCGCTGTTGGTGGCGCGCATGCTGACACCGGTGATGGGCGCGTACTTCCTCAAGTCGCACGGCGGGGAGCACAAGACGTCGAAGATCATGGAGCGCTACCTCGCGCTGGTGCGCTGGGGTCTCGCGCATCGCAAGATCGCGATGCTGTCGGGCATCGGGCTGTTCATCGCGTCGATGTCGCTGGCGCCGCTGCTGCCCAAGGGCTTCATCCCGGCCAGCGACCGCGCGCAGAGCGTCATCAACTTCGAGCTGCCGCCCGGCACGCCGCTGTCCGAAACCGCGGCCGCGGCCGAGAAGGCGCGCGCGATCCTCGTGCGCCACAAGGAGGTGACCGGCGTGTTGACCATCGTCGGCCAGGGCGCGGCGCTCAACGGCTTCGGCACCAGCGGCAACTCCGAGCCGCGTGCCGGCACGATGACGGTGAAGCTGGTGCCCGAGCGCAAGCGCTCGATGAGCCAGCGCGAGTTCGAGCTGATGATCGGCGACGAGCTGCGCGACGTGCCGGCCTTCCGCTTCCGCTTCGGCAGCGGCGAGGCCGGCGAGATGCTCGAAGTGATCCTGGTCAGCGACAGCCCGAGTGCGCTCGACGCCGCCGCCGAGAAGGTGGAGCGCGAGATGCGCGGCATCGAGGGCGTCGGCAACCCGGCCGCGGCGTCGGGCCTGAAGCGGCCCGAGATCATGATCCAGCCCGACCTCGCGCGTGCCGCCGACCTCGGCGTGACGATCGCCGACATCGCCACCACGGTGCGCGTGGCGACGATCGGCGACACCACGTCGGTGCTGCCGAAGTTCAACCTCGAGGAGCGCAGCCTGCCGATCCGCACGCAGCTGATGCTCGACGCGCGCTCGAACCTCGACGAACTCAAGCTGCTGAAGGTGCCCACGAGCGACGGCAAGAGCTTGACGCTCGACACCGTGGCCGACCTGCAGATGGGCAGCGGCGCGGCGCAGATCACGCGCTTCGACCGCCGCCGCAGCGTCAGCATCAAGGCCGACGTCGGCGGCGCGCCGATCGGTGCGCTCAATGCCGAAGTCGACAAGCTGCCGTCGGTGAAGAACCTGCCCGCCGACGTCAAGCGCCTGCGCTACGGCGACACCGAGCGGATGGAGGAGCTGTTCGCCGATTTCGGCATCGCGATCATGGCCGGCGTGCTGCTGGTGTACTGCGTGCTGGTGCTGCTGTTCCACGACTTCGCGCAGCCGGTGACGATCATGGCGGCACTGCCTCTGAGCGTGGGCGGTGCGTTGGGCCTGCTTCTGGCGGCGGGCGAGGCGATGAGCCTGCCGGCGACGATCGGCATCCTGATGCTGATGGGCATCGTGACGAAGAACTCGATCCTGTTGGTGGAGTACGCGCTGGTGGCCGTGCACAACGGCGTGTCGCGCCGCGACGCGCTGATCGACGCCTGCAGCAAGCGCGCGCAGCCGATCCTGATGACCACCGTGGCGATGGGTGCCGGCATGCTGCCGATCGCGCTGAAGATCGGCGCTGACGCCGACTTCCGCGCCCCGATGGCGATTGCGGTGATCGGCGGGCTGATCACGTCGACCCTGCTGTCGCTGTTCTACGTGCCGGTGGTGTTCACCTACGTCGACGACCTCAAGCGCTGGGTCAAGGGCTTGGTGGCTCGCATGCACCGCCCGGCCCCGGCGGTGACGAACATCGGCGAGGTGACCGCGAAGTACCAGTGACGCTCTCGCCCTGGTTGGCGGGCATGCCGACTGCCACGTCGTCTCTGAGTTCAGGAGATGGACATGGCAGCGTTGCACACGATTCCGCTGGCGGTCGTGCTGACCGCGTGGGCCAGCTCTGCGCTCGCGCAGAGCCAGGCCGCGTCGACTCCGACGATGCCCGCGCCCGCGGTGGCGCCGCGGGTGACCCCGCAGACGCCGGCCGCGCCGCCGGCCAGGGCAGAGACACCGGCTGCACCACCGGCAAGGGCGGAAACGCCCGCCGCGCCGCTGGTGACGCCGGAGGGCCCACGCGCGCCGACACCGACCCCGGGCAACACGCCGGGTCAGCTGGTGATGACGCCGAACGAGCAGCAGCTCTACCGGCAGGACCTGGCGCGCGCCAAGACCGCCGACGAATGTCGCGCGGTGGTGGCGCGCCAGCGAGCACTCGTCGCGCAGCGCGCCAAGGAGCGCGGCGAACCGGTGCCGAACAACCCGGGCAGCGATCCGTGCGCGGGTCGCTGATCGCGCGCGTCGTACCGATCGATCAGCCGGCGAGCAGCGCGCTCGCTTCGAGCCCCGGCTCGGCGCGTCGCAGGCGCAGCTCGCCGCCGTGCGCCTGCGCCACCAACCGGCACAGGTAGAGCCCGAGGCCGACGCCGCCGGCGGCACGCGTGCGCGCGCTGTCGGTGCGGTAGAACGGCTCGGCAAGTCGCTGCAATTGCTCTTCGCTGACACCGGGGCCGAAGTCACGCACCGCGAGCGCAATGCGGCCGTCGGGCTCGCGCTTCAGTGTCACCACCGGCGGCTGCGTCGCACCGGCGCTGTGGCGCACCGCGTTGTCGATCAGGTTGCGCAGCAGCAGCTTCAAGCGCATCGGGTCGGCCTGCGCGGCGCCGATCGACGCATCGAGCTCGAGCGTCAGCGCCGCGTCGGCGAACTGCGTGGCGACGACCTCGCGCACCAGCGCCGCGAGGTCGACGCGCTCGGTCTGCAACGCGGCGTGGCCGGTGGTCAGGCGTTCGCTCTCCAGCAGGTCGCTGATCAGGTCGCGCATCTCGGAGAGATCGCGCAGCAGTGCGTCGCGATGCTCGCCGTCGCCCACCAGCTCGGCGTTGACGCGCGCACGCGTCAGCGGGCTGCGCAGCTCGTGACTGATCGCCAGCAGCAGCGCACGCTTGGCGTCGAGCATCCCCTGCAGGCTCGACGCCATGCGGTTGATGCGGTCGGCGAGGTCGCCGAGCTCGTCGTTGCGCACTTCGCGGATCGGGTGCGCGAAGTCGCCCGCGCCGAAGCGCGCGACGCCTTCGCCGATCGCCTGCAGCGGCCGCAGCATGCGCCGCACGTAGGCGTAGGCGAGCAGCGTCAGGCCCAGCAACGCCGCCAGCGTCAACCAGCCGAACATGCGCGGCTGCGTCGCGTGCCACGGGCCGACGAGCCCGAACGTGATGCGATGGCCGTCGGCGGTGCTGCGCACCAGGCCCCAGCCCTCGGGCCCGTAGCGTGGGTCGCCGCCGCCGTAGTCGACCCAACGGCGATGCATCCCCGGATGCGAATCGAACTGCACCTGCGGCCCGTCGATGCGCACCGTCACAGGCAATCGCGCGACGATCGCGCGCGCCTTGTCGACGTCGGGCGGCGAGCCGATCTCCTGCGCCAGCTTGTCGACGTAGTCGGCCACCAGCGGCCTGGCGTAACCCTGCCACCCGGTCTCGACGACGCGCTTCATGCCGACCAGGAAGACACTGGTCACCGCCAGCGCAAGCAACATGAACACGAGCACGATGCGCCACTTCAGCGAGTGGCGCATCGAGTGGCGCCAGCGCCGGCATTTGGCTTTGAAGCCCTCGTGCGACGCGTGCCAGCGGCGGTGAGCGTCGCCGACCGCACTCATCGGTGCCCTCTCACGCCCTCACGCCGGCGAACGTGTAGCCGGCGTTGCGCAACGTCTTGATGCAGTCGAGCGGCTCGAGCTTGCGCCGCAGCCGGCTCACCAGGATGTCGACCGCGCGCGTGTGGATGTCTTCGGCCGACTGGCCGCGCAGGCGCTCGAGGATGTCGTCTCGGCTGAACACCTTGCCCGGCGAGCCCGCGAGCATCGCCAGCAGGTCGAACTCGGTGCTGGTGAGGTCGATCGCTGCGCCCGCGCGTTGCACCGTGCGGCGGTCGAGGTCCACGCTGAGGCCGCCCTCGAAGCGCAGCGTGCCCACGCCGTGGCCGTTGGCCGGCGCCGCGCGGCGCAGGATCGTCTGGATGCGCGCCAGCAGCTCGCGCGGCTCGAACGGCTTGGGCAGATAGTCGTCGGCGCCGAGCTCGAGGCCGACCACGCGGTCCATCACGTCGCCGCGCGCGGTGAGCATCACGATCGGGATGTTGCTCTCCTTGCGGATCGTGCGGCACAGCTCGAAGCCGTCCATCTCGGGCAGCATCACGTCGAGGATCGCGACGTCGAAGCCGCCCTGGCGAAGGCGCTTCAAGCCCTCGCTCGGCCGCGTGGCGTGCTGCAGGTCGAACTCGAAGCGCCTGAAGTACGCGGCCAGCGGCGCTCCGAGTTGCTCGTCGTCGTCGATCAGCAGCAGTCGCGGCATCGATGCAGGGCTAGATCCAGCGGCGCACGCTCGCCGCGTAGTCACTGTACCAACCGCCGAACGTGCGCTTCATCTGCGCCTCCTCGTGCGGGATGTGCACCGCGGCGACGATGGCCACGAAGTTCGCTGCCGCGATCGCCATGAACGGCACGCCTGCTGCCAGCCCGAGGCCGAGCATCATCGCCGTGATGCCGAGGTACATCGGGTTGCGGCCGAAGCGGTAAGGGCCCTCGTCGATCAGCATCGTCGGTTGCGCGGTCGGCGGCAGCGGCGTCTCGGCCTTACGGAAGCACCACCAGGCCCACGCCATCCACGCGAACCCAGCCAGCATCACCAGCACGCCACCGGCGATCGAGTGGCCCAGCGGCGCTTCGAATCGAAACACCAGCGCGTGCAGCCCGAGTGCGAGCGCGGTCAGCACGCGCGCGATGGTCGGCGGCCGCCCGCGCAGCCAGCGGCTCGGCACGTCGTTGGCCGCGGCGGGTGCCTCGCCGCGGGCGAACGTGCGCGACACGTTGCCGCCGGCGAACGGCACCGGCTCGGGCCAGCGCCGGCTGCGGGCATCGCCGTAGCCGACGCGACCGGACTCAGTGGCCCCAGCCATGGCGGCCTCGCGACATGAAATCACGCACCTTCTGCTGCTGCTCGGGCTTCAGGCTGTCGTAGAAGTCGCCCAGCGCGGCGATCAGCTCGGGGCTCTTGGTCTGGATCGCGCTCGTCTTGGCATCGACGAAGGCCTTGGCCTTGGCCCGATCGAAGGTGTTGCCGGCCACCAGCGACTGGATCTCGGCGCGCGGGTCGCTGCCGCCGACCAGCGCCTGGCGTTGCGCGCGCAACTGATCGGCCACCGCACCGAGCTTGGCCTTCTGCGCGTCGTCGAGGTCGAGGCGGCTGCCGATGCGGTCGACGATGCGCTCCTTGTACTTGGCGGCATCTTCGTCACTCATGCCTTGCCAGCCGTAGCCGTGATGGCGGTGCGAACAGGCGGCCAGGCCACCGAACAGGACGGAGGCGCCGAACACGCCGATCAGAGTGCGTTTGAGCCAGGGTTTCATGTCGAGCCTTCTGTGGCCTCGCGGCCGGTGTTGAACATGGCTCGCATCGTGCGCAACACGGCGCGCGGCGTCCTTTCGGCGCCGTATCGCCGTGTATCGTTTTTTGTCGCGCTGGGTCAGTGGAGCGAAAGGCGCGCGATCGCGGCGACCAGCGCCAGGCCGACGAGCGAGAACGCGCCGGTCACCACCCACGTGAATTGCCAGCCGCCGGCCACGCCGGCGACCCACGCGACCAGCGGCGGGCCGACGAACTGGCCGAACGCCGACCACTGCTGCATCCAGCCGACCGTGGTCGACAGCGTGTCTTCGCTCGGTGCCACGCGCACCGCCAGCGCGAACAGCGTCGCTGGTACCAGACCACCGATGGCCGAGAACGCGAGCACCGCGAGGTAACGCAGCCAGCCCGGTACCCCTTCACCGTGTGCCCCACCGGCGAAGGCGAGCATGGTGGCCAGCGCCATCGCGACGAAGCCGGTGATCAGCAGCGTGGTTGGCTTGCGGCCCCCATGCAGCAGGCGACCCGAGCCGATGTTGCCGATCATGTTGACTGCGGCGGCGAGCGCGGTCAGCACGCCGGTGGCCGCACCCGAGATGCCGGCCTGCGTGTAGATCGACGGCAGAAAGCCGATCACCGCCAACCACTGGCCCGAGTAGACGGCGAAGCTGGTCGCCGTGAGCCACGGGCCGCGGGCGCTCAACGTGCGCCGCAGTCGCGCCCAGCGGGGTTGCTGCGCCGATGCGGCGGCGCTGGGTGGCACCGGAACCCGCGCGAGCCACAGCGCCGCCGCGGCGCTGACCGCGCCCAGCAGCCACCACCAACTGCGCCAGCCGAGCGCGCCGATCCACAGCGGCCCGATCAGCAGCGCGCTCGCGGTGGCCAGCGGCATGTAGGCGCCCCACACGCCGAGCATCAGGCTGATGCGCTCGGGCGGCACCAGGCGGCGCACCAGCCCGGGCGCCGGCAGCACGGTGAGCAGGAAGCCGAAGCCCTCGGCGGCGCGCAGCGCGAGCAGCAGCGCCACGTGCTGCGACACGCCGCCCAGCAGGCTGGCCACTGCGAGCACCGACAGCCCGATCAACATGCTGCGCTTGAGCCCCAACGTGTCGGCCAGCGCACCGAACGCGACGCCGGCGCACATGCCGGCGCCCTGCACCATCGACAGCAGGAACGCCGCCTGCAGCAGCGTCAGGCCGAGCGCCTGCTGCAGGGCCGGAATCGCCGGCGGCAGCTTGCCCACGTGCAGCGCCGCGGCCACGCCGGCGAGGATAACCACCAGCGCGGGATCCAGACGCTGCGTTGGGGTATCGACGGTCGTGCTCATTGAGTAACCTCCGCGCTGCGCGCTGCGGTATTGGCGACGACATCACAAGCGCTTCGCGCCGTTGTGAGTCGTCGCCGCAACTGCGTTGTCGCCTTGGGAGCGGCCCGGCGGCTCATGCGGGCGCGTGAGTGTGCCTGCATCGGCATGGGCATTGGCCGCGCCCCGACAATGCACGCATGGACGGCGTCGATCCCTGCCAGCGTTGGCCGGTGCGCCGGCGCGACGTGCTGCGTGCCGGCGTCGCGGCGGCGGGCAGCCTGGCGGGCTTCGGCTGCGCACAACCGACGCGCAACGCCTGGGTGGATCAACTGTCGGGCTCCAGCTTGGCGCTGCTCGGCGAGGTGCACGACAACCCCGAGCACCACAGGCTGCGCGCGGCGGCGCTGCAGCAGGCGATCGGCGCCGGCTGGCGGCCGGCGATCGTGATGGAGCAATTCGATCTGGATCGCCAACCCGACATCGATCGCGCGCGCAGCGAGCGTCCCGACGATCCGCAGCACGTGATCGGCCAGGCCGCCGGTGCCGCCGGCTGGCGCTGGAGCGATTACCAGCCGTTCGTCGCGCTGGCGTTGCGCCATCAGTTGCCGTTGGTGGCCGGCAACCTGCCGCGCAGCACCGTCAGCCGGCTGGCGCGCGACGACTACAGCACCGTGCTCGGGCCCGAGCGCGTGCGCGCATGGCGGCTGAGCGAGGCGCCCGACGCGAGCTGGCAGGCCGCGCAGGAGCGCGAGATCGATCTTGGCCATTGCGGCGCGCTGCCGTCGCGCTTGTGGCCGGCGCTCGCGCGCGGGCAGTTCGCGCGCGACGCCGCGATGGCGCACCTGCTGTCGCAGCACACCACGCGCGGCGCGGTGCTGCTGGCCGGCAACGGCCACGTGCGGCGCGACCTCGGCGTGCCGCGCTGGCTCGATCGCCAGGGCACGCCGGCCGCGCTGGTGGTCGGCTTCATCGAGCGCGGCACGCCGCCGCAAGGCTCCGGCGTCTACGACGCGGTG
>DASTZF010000004.1:0-6524 GCA_035764445.1 Burkholderiaceae bacterium
ACCACCTTCGCGCTGACGCAGGCCAACGAGGCGCTGGCGGCGTTGCGCGAAGGTCGGATCGTCGGTGCCGCGGTGCTGGTGCCGTGACAAGTAGGCACGCGCGATTCGTTGCTTTGTAAAGCCGGTGCGCGCTGTCATCGCCGCTGCGGGCCGCGCGGTTAAGCTGGTATCGCTGCTCTTGCATCGAGGGTCGATCATGACAGTACACCGTCGAGGTTGGCGCGCCGCGCTAGCGCTGCTCGGCTTGTCCACGCTGTCGGCGTGCGTCGTCGCGCCATATGGCTACTACGGCTACAACGGCTACTACTATCCATCGAGCTACTACGGCACCGCCGGCGAGACGGTCGCCACCACCAACGTGCCACCACCGGCCCCGTACTACGAGGTGCAGCCGGTCGCACCGTTCGTCGGCGCGGTCTGGATCGGCGGCTACTGGAACTGGTACGGCGGCCGCTACATGTGGGCACCGGGCTACTGGGCGCATCCGCGTCCGGGCTACGTGTGGCACCCGTATCACTGGGCGCCTTACGGCCCGCGCTGGGCCCTGTCGGGCGGCTGGCGCGCGCGCTGACGCTCAGCGCGCCCGGCCCATCACCAGACCGGCGGCGGCGAGGTCCTGCCACGCGCTGCCCACCGACTTGAACAGTGTGATCTCGCTCGTGCCCGCACGACCACTGCACTGACCGCGGCACAGCTGCTCGAGCGTGCCCTGCAGCTGCGTGCGTTCGAAGGCGTGCTCGGTCATCGCCTGCAGCAGGTCGCCCGCCTTGGCGAGCGCCTCGTCCTGGTCGATGAACACGCGCGCGCGGGCAACGCAGCGCGCATCGGCCTCGCGCATCTCGGGCGCAAAGCTGCCGATCAAGTCGAGGTGCGCGCCGGGCTGCAGCCAGTCGCCCTGGATCAGCGGCTGCGTCGCCAGCGTGGCGCAGCTGACGATCTGCGCGCGCTGCACCGCGCCTCGCAAATCCTCGGTGGCCTCGGCGCAAAAGCCTTGTGCGCACAGGTCGTGCGCCAGCGTCCGCGCGCCCTCGGCGCGGTGGTTCCACACCTGCACGCGCTCGATCGGGCGCACCGCGGCCATCGCCTGCGGCACCAGCGACGCCACGCGACCGCAGCCCACCACCAGCAAATCAGCGGCGTCGCTGCGCGCCAGGAACGACGCGGCCAGCGCCGACACCGCCGCGGTGCGTCGCGAGGTCAGCGCCGCCCCGTCGAACTGTGCGAGCGGCACGCCGGTGGCGGCGTCGAACAGCGTGTAGATCGCGTGCAGCGACGGCAGCCCACGCGCGGCATTGGCGGCGAACACGGTGACCGTCTTGAAACCGAGGTAGCGCCCCGGCTGCCACGCGGCCATCGCCAGCAGGCTGCCGGGCGCCTCGCCCTCGGCCACCGTGAGCACCTGGCGCGGCGGCAACACGCAGCCTTCGACTGCCATCGCGCGCAAGGCATCGATCAGCGGCGCCATCGGCAGCTGGTCGTGCGTGGCAGCGGCGTCGAGGTTGAGCATCGCCTGGCACTGTAGCAACGGCGCGCAGCAAAACCGTCATCCACCCCTCGCCATGCTGCGTACACACCGCCTCGGTGGCGGCGACCTTGCGTTACATCGGCGGCTGGTCGGCAACCCTGCAGACGCGCTACCTCGGTCCCGGCGCGCTGGTCGAGGACAACAGCGTGCGCTCGGTGTCGTCGGTGCTGACCAACCTGCGCGTCGCCCGCAACCTGGGGCCCAACGCCGAGGTCACGCTCGACGTGTTCAACCTGTTCGATCGCCAGGCCGACGACATCCAGTACTTCTACGCGTCGCGGCTGCCCGGCGAGGCAGCGCCGGTGTCCGACCGCCACGTGCACCCGGCCGAGCCGCGCACCTTTCGGCTCGGTCTGCTGCTGCGCTTCTGACGCGGCGCATCCAGCGCGGCGCGCCGCGCGTACCGTGGGCATGCGCCTCAAGACTCTCGCCTGCCTGCTCGCGGCGTGCGCGCCGTCGGCATGGGCTCACGACACCTGGTTCGCGCCACGCGCTTCGGCCAATCCGGCGGAGGTCGCGCTGACGCTCGGCACCGGCAACCAGTTTCCGCTCTACGAAACCGGCGTCGCGTTCGAGTACCTCGCGCGCAGCGGCTGCCGAAGCGATGGGCAGGCCAAGCCGATCGCTCTGCAGCGCGTCGACGACGCGCCGGCTGCGTTGTGGCTGCGCGCGAACGCGCGCAGCGACCGCCCGTTGAGCTGCTGGGCGCAGCTGACCCCGTTCGAGGTCGAGCTGCCGCCGGACAAGATTGCGATCTACTTCAAGGACATCCAGGCCAGCCCCACGGTGCGCGAGCAGTGGGCGCGGATGAACGCGCGCGGTGTGCCGTGGAAGGAACGCTACACCAAGCACGCGCGCATCGAGCTCAAGCCCGACGCAAGCGCGGCTGCACCGGTGGACATGGCGATGGACGTGCTGATCGAGTCGCCGCAACGGCCGCTGCGCCCCGGGCAGCCCATGCAGTTCCGCGTGCTGCGCGACGGCGCGCCACTGCCCGACTTCGCGGTTGAACTGCGCAGCGAGCGCAGCCCGTTCGGGCTGTGGCGCAAGACCGATGCGCAGGGTCGTGTCGACTTCGCGGTGCCGCTGCCGGGACGCTGGGTGCTGCGCGGCACCGACCTGCGCTTGAGCGACAGCGAGCCCGACCTGTGGGTCAGCCGCTTCGTGACGCTGGCGTTCGACGTCGCGCCAGCAAGCGCGAACGAAGCACGACGATGACGTGGGGCACTGACCCATACAGGCAAGGCTCAGTGACACGAAGCCGCGTGTCCGCTTCCGAGATATCAAACGAACAGCCGAATCCGACCCCCATAGCGGACGCTGGCGCCCGCCGACGCTTGCGCCCTACAGTCGTGTGTCAGTCCCGCGCCATCGCCGCCGCCATCCGGCGCTCGAGGTCGACGTAGCTGTCCTGGCCCACGTCGTAGACGACCTTCGCGATCTCGCCGTTCTTGAACGCGAACCGGGTCGAATACTCCTTCGAGATGCGATCGCCGGTGTCGCGCCCGACGGCCAGGCCCTCGCCCGCAAGCGAGTAGTGCCCGCTCTGCGTGCGGAAGCTGCCGCTGCCAGCCGCCTTGCCGCCCACGTGCAGCGTCATCGTGCCGAGGGCCTCGTTGAGTTTGCTGATCGACTTCTTGTTGAACTCGACGCCGACGATGTGAGTACCCGATTTCGGCGCGGGGCACGATAGCTTCTGCTCCGGCGGAATGCCGAGGAAGTTGTAGACGAAGCTCAGCGTCCCGTTCTTCACGAACAGCGTGTAGCCGCCGAAGCGCGAGCCTTGCGACACGATGACGCCCTCGGTCTTGTCGGTGAACGTGACCTCGGCGGCGATCTTGAACGACACGCCCAGCGTGCGGGCGCCCGCTGCCTCGGGGATTTCGGTTGTGTCGGGGTAGTACACGTAGCGCCCGTCGGCGGGCGGCTCGACCTTGTACTCGAGCGCGTGGATTCCGACGACGCCGTAGTCGTTGAGCGGCAGCGCGTTGTTCTTCTTCGCTTCGGCGAGCCACCGGGCGGCGAGCTGCTTGACCTTGGCCGGGTACTTGGCAGCCAGGTCGTGCGCCTCGGAGCGGTCGACGTCGGTGTGGAAGAGCTGCCAGCGGTCTTTCTCGAACTGGCCTTTGTCGATCATCGGCCCGTGCTCGGTGGCCACCTTCCAGCCCCTGTGCCAGATGCCGCGCGTGGAGAGCATCTCGTAGTACTGCGTCTGCTTGCGGGTGGGCGCCTTCGGCTTGTCGAAGCTGTAGCGCATCGAAACGCCGGCCAGAGGCGACTGCTTGATGCCGCTGACCACCGCGGGTATCTTGAGGCCGCAGCACTCAAGGATGGTCGGCACGATGTCGGTGCAGTGGTGGTATTGGTGGCGGTATTCGCCCTTGGCCTTGATGCCCTTGGGCCAATGGATCACCAGCGGGTCGCAGGTACCACCGGCGTACTGCGAGTAGCGCTTGAACATGCGGTACGGCGTGCTGAACGCCACCGCCCAGCCGGTCGGGTAGTGGTTGTAGGTGTCCGGCGAGCCGAGCTTGTCGAGCATCGCCAGGTTCGACTTCATGTCGTCGGGGTAGCCGTTGAAGAAGCGGTTCTCGTTGACCGACCCGTTGGGGCTGCCTTCGCCCGAGGCGCCGTTGTCGGCGCAGTAGAAGACGATCGTATTGTCGAGCTGGCCCGACCCCTCGAGGTAGTCGATGACGCGGCCGATCTGCACGTCGGTGTACTCCGAGAAGCCGGCATACACCTCGGCCATGCGGGCGAACACCTTCTTCTCGTCGGCCGACAGCGTGCTCCACGGCCGCACCGAGTCGCCTTCGATGAACGTGCCCTCGCTCATCGGGTTGAGCGGCGTCAGGTCGGTGCCCTTGGGCAACACGCCACGCTCGATCATGCGCTTGAGCACCCAGTCGCGATACGCCTCGTAGCCATCGTCGAACTGGCCCTTGTACTTGTCGATGTACTCCTGCGGCGCATGGTGCGGCGCGTGGTTGGCGCCCGGGCAATACCACAGGTACCAGGGCTTGTCGGGCCGCGCCTGCTTGGTGTCGCGGATGAACTGGATCGCCTTGTCGGCCAGGTCTTTCGAGAGGTGGTAGCCGTCTTCGGGCAGCGCCGGCTGCTCGACGAAGTGGTTGTCCTCGATCAGCTCGGGGTACCACTGGTTGGTCTCGCCACCGATGAAGCCGTAGAAGCGGTCGTAGCCGAGGCCGAGCGGCCAGTGCTTGCGGTTGGCGCCGATATCAAACGCATCGACCGGCACGTTGTGGTTCTTGCCGATCCAGAATGTGCTCCAGCCCGCATCGCGCAGCACCGTCGCGATCGTGGCGTTCTCCGACGGGATGTGGCCGGCATAGCCCGGGAAACCGGCCGCCGACTCGGCGATCGTGCCGAAGCCGTTACTGTGGTGGTTGCGACCAGTCAGGAAGCATGAGCGCGTCGGCGAGCACACCGACGTGGTGTGCCACTGCGTGTAGGTCAGGCCGTTCTTCGCCAGGCGGTCGAGCGTGGGCATCTGGATGCGGCCGCCGTAGGTCGACCATGCCGCGCAGCCGGTGTCGTCGTACAGGATGACCAGCACGTTCGGCGCGTTCTTTGGCGCCTTGGGGTCGAGGAACGACGGCCAGTCGGGCTTGGACTTGCGGACGTCGAGGGCGATCTTGCCTTTGAACGGCTTGGGCACGGGGCTCCCCGTCGGCGAGGTACCGGACTCCAGACCATACGAACGCCACGTGCTCGGTGCTATTGGACCTTGGGCCAATTGGCGCAGACCGTCGACCGGAGGTCCGCTCCTGGCCGGGAAGGTGCGTTCAGCTGAGGGCGACGCCGACGCTGCAGGCTGCGCCGCAGCCCGCACCGTAGGGTCACTACACCGGCAGCAGCTTGAAGTCGAACAGCCGTTCGGCCAGCCAGGTGCCGGCGATGACGGCGATCGCCAGCGAGCCGCCGAGCATCACGGTGCGTCGATAGAAGGCGCTCGCGCGCAGGCTGTACGCCAACGGCAGGAACAGCGCCACGATCAGCAGCTGCCCGCACTCGACGCCGAGGTTGAAGCCGACCAGCGCGATCACCAACGCTTCGCGCGGCAGGCCGAGCTCGGTCAGCACGCTGGCGAAGCCGAAGCCGTGCACGAGGCCGAAGCCGAACGCAACCATCCAGCGCCGGCCTTCCACCAGCGGCCGCAGGTTGTTCAGCGCCGCCACCACCACCGACGCGGCGATCGCGGACTCCACCAGCCGCGACGGCAACGCGACGATGCCCAAGGCCGCCAGCGACAGCGTGATCGAGTGCGCCACGGTGAACGACGTGACGATGCGAAAGACGTCCCAGAACGCCGGCTTGAAGCCGTGCACCGGTGTCCAGCGCGCGCCGCTCCAATGCATCACCGCCGGCAGCAGCAGCGACAGCAGGAACAGGATGTGGTCGAAGCCGACCCAGATGTGCCACACGCCTTCGCGCAGGTAGTCGATGAACTGCGCCCAGCGGTTGGCCTCGCCGAGTTCGAACGCCTGTGGTGGCGCCTGCGGGTCGAGCACCGCGGTGCGCGCCAGGCCGCGCGCACGCAGGTTCAGCAGACCGCGGTGCTGCGGGTCGACGTCGGCAAACAGCGTATAACCGATCGACAACGTCGACGGCACGCTGGCGCAGCTGATGGCCAACGGCAGCACCGTGTACGTGCCGTCGGTGTGGTCGTCGAGCATCTGTGCGCCGGCCTGCAGCTGGCACGGCTGGCCGTCGTCGCCGTGCAGCGCCAGCCGTGCCAGTGCGTAGGCGGCGATGTCGGCGTGCCGCGCGCGCACCTCGCCCCAGGTGATCGCACCGTCGCCGTCGGCGTCGAGGCCGATCGCGTAGTCGAGGTCGCGCAGCGCGATGTCCCAGCGCCCGCTCAGCGCACCGCTGTCGGCCTGCGTGATCGACAGGTAGCTGTCCGACGGCTTGTGCGCGTGTGCCCCCGACGACAGGCCCAGGCACACGAGCCACAGCGCGACGATGGCCAATGTGC
>DASTZF010000005.1:0-15200 GCA_035764445.1 Burkholderiaceae bacterium
CCGCGCACGCGACGCTGCGCGGCGTGCCAGTCGGCGATCACGCGCGCCTGCAGTGATGGCGCGCGCGGGTACGACAGCCAGCCGTGCGCATGGCGCGCGATCCAATCGAGCTCCTGGCCGCTGCGGCCGGTGATCAGCAGCGGGAGCTCACGCGTCGTGGCCTTGGGCACCAGGTCGACGCCGCGCAGAAGGCCGTAGCGACTGTCGAGCTCGGGGAACGACTCGCCGAGCGCGCGCTGCAGCACCAGCAGGTTCTCGCGGAAGAGCGCCGCGCGCTCGCCGATGTCCACCCCGAAGGCCGGAAACTCCGAGGGCCGGTCGCCCGATGCGACGCCGAGCACCAGCCGGCCACCGCTCAGCCGGTCCACCGACGCCGCGGCCTTGGCGGTGTGCAGCGGATGGCGCAACGGCAACACGATGGCCGCGGTGCCGAGCGTGATCGAGCGCGTGAGCGCCGCGATGTGGGCGAGGTAGACGAACGGGTCGTACACCTGGCCGACGTCGCCGAACGACGGGTCGCGCAGCGGCACGTCGCGGAACCATAGCGCGTCGAAGCCCGCCTGCTCGGCGAAGCGCGCCAGCTCGACCTGCCCTTGCATGGTCGGCATATCACCGCGAAACGACTCGATCGGGAACAGGACGCCGAGCGTGAGCCGCTCCTGACAGAACAGGCGCCGGTAGCCAGGCGATTGCTGAGCAGGGCGTGGATCGACCGCGTACATCGCGTGCCTCAGGTGGCGCCATGCGCGCCACGGCCGCCGCAGGCGAGCGCGGCGGTGACCTGCTCGATCATTAGCTCGTTTTGTGCTGACATGAGCCAGCATATGGCGCGGTCAATGGCGGTGATGGGCATCGGTCTCTCCTTGACGATGTGGCATCCAGCCTAGGTGGCAGTGGCCGCGCCGACAAGCGAGATTGCGCCTTGCGTATGATTAGCTCTGCTTAACAAAGGAGTCGCATGCGGCGCCTGACCCACCTGAACGCGCTGCGCGCCTTCGAGGCCGCGGCCCGGCATGCGAGCTTCGCCAAGGCCGCCGATGAGCTGTCGGTGACGCCGGCGGCGATCAGCCAGCAGATCGCGACGCTGGAGTCGTACCTCGGCGTGCAGCTGTTCAGGCGCATCGCGCGCGGCGTGCACCTGACCGCGGCGGCGCAGCAGATGCTGCCGCCGTTGCGCGAGGGCTTCGATCTGCTGGCCGCTGCCTTCGCGCGCGCGCAGAGCGGCTCGACACGCCGACACCTGGTGGTGAGCCTGACGCCGTCGGTGGCGGCGAAGTGGCTGATGCCGCGGCTCGAGCGTTTCATCACGACGCACCCCGAGATCGACGTGCGGATCGACACCACGACGCGGCTGGTCGACTTCGCGCACGAGGAGGTCGACGTCGCGCTGCGCTACGGCAGCGGCCGCTGGCCCGGGCTGGCGGTGTCGCTGCTGATGAAGGAAACGGTGTTCCCGGTGTGCAGCCCGCGGCTGCTGCTATCGAGGCGGCCGCTGCGCACGCCGCACGACCTGGCACACCACACGCTGATCCACGACGCATCGATGCCGGCGCGCGCGTCGTTCCCGCAATGGACCAGCTGGCTGCAGGCCGCCGGCGTGCACGGCGTCGATGGCCAGCGCGGCCTGCAGCTCGACGCGTCGATGCTCGCGATCCAGGCGGCCATCGACGGTCAGGGCGTGGCGCTGGGCCGCAGCGTGTTGGTGGCCGACGACGTGGCCGCGGGCCGCCTGGTGGCGCCGTTCGCACTGACGTTCCCGTCGCGCTTCGCCTACTACATCGTGTACCCGCGCAGGCCGTCGGCGCCGGCCGCGGTGCAGGCTTTCGCGCGCTGGGCACGTGCCGAAGCGGCGTCGTTCACGGCAGCGCCGTCGCGCTCGGAGCGCACCGCGAAGCCGGCCCGAGCAGGCCGCAAGGGCTTGCGCTGATCGCCGCGGCGGATGGCTGCGCCCGCACGGGTCGCCAGCCGCGCAACACCTCGCCGAGGAAGGCCCGGGTACGCTCGTGCTGCGGCGAATCGAAGACCATCTCCGGGTCAGCGCGAAGCGCCGGTCCAGCGCCTCGCGTCGGCGCGCGATCGGGCTGCGGCCACAATGACCGCCTTCTGCTGATCCGCACTTCGATGCACGCCCTGCCCCTGCCTGCCGCTCGCGACGTGGTGCCGCGGGCGGCGTCCACCACCCTGATACTGCGCGACGGCGCGCAAGGGCCCGAAGTGCTGATGGTCAAGCGTTCGCCGGTCGCGAGCTTCATGCCCAGCGCCTACGTGTTCCCCGGCGGCGCGGTCGACGCCGCCGACGCCCACGCGGTCATCGACGAACCGCTGCCGGCGCTGATCGAGCGCATCGGTTGCGTCACCGGCGTCGGCGAGCTCGCCCCGGCCCTCGCGGTGGCGGCGTTGCGCGAGTGCCGCGAGGAGTGCCACCTCGACCTCGGGTCGACACATGTGCTGCAGCCGTGGAGTCGCTGGGTGACGCCGCTCGGTCTGCCCAAGCGCTTCGACACCGTGTTCTTCGTGGCCCGCGCTCCCGCGGGACAGGTGCCGCGCCCAGACGAGGGAGAGACCACCACCCTCGAATGGATCGCGCCGCGCTCCGCGCTGAGCGCGCACGCGGCCGGCACCTTTCAGATGGAGTTCGCCACCGTGGCCACGGTGCGGTCGTTGCTGCCCTTTGCCGAGCGCAGCGTGCAACAGATCCTCGACCACGCGGCAGCGCAGCGCCAGCTGCGACCGGTGCATCCGCGCCTGCAGGTCGATGCAGCGCGCCGCATCGTGGGTGTGCTGCTGCCCGGCCAGCCGGGCTACGACGAGCTGGAGGGCGACGGGCCGTGAGCCTGCGCCGGCGGTCGACCTTGGCTTACGCGCAGCTGACTTCGACCAGCTTGACGCCGCCGGTCACGATGTCTTCCATGCCCACGAGGTTCTTGCGTCGCCACTCGGCCTCGGATTTGCCCGCTTCGATGGCGGCGTCCCAGGCCGCGAGTTCGCTGCTGCGCTTGCGGCCGGGCCGGTCGGCCGAGTGCTTCTGGCGCGCCAGCGTGTTGAGCGCGGTCGATTGTTCGCAGGCTGCGATCACTTCACTGGGGTTCATCAGTGACGCAAAGAAGTTGGCTTCGGCGCTGGCGGGCATGACAAGGGTTTCCTGACGGCGAAACCGCGCACTCTAGAGGCCAACGCCCCGTCAGGCCAGAAAGCCCGACTCTAGAAATGCCGCTTGACGCGCAAACTTGTGCGCACTCAGCGCCAGGTCTTCGCGAGCAAGGCGCGGCGGCGAGCCCGGCGCCCGCGGTCTCGCCCGCAGGACTGCCGCCGCGACCCGAGCGGGCGGGCGGCGCTGCGCGACACCGAGGCCGACTGTGCGAACATGGTCGCATGCCCGCCGCGATGTCCCTGCGCCAGCGCCTGCAGCAACCCGACCTCGTGGTCGCTCCCGGCGTGTACGACATGGTGTCGCTGCGCATTGCCGACGAGATCGGCTTCGACGCGCTGTACATGACCGGCTTCGGCACGGTGGCGTCGCACCTGGGCCTGCCGGACGCCGGCCTGGCCACCTACACCGACATGGTCGGCCGCGTGCGACAGATGGCCGCCCAAGCACGCGCGCCGCTGATCGCCGACGGCGACACCGGCTACGGCGGCCTGCTCAACGTGCGGCACACGGTGCAGGGCTACGAGGCCGCGGGCGCACAGGCGATCCAGCTCGAGGACCAGGAGGTGCCGAAGAAATGCGGCCACACGCCCGGCCGCCGCGTGGTGCCGATGGCCGACATGGTGCGCAAGATCGAGGTCGCAGTGGCGGCGCGGCGTTCGCGCGACTTTCTGATCGTCGCGCGCACCGATGCGCGCACCGCGCACGGCCTCGACGAGGCGCTGCGCCGCGCCGAAGCCTATGCACACGCTGGCGCCGACGTGCTGTTCGTCGAGTCGCCGGAGAGCGAGGACGAGATGCGCCGCATCGGGCGTACCGCCGGCGCGTTGGGCGTGCCGCTGCTGGCCAACATGGTCGACGGCGGCCGGACGCCGGTGTTGAGCCGCGAGCACCTGGAGGCGATCGGCTATCGCATCGCGATCTTCCCGGTCACGGCGCTGCTCGCCGCGGCGCAGGCGATGCGTTCGGTGTACGCGGCTTTCCAGCAGCACGGCTCGTCCCGGGGCATGGCACAACCGTTGCTGCGCTTCGACGAAATGACGCGGCTGATGGGGTTCCCCGACGTGCACGACTTCGAACGCCGGTGGGCCGAGCCGCAGTGAGGCGGCACGAGGCGACCACAACAAGACCGACGAGGAGACGTTGAACATGCCGACCACCCGACGCGCTCTGGCAGTCGCCGCGCTCGCTGCGGGCTGCGGGGCGACGATCGCGACGCTCAGCGCGCTGCCGGCGCGCGCGCAGGACGCGTTCCCGAACAAGCCGATCCGTCTGGTCGTGCCGTTCACGCCCGGCGGCGTCACCGACAGCAGCGGCCGCCTGATCGCCGACCACCTGAGCCGTCGCCTGGGTCAGCAGGTGGTGGTCGACAACAAGCCGGGCGCCAGCGGCAACATCGGCACCGCGCAGGTGGTCGCCTCGCCGCCCGACGGCTACACGCTGCTGCTGGCCTTCGACGGCACGATGGTGATCAACCCGCACGTGTTCGCCAAGGTGCCGTTCGACACGCTGAGCGACTTCGCGCCGGTGGGCCGCATCGGCAGCGCGACGCTGATCCTGGTGGCGCACCCCGACGTGCCGGCCAAGACGCTCACCGAGGTGATCGCGCTGTCGAAGACGAAGACGCTGCCGTACGGCACGTCGGGCATCGGTGGCACCCCGCACATCGCCGGCGAGATGCTTGCGCAACGCACCGGCGCCAAGCTTGAGCACGTGCCGTACAAAGGCGGCGGCCAGGCGATGACCGACGTGATGGGCGGCGCGATCCCGCTCGTCTACACGGCGGTGGCCGGCGCGCAGGGGCATGTCAAGGCCGGCAAGCTCAAGCCGATCGCGGTGTCGAGCGCACAGCGCAGCGGCTCGCTGCCCGACGTGCCGACCTTCATCGAAAGCGGCCTGCCCGAGCTGAAGGACTTCGTCGTCGAATCGTGGGTCGGCCTGCTCGCGCCGGCCAAGACGCCGCCGGCGGTGGTGGCGCGACTCAACGCCGAGCTCAACGCTGTGCTCAACGATCCCGCGGTGCGCGAGCGGCTGGCGGTGCTCGGCATCGAGCCCACGCCCGGCACGCCCGAGCAGTTCCGCCAGCAGATGCAGCGCGACCTCACGGCCTACGGCCCGATCGTCAAGGCGGCGGGGATCAAGCTCGAGTGACGCGCGGCGTCGCGCGTCAGCCCAGCCTGCGCGAAGTGCGTGTGCATGTCCATGATGAACTGGTCGGCCAGCTTGGCCGACCGCTCGTTGGCCTGCTCGGGCGTCGCCGCCTCGGCGCGCGACACGCCGAACAGCGGCCCGAAGGGTCTCGTTCATCGCCAGGAACGCCGCCGCCATGCCGGCCGGCGTCTGGAAGAAGCGGCGTCGGCTCAGGCCCTGCTTCTTCGCCAGCTCGGCACCGAGCTGCTGCACGCGCGCCTCGAACTGCCTCTGTCGCGGCGACTGCGGCGCCGGCATGAACTCGTCGGACGACACCGGCCGCGTGGGGATCGGCGGCGCGGGGCAGCGACTGCGCGGACACGAGTTGATCGAGGTCCTGCTGCGAGAGCGCCAGCTCATGCGTGCTCTCGTTCGGCGTCAGCCGCGAGCCGGATTATTCAGCGAACCGGCGCGCCGCGCGCTGGTGGCGGCGCCAGCTTGATGCGGCACAGCTTGCCGCTGGTGCGCTCGCGCCACGGCGGCTGCCGCCCGTGCGCGATGCGCACCGCGGGCAGGCCCTGCCGCGACAGGAACGCTTGCAGCGCCGCGCGGGCGCGCTCGTAGGCCGCACCCGGGTCGCTCACGTCGGGCTCGAAGCGCAGCTCCAGCGCGTCGGGTGCATTGCACAGCAGCTGGAACTGCGTGACGTGCGCGCCCTCCTCGATCGCCGTCTCCAGCGCCAGCGGCAGCAGCGTCACAGGGCGGTCCTCGCTGTCGTGCATCACCAGCGTGTCGCCGCTACGCCCCTGCACTTCGATCACCGGCAGCGCGCTGCCGCAGGCGCAACGCTCGCCGGTGAAGCGCACGGCGTCCTCGAGCCGGTAGCGCAGCAGCGGCTGCACGTGGTTGGCCAGATGCGTCAGCAGCACCGCGTGCGAGGTGTCACCCTCTGCCACCGGGCGCAACTGCCGGTCGACCGGCTCGAGCACCACCCAGTCCTCGTTCAGGTGCAGGCAGCCGCGGGCACACTCGCAGGCGATGGTGAAGAACTCCGAGGCGCCGTAGTTGTTGCGCAGTGGGCAACCGAACACCTCGCGCAACAGCGCGCGCTGTCCCTCCGAGAGCTGCTCGCCGCCCAGCCACAGCTCGGCCAGGCGCAGCCGCAACGGGCCCTTGCGCTGCAGCTGCGCTAGCGCCGCGGCGCAGCTCGGATAAGTGATCAGCACTGTCGGCTGGCACGCCTGCAGCTGGCGCGCGAGCTCGGGCAGCGGCGTCAGCACCGACAGCGAATGCACGATCGGCGTCAGCCACGACCACGGCGTGGGCGAGCGGCTCAGACGCTGCAGTCGCTCGATCGTCACCGCACCGGCGAAGTGCCCGCCGGTGGCCGCGACGTAGGCGAAGCGGTGGCCCGCGCTCCAGGCCGGCAACGGCACCGCGTTGATCGCCGGCGCGCGCAGGCGCAGCGCATCGAGCGCTTCGTAGGCGGCCAGGCTCTGTTCGTCCTGCACGAAGATGCCCGGCTTGCCGCTGGTGCCCGAGCTGGTCCACACCAGGTAGCGGCCGAGAAACGCATCGGCGATGTGCCGCGTGCCGTCGAGGAAATGCTCGACCGCGTCACGTGTGACCGCGCGGTCTGTCGCCCAGTCGTCGAAGCGCTGCATCAGCTCGGCCTTGTCCACCGGCGCGAGCTGACGCAGGGCGTCGAGGCTGCCCGCCGGCGTGCCGCGCAGCCGCTGGCGATACAGCGGCGACGTGCGAGCAACCCGCAACAACGCCGCCAGCCGCGCATCGCGATGCTGCCGCGCCACCTGCGCGGTGCCGATCCCGGCCGCCATCGTTTGCGCGAACGCGGATGCCCACAGCCACGGTGACACGGTGGGGGTCGGGGTCATGCCAAGCGGGGGCGGCAGCGGTCCTCTGGCGCCACGCGAACGCCAGCGGTGACCGGACAGGGGATCGGCTCCAGTATGCGCCAATGATCGCCGGTGAAGCACCTCATCGGCCGCCTGCCTGGCTGTCGGCCATCGCCTACGATCGGCCGCTGAATCGGCAACGCGGGCCCCGGAAACCGGCGCAGCGCAACACACTCTTAACAGAGCATCGGGTAGCTGCTTAACAACCGCGGCCCATGGTGTCGGCAAGGTCAAACAAACCAATGAGCAATCCTGTCGAACCGCAGCCGCCGGCTGCCGCACGGCGGCCGCGAAGGGGGCTGGGGACTCTGATCGCCGTCGTCGGCCTCGGCCTGCTGGCCGCGCTGGCCTGGTACCTCACGCACCGCCCCGCCGACGCACCGACGCCCGGTGCGCCGGGCGGGATCCCGATCGGCGTGGGGCCGCGCGGCGTCATCGGTGGCGGGCGCGGCGCACCGCCGAGCACGGTGGCCGTGGTGCGCGCGCGCCGCGCCGACGTGCCGGTGTTCCTCGACTCATTGGGCACCGTGACGCCGATGGCCACCGTGACCGTGCGTCCGCAGGTCTCCGGCGTGCTCCAGCAGGTGCTGTTCACCGAGGGGCAGCTGGTCACCAAGGGGCAGCTGCTGGCGCAGATCGACCCGCGGCCGTTCGAGTTGGCACTGATGCAGGCCACCGGCACGCGCCAGCGCGACGAGGCCCAGCTGCAGAACGCGCGCCTGACGCTCGAGCGCTACCAGACGCTGCTGAAACAGGACTCGATCGCGCGCCAGGATGTCGACACGCAGGACGCGCTGGTCAAGCAGCTCGAAGGCACGGTCGTCACCGACCGCGCCAACGAGGGCACCGCGCGGCTGAACCTCGGCTACACGCGCATCGTCGCGCCGGTGGCCGGGCGCGTGGGCCTGCGCGCGGTCGACGCCGGCAACCTGATCGGCACCACCGACGTCAACGGCGTCGCGACGATCACGCAGCTGGCACCGATCGACGTGCAGTTCACGATCCCGCAGGATCGCGTGCAGGAGGTGATGCAGCGCCTGAACGAAGGTCCGCTGCCCGCGCGCGCCTACGACCGCACGCGCAGCACGCTGCTCGACGAAGGCCGCTTCGCGACGCTCGACAACCAGGTCGACACCGCCACTGGCACCGTGAAGGGCAAGGCGCGCTTCGCCAACGCCAAGGGCCTGCTGTTTCCTAGCCAGTTCGTCAACGTGCAGCTCGAGCTGCGCACGATCGGCGATGCGGTGGTGGTGCCGGTCAGTGCGCTGCGCAACGGGCCGAACGGCGACTTCGTCTACGTGCTCAACGAAGACCGCACCGTGAGCCAGCGCAGCGTCACGCGCGGCCCGGCGTCGGCCGACCGCGTGGTGATCGCCAAGGGGCTGCAGGACGGCGAGCCGGTGGTCACCGAAGGTGCCGACCGCCTGAAGGACGGCGCCAGCGTGCAACTGGCCGCCGACCTCGCATCGGCCCCGGGGCGCAGCGCGTCGCGCCCCGATGGCGCATCGTGGCCGCGCGGCGCATCGCGGCCGCACCGCGGCGAACGCAGCGCATCGGCACCGTCGCCATGAAGCGGATGGCGCACGCGTGAATCCGTCGCGCCCATTCATCGAGCGGCCGGTGGCCACCGGCCTGGTGATGCTGGCGATCGTGCTGTCAGGGCTGGTCGGTCTCGGGCTGTTGCCGCTGTCAGCGCTGCCCCAGGTCGACTACCCGACGATCCAGGTGCAGACGCTGTACCCGGGCGCCAGCCCCGAGGTGATGAGCCGCGTCGTCACCGCCCCGCTGGAGCGGCAGTTCGGCCAGATGCCGGGGCTGAGCCGCATGAGTTCGACCAGCGCATCGGGCGTTTCGCAGATCACGCTGCAATTCGCGCTGACGTTGCCGCTCGATGTCGCCGAGCAGGAGGTACAGGCCGCGATCAACGGTGCCGGCTCGAGCCTGCCGGCCGACCTGCCGGCGCCACCGGTGTACGCCAAGGTCAACCCGGCCGATGCGCCGGTGCTGACGCTGTCGATCACCTCCGACACGCTGCCGCTCACCGAGGTGCAGAACCTGGTCTACACGCGGCTGGCGCAGAAGGTCAGCCAGATCCCGGGGGTCGGGCTGGTCACGCTCGCCGGCGGGCAGCGACCGGCGGTGCGCATCCAGGCCGACACGCAGGCGCTCGCCGCCAAGGGCATCGGCATCGATGCGCTGCGCACGGCGATCGCCGCGGCCAACTCCAACAGCGCCAAGGGCAGCTTCGACGGGCCCACGCGCGGCTACAACATCAATGCCAACGACCAGCTGGTCACCGCGGCGGACTACCGCGACCTGATCGTCACCTACAAGAACGACGCGCCGGTGCGGTTGTCGGAGGTCGCGCGCGTGGTCGACAGCGCAGAGAACACGCAGCTCGGCGCCTGGGCCGGCAGCGATTGCACGCCCGACGCCGCTCAGCGGCCGGCGGGCGCCGGCGGTTGTCTCTCAGGCGGCCGGCGCCAGCTGACCGCCGCGATCATCATGAACGTGCAGCGCCAGCCCGGCGCCAACGTGATCCGCACGGTCGACGCGATCAAGGCGCAGGTGCCGATTCTGCGCACGCAGCTGCCGGCGTCGCTGAAGG
The DNA here is from genome assembly GCA_035764445.1 of Burkholderiaceae bacterium. Taxonomy (GTDB): domain Bacteria; phylum Pseudomonadota; class Gammaproteobacteria; order Burkholderiales; family Burkholderiaceae_C; genus JAEUPI01. The sequence goes on from DASTZF010000005.1 coordinate 9,803, forward strand.
TCGAGGTGCTGAGCGACCGCACCACCGGCATCCGCGCGTCGGTCATGCACGTGCAGATCGAGCTCGCGCTGGCCGTGCTGATGGTCGTGCTGGTGATCTTCTTCTTCCTGCACAGCCTGCGCGCGACCGTGATCGCCAGCATCGCGGTACCGATCTCGCTGGTCGGCAGCTGCGGGCTGATGTTCCTGCTCGGCTACAGCCTCAACAACCTGAGCCTGATGGCGCTGACGATCGCCACCGGCTTCGTGGTCGACGACGCGATCGTCATGTTAGAAAACATTTCTCGCCATCTTGAGATGGCGAGAAATGTTTCGGCGAAGGCTAACGCCGGCGAAGCCGGGGTTAAGGGCGCGCCAGCGCCCGGCCGTAGCCAAAACATCACCCTCCAAGCCGCGATGGCCGGAGCCCAGCAGATCGGCTTCACGATCATCTCGCTGACGGTGTCGCTGATCGCGGTGCTGATTCCGCTGCTGTTCATGAGCGACGTCGTCGGCCGTCTGTTCCGCGAATTCGCGGTGTCGCTGGCGATCACCATCCTGATCTCGGCGGTGGTGTCGCTGACGCTGGTGCCGATGATGTCGGCGCGCTGGCTCGGCGACTCGCTGGCGCACGGCGGCGGCCGCTTCGGCGCCGCGGTGCAGCGCGCGTTCGACCGCGTGATCGCCGGCTACGACCGCTGGCTCGGCGTGGTGCTGCGTCACCAGCCGCTGACGCTGCTGGTCGCACTAGCCACGCTGGTGCTGACGGTGGTGCTGTACATCGTGATCCCCAAGGGCTTGTTCCCGACGCAGGACACCGGCCAGTTGCAGGCGCGCGTCGAGGCCGTGCAGGGCGTGTCGTACTCGCGCATGCGCGACCTGCAGCGCACCGCGGCCGAGGCAATCCTCGCCGACCCGGCGGTGGCGACACTGGCGTCGTTCGTCGGCGTCGACGGCGCCAACAGCACGATGCTGCACGCCGGCCGCATGCTGGTGAACCTGAAGCCGAAGACCGAACGCGACGATCAGGCCACGGTGATGCAGCGCCTGCGCGATCGCGTCGGCGCCATCGCCGGCGTCACGCTGTACCTGCAACCGACGCAGGACCTGACGATCGATGCCGAGAGCGGGCCCACCGAGTTCCGCGTCTCGCTGGAGGGCGCCGACACGCCGACCGTGACCGAGTGGGCGCTCAAGCTCGTGCAGCGGCTGCGCGACGTGCCCGCGGTGCGCAACGCGATGACCGACGCCGGCGCCACCGGCCCGGCGGCGTTCGTCGACATCGACCGCGACACCGCGTCGCGGCTGGGCATCACCGCCATCGCGATCGACGACGCGCTGTACAGCGCGTTCGGCCAGCGCATCGTGTCGACGATCTTCACCGAGACCAATCAATATCGCGTGATCCTCGAGTCGCGCCCCGGCGTGCTGACCACGCCCGATACGCTGGCCACGCTGCGCCTGAAGGCCGGCAACGGCAGCAGCACGCCGCTGTCGGCGATCGCCACCGTGCGCGAGGCGCCGGCGCCGCTGCAGGTGACGCACGTCGCGCAGTACCCTGCGACGACGATTGGCTTCGACACCGCGCCCGGCGTCGCGCTCGGCAAGTCGGTCGACGCGATCCGGCAGGCTGCCAAGGAGATCGGCCTGCCGCCGGGCCTCTCGCTGACGTTCCTCGGCGCCGCGGGCGCGTACGAGAGCTCGCTGACCAGCCAGCTGTGGCTGATCCTGGCCGCCGTGATCTGCGTCTACATCGTGCTCGGCGTGCTGTACGAGAGCTACATCCACCCGCTGACGATCCTGTCGACCTTGCCGTCGGCCGGCGTGGGCGCGCTGCTGGCGCTGATGATCGGCGGCCACGACCTCGGCGTGATCGGCATCATCGGCATCATTCTCTTGATTGGCATCGTCAAGAAGAACGCGATCATGATGATCGACTTCGCGATCGACGCCGAACGCCACGAAGGCAAGTCGCCGCTGGAGGCGATCCGCCAGGCCGCGCTGATGCGCTTCAGGCCGATCCTGATGACCACGCTGGCCGCCCTCTTCGCCGCGCTGCCGCTGATGTTCGGCTGGGGCGAAGGCTCCGAGCTGCGACACCCGCTGGGGCTGGCGATCTTCGGCGGCCTGGTGCTCAGCCAGCTGCTGACGCTGTTCACGACGCCCGTGATCTACCTCGGCTTCGATCGGTTGAGTCAACGCTGGCGCGCGCGCGCGGCGTGGCGAGCCGAGCGCCGGGCCGCTCCCAAGCCGGCCCGCATCCCCTCGGGGGATCGACCGACGTACTCGTCGGGCGAGGGGTCGTCATGAACCTGTCGCGGCCGTTCGTCGAGCGACCGGTGGCGACCACGCTGCTCACCGCCGGCGTCGCTCTGGCCGGGATCGCCGCGTTCTTCGTGCTGCCGGTGTCGCCGCTGCCGCAGGTGGACTTCCCCACCATCTCGGTGAGCGCGATGCTGCCCGGCGCCAGCCCCGAGACGATGGCCTCGAGCGTGGCCACGCCGCTGGAGCGCCGGCTCGGCGTGATCCCCGGCGTCAACGAGATGACGTCGACCAGCGTGCAGGGCTCGTCGCGCATCACGCTGCAGTTCGACCTGAGCCGCAAGATCGACGGCGCCGCGCGCGAGGTGCAGGCGGCGATCAACGCGTCGCGCGTCGACCTGCCCGCGACGCTGCGCAGCAACCCCACCTACCGCAAGATGAACCCGGCCGACGCGCCGGTGATCATCCTCGCGCTGACGTCGAAGACGCGCACCCCGGGGCAGGTCTACGACGCGGTGTCGAACATCGTGAGCCAGCGCGTCTCGCAGGTCAGCGGCGTCGGCGACGTCGAGATCGGAGGCGGCTCGCTGCCGGCGGTGCGGGTCGAGCTACAGCCGCTGGCGCTGCAGCACTACGGCATCAGCAGCGCCGAGGTGCGCGCGGCGCTGCAGGCGGTCAACGCCAGCCGGCCGCAGGGCGTCGTCGAAGGCGACGAGCGCCGCCTGCAGCTGTACACGCCGAAGCCCGAGCGTCGCGCGTCGGAGTTCGCGCGCCTGGTGGTGGCGTGGCGCAACGGCGCCGCGGTGCGGCTGGCCGACATCGCCAGCGTCGAAGACGGCGTCGAGAACACACGCACGCTGGGCCTGTTCAACGGCGAGCCGGCGATCGTCGTGCTGGTGACGCGGCAGCCCGGCGCCAACGTGATCGAGACGGTCGACGCGGTGCGCGCGCTGGTGCCCGAACTGCAGGCGCAGCTGCCGCAGGACATCGAGCTGCGCGTCGCCTCCGATGCCACCAACTCGATCCGCTCGTCGCTGCGCGAGATCGAGCTGACGCTGCTGACCGCGGTGGCGCTGGTGGTCGTGGTGGTGGGCCTGTTCCTCGGCAGCCTGCGCGCGACGCTGGTGCCCGCGGTGGCCACCGTGGTGTCGCTGCTGGCCACCTTCGGCGCGATGGTCCTGTTCGGCTACAGCCTCAACAACCTCAGCCTGATGGCGCTCACGGTGGCCACCGGCTTCGTGGTCGACGACGCGATCGTCGTGCTCGAGAACACCGCGCGCCACATCGAGTCGGGCATGGACCGCATGCAGGCGGCGCTGCGCGGCGCGCGCGAGGTCGGCTTCACGGTGCTGTCGATCAGCCTGTCGCTGGTGGCGGTGTTCATCCCGCTGCTGTTCATGGGCGGCCAGATCGGGCGGCTGTTCCGCGAGTTCGCGGTCACGCTGTCGGCGGCGGTGCTGGTGTCGCTGGTGGTGTCGCTGACCACCACGCCGATGATGTGCGCGTGGTGGCTGGCGTCGGGCCGCATGCCCGCCAGCGGCCGCACGCGCGGCCTGCTGGCGCGCGCCGGCGCTGCGATCTGGGCCTTCACGCTGCGCATCTACGCGCGCAGCCTCGACTGGGCGCTGGCCAGCAAGGCGCTGATGATGCTGATCCTGCTGTTCGTGGTCGGGCTCAACATCTACCTGTTCGTCAACACGCCCAAAGGCTTCTTCCCGCAGCAGGATTCGGGCCAGATCAGCGGCGGCCTGCAATCCGACCAGAGCATCTCGACCAAGGCGATGGGTGCCAAGCTGCGCCAGGTGGTCGACATCATCCGCGCCGATCCGGCGGTCGACACGGTGGTCGGCTTCACCGGCGGCGGCCGCGCCGGCGGCGGCTTCCTGTTCGTCAACCTCAAGCCGCGCGCGCAGCGCAAGGACGGCGCGTTCGCGGTGATCGCGCGGCTGCGGCCGCAACTGGCGCAGGTGACCGGCCTGCGCGCCTTCCTCAACCCGGTGCAGGACCTGCGCGGCGGCGGCCGCAGCAGCGCCGCGACCTACCAGTACACGTTGAAGTCCGACAACCTGCCCGACCTGCGCAAGTGGGCGGCGCGTCTGGCCGACGAGCTCAAGCTCGACAATCGGTTGACCGACGTCAACACCGACCAGCAGGACAACGGCGTCGAGAGCTACGTCGAGGTCGACAAGAGCAGCGCCGCGCGCTTCGGCATCACCGCGGCCGACGTCGACGGCGCGCTGTACGACGCGTTCGGCCAGCGTGCGGTCAGCACCATCTATGCCGACATCAACCAGTACAAGGTGATCATGGAGTGGGCACCGGGCTACACGCGCGGCCCCGCCGCACTGGCCGACGTCTACGTGCCGGCGCGCGCGCCGAGCGCGGTGGCCGGCGCGTCGGCCAACCCGGGACAACGCGACGCGTCCACCGCCGCCGCGCTCAACACGCAGGCCAACACGATGGTGCCGCTGGCGGCGATCGCGCGCTTCCGCGAGGGCGCGGCGCCCGTCTCCGTGCAGCATCAGGACACCGAGATCGCGACCACGATCTCGTTCAACCTCGCCGACGGCGTGTCGCTCGGCCAGGCGCAGGAGGCGCTGCTGCAGGCGCAGGCGAACATCGGCATGCCGACCAACGTGCGCGGCGCGTTCGCCGGCACGGCGCTGAACTTCCAGCAGTCGCAGGGCCAGCAGCTGTGGCTGATCATCGGCGCGCTGGTGGTGATCTACATCGTGCTCGGCGTGCTCTACGAGAGCCTGATCCATCCGCTGACCGTGCTGTCGACGCTGCCGTCGGCGGGCGTCGGCGCGGTGCTCGCGCTGCTGCTGCTGCGCATGGAGTTCACGACCATCGCACTGATCGGCGTGTTCCTGCTGATCGGCATCGTCAAGAAGAACGCGATCCTGATCATCGACTTCGCGCTCGAGGCCGAGCGCGCGCGCGGGCTGACGCCGGTGGCCGCGGTGCGCGAGGCCTGCATGCTGCGCTTCCGACCGATCCTGATGACCACACTGGCCGCGGGCTTCGGCGTGCTGCCGCTGGCGATCGGCTTCGGCGAAGGCTCCGAACTGCGCCGCCCGCTCGGTATTACGATTGTCGGCGGGCTGATCGTCAGCCAGTTGCTCACCCTTTACACGACGCCGGTGATCTACCTCTAT
>DASTZF010000006.1:0-6634 GCA_035764445.1 Burkholderiaceae bacterium
CTGCACCTTGATCTTCGGAAACCGCTCCTCGATCACCTGCGCGAAGCCGATGCGGCGCTCGATCTCGGCCGACAAGCGCGTTGCCTGCGAGCTCAGCAACACGGTGTCGCGCGCGCCGGTGCCGCACATGCGGCCCAACAACAGGCCGGCGGTGCGACCCGCGGCGCGGTTGTCGGCGCCGACGTGCGTCTCGCGCATCGAGCCGGCGACATCGGAAAACAGGGTCACCACATGCACGCCGTTGCGCACCAGCTCGTTGATCGCCAGTTTCACCGGCGGCAGGTCCGGCGCCATCACCGCCATCGCGTCGCACTCGGAGAGCTGTGCCAGGCCGGCGGCGAATTGCACCGGGTCGGCGCTGTCGATGCGGTGGGTGACCTCGGTGATGTGCTGGTGGCGGAACTCGCCAGCGGCCTGCGCGATCTGGCGGTCGACCAGCTCGTTGAACGGCGCGGCTTCGGCCGGCAGCACGAACGCGAAGCGGAAGTTCTCGCCCTTGCGCGGGCGGCCTCGCGGCGGCGGCGCGCCGAGCTCGGCCACGACCTGCATCACCCGCTGCACCGTCTCGGCGTTGACCCCCGGTCGCTTGTTCAGTACGCGGTCGACCGTTGCGGTGCCCACGCCGGCCTGGCGTGCGATGTCGGCGATCGTCGGGGTGGACATCGGATTGATGCGTTGATGCACCAATCCTAAGCAATCAAATAAATAAATCAATCATAAAGACATCATCGTTTTCCCGGAGTCGACGGCTGATCGGATCGGGCTCGGCCCGTTGGTGTTCGCGGCCGGCACTCGGGTGACCTTCGTCTACCATCGCGCGCCATGTCGACAAGCCTGGTGGCTGCGCTGGAGCGACTGCGAATGCGCTTCGGCACCGACGCGGCGGCACGCAAGCTGGTGCTGCTCAAGCGCCTTGCGCGCAGCCGGCTCGCCAGCGCGGGCGCCGTGCGACGGCTGCACGAAGTGCTGTGCTTCATGCACGCCTACGCCGACGACGCCGCCGTGCTTGCGCAAGTGCGAACGATGCTGGTGACGTTTGCGCAGCGCGCCGACTTGCGCGCGCAGCGCGCTGCGCTGGCCGGCAGCGGCATCGCCGGCACGGTGATCCGCTTCCGCTTCTTCGCCGGCCAGGCGCAGTGGTTGGCGCAGCGCTGGCCACGCCAGCTGCGGCTTGACCGCAGCGACGCCGACGCTGAAGCGCGCATCGCGCGTGCCTTGCCGCCGCTGCTGACGCACACCGAAGCGATGGCATTGCGCGAACTGGACCTCGCGGGCTATGGCGCGCTCGACCGCTTGCGCGGCCGTGACGAGACCGATGCCGTGTTCCTGCTGCGGCGCATCGCTGCGATGCCCGGCGACGCGTTCACGCGCGAAGCGTTCTCCGACGCGGTGGATGCGAGCTATGAGCTCGAGCCAGGGCGCGATACGCCGTCGCGCACCACGGCGCAGCTGCGCTGCGCGCCGCGGTCGTGGCGGCGCGAGCCGCTGCGGCGCGAGCGGCCCGATCTGCGCGCCGAAATCGCACGCGCGCCGAGCGCGCTGCGGCGCCTGTCGCTGGCCGACGGCCAGGCGCTGGTCGACCTCGCGCGCGGCGCGATGGCGTTGCGCGAGCGTTCGCTCGAAGCGTTCTCGTTCGCCGATGCGCGCGATGCCTGGCTGGTCGACGACGGTGACGGTTTGGCCTTCGGTTTCGTCGGCGTGGTGGCGGCGCGCCGGCACGCGATCGCCGCCACCTACGGCAGCCTGACCTTGCGCAACGGCGTGCCGATTGGCTACGGCCAGGCCGACCTTGTCGGCGCCAGCGCAGCGCTGTCGTTCAACACCTTCGAGACCTTCCGCGGCGCCGAGGCCGGGTACACCTTTGCGCGCTGGTTGGCCGCGCTAAGGGGGCTGCTGGGCGCGCGCTCGTTCACGCTCGAGCCGTACCAGATCGGGCACCACAACGACGAGGCGATCGAGTCGGGTGCCTGGTGGTTCTACGCCAAGCTCGGTTTCGCGCCGCGCCACGCGGCGACGGCGCGGCTGATGCGCGAAGAAAGGGCGCGATCGCAAAGTCGCGCACGCTACCGCACGTCGCCCGCGACGTTGCGCGAGCTGGCCGAGCGACCGCTGTTCTTCGAGTTCGACCCGGCGCAGCCGCGGCCGCTGTTCGCGCTCGGCGCGCTCGGCCTGCAGGTCGGCGCGGCGCTATCGGCATGCGGCGGTGCCGACCGTCAGCACGCTGTCGATGCACTCGATGCCGAGATGGCGCGGCGCTGCGCGGTGACCTCGTGGCGCGGTTGGTCGGTCGAGCAGCGCGAAGCGTGGCGCCGCCTGGCGCCGGTGCTGACGCTGCTCGACCTGCGCGGCTGGCGCGCCGACGATCGGCGCGCGCTGCTGCAGCTGGCTCGTGCCAAGGGTGGGCGCAGTGAGCGCGACTACCTCGTGCAGTACCACGCGCACCCGCGGTTCGACGCAGCGCTGCTGCGGTGGCAACGCGCGCAAGGTCGCTGAACCCGTCAGGGTCGCTGGCCGAACTCCGCTTTCTCCTTGGTCCAGCGCCGCGCCTGCTCGCTCAGGCTGAAGCCGAGTCCCGGCCGGTTGGGCACGTGCATGCGCCCACCCTGGATCGTCAGCCGCTCGTTGAACATCGGCTCGAGCCATTCGAAGTGCTCGACCCACGGCTCGTGCGGATACGCGGCGGAGAGGTGCAGGTGGATCTCCATCGCGAAGTGCGGCGCCATGCGCAGCCGCGCGTGGTCGGCCAGCGCCATGATCTTCAGGAACTGCGTGATGCCGCCGACGCGCGGCGCGTCGGGCTGGATGAAGTCGACGCTGCGCAGGCGGATCAGCTCGGCGTGCTCGGCCACGCTGGTCAGCATCTCGCCGGTGGCCACCGGCGTGTCGAGCAGCGCGGCCAGCGCGGCGTGGCCCTCGGCGTCGTAGGCGTCGAGCGGCTCTTCGATCCACGTGAGGTTCAGCGGCTCGACCAGCTTGCCGAAGCGCTGCGCGGTGGTGCGATCCCACTGCTGGTTGGCGTCGACCATCAGGTGGCAGCTGCCGTCGATCAGCTTGTGCACCGCCTGCACGCGCTGCAGGTCGACCATCGGGTCGGGCTGGCCGACCTTGATCTTGATGCCGCCGATGCCGCGCTCGAGCAGTTGCTCGACGTTGCGCAGCACCGCGTCGATCGGCGACGACAGGAAGCCGCCCGACGTGTTGTAGCACTGCACCGCGTCGCGGTGCGCGCCGAGCAGCTTGGCCAGCGGCAGCCTGGCGCGCTTGGCCTTCAGGTCCCACAGCGCGATGTCGAACGCCGCGATCGCCTGCGTCGCCAGCCCGCTGCGGCCCACCGACGCGCCGGCCCATACCAGCTTGTCCCACAGCCGCGCGATGTCGTTCGGGTCTTCGCCGATCAGGTTGGGCGCGATCTCCTTCGCGTGCACGAACTGGCCCGGCCCGCCGGCGCGCTTGCTGTAGCTGAAGCCGACGCCGCTGTGGCCTTCCTTCGTCTGGATCTCGGCGAACAGGAATGCAATCTCGGTCAGCGGCTTCTGCCGCCCGGTGAGCACCTTGGCGTCGCTGATCGGCGTGGCCAGCGGCAGGAACACCAGCGACAGCTGGATCCATTCGATGCGATCGGTGGTGGCTTCGCCCGCGGCGAGGCCCGCGGCCAGCGGGTTGGCTTGGATGACGCGTGTGTTCACGGCAATGTCCTTACTCCGGCTTGATGCCAGCGGTCTTGATCACTTTGGTCCACAGCTCGATCTCGCTCTGCACGAACTGCGTGTACGCCGGCGCGCCCGGCGGCGGCACCACGAAGCCCACCGACTCGAGCTTCTGCCTGATGTCGGCCGACGTCATGATCTTGCGCATCGTCGCTTCGAACTTGTCGACGATCGGCTGCGGCGTGCCCTTGATCAGCGAGATGCCCGACCACGACAGCGCCTGGAAGTTCGGAAAGCCGCTCTCGTTCAATGTCGGCACGTCGGGGTACAGCGGGTTGCGCTGCAGGCTGCTGCAGGCGAGCGCGCGCAGCTTGCCGGTGCGCACGTGCTGCAGCGCGACGTCCTGGTTGATGAACATCATCGGGATCTGGCCGCCGAGCAGGTCCTGCAGCATCGGGCCGCCGCCGCGGTACGGGATGCCGACGATGAAGAAGCCGTTGCAGTCCTTCTGGCCCTTCGGGCACTCGCTGGCGCGCTGTTTCAGCAGCTCCATCGCCATGTGGCCCGACGCCGCGTGGGTGTAGCCGTAGTTCAGCTTGCCCGGATTGGTGCGCACGTAGTCGACCAGCTCCTTGAACGACTTGAACGGCGTGCCCGGATGCACCACCAGCAGGTTGGGCCCGGTGTGCACCTGCGCGATATGGATGAAGTCGCGCATCGAGTCGTAGCCGAGCTTCGGATCGAGACCGTGCGCCACCGCGTTCTGGCCGACGCCGGTCTGCACGATCGTGTAGCCGTCGGGCGGCATCTTGGCCGCGCGCAGAGTGCCGATGGTGCCGCCGGCGCCGCCGATGTTCTCGACGATCACCTGCTGCCCCAGTTCCTTGGTCAGCGGGTCGGCGATCATGCGCGCCATCACGTCGCTGGTGCCGCCAGCCGGGAACGGGCTGATGATCTTCAGCGGCTTGCTCGGCCAGGCGTCCTGCGCGCGCAGCGGCGAGGTGACCGCAGCGGCAGCCGCGGCGGCGACGAAGGAACGGCGCAGCATCGTTTGTCTCCTGAAGCGAGCGAGGGCTCTGGCGCTGGATGGTTGCCGCTTGCAGCGCCATGGCTGCATCGGCGCGAGTCGGCTCACATTGTTCGGGCGCGCCGCTCGCGCGACAACCTCGACGCGCCGCGCGCCGCGCCGGCCCTCCCAGGATCTGGGACGCTGCGCCCGACCCGGCGCGTTCGCGTCAGGCCGCGAGCGCCGGCGTGCTGGCGCGCTCGAGCACGAAGATGCGGCCCGACAGCGGCGCGGCGTCGAGCGCCTCGCGCGCCAGCGCCTGCCGCTCGCTGGTGATGAACAGATGGTCGCCGTCGCTGCCGCCCACCGCCACCGCGGTGGGGCTCGGCACCGGCAGCGCGAGCACGCGGTCCATGCTGCCGTCGGCCGCGAACCGCACCACGCTCCAGCCGCCGCGCAGCGCGGCCCACACGCCGCCCGACGCGTCGACCGCCAGCCCGCCGACGCGGCCCGAGCCTTTGGGCACGGTGGTCAGGCGTCGCACGGGGCCGTGGCCTCGCTGCGCGGCGTAGATCGCGCCGCTATCGGCGGCCGCGATGTACAGGGTTCCGGTGCGGCTGCACATCGTCAGTTCGTTGGCCGGCTCGCCGAGGTGCCAGCCGCCGACGGGCCGCCCTTCGGCCGACAGCTCGGCGACGCGCCAGCGCTCGCCCTCGGGGACGCAGGCCCACAGCGCGCCGCGTTCGTCGGTGGTGATCGAGCTGAAGCGCCGGTGCGGCCACTCGGGCAGCGCGCGCCGGCTGCCGTCGGGGCTCACGTGATGCCACGCGCCGCCGCTGTACAGCGCGGTGCCGTCCTCGTGCGCCAGCAGCGCGCCGATTGGCTCTTCGACGCGCAGCAGCAGACGGTCGCTGCGCGGGTCGGCGTTGTGCACCGCTGGCGCCAGCCGATCGGCCCACCACAGCCGGTTCGACGCCGCGTGCCACAGCGGGTGCGCACCTTCGAAGGCCCAATCGCCGTCGACCAGCCGCACGTCGCCCGCGATGCGCTGCGGCGCCGCACTGCTCAGTTGCGCGCCGATGCGCCGCGCCGCCTCGGCCACCTCGGGCCCGAGCAGCGCCACGCGCTCCATCGACAGCCGGAACGCCGGCCCGGCGATGCTGATCGCGCCGCGCACCTGCCCCTGCCCGTCGACGATCGCGGCGCCGCAGCAGCGCGTGCCGATCACGATCTCTTCGTCGTCGATCGACCAGCCGCGCGTGGCGGTGAGCCGCAGCTCGCCGTGCAGCCGCCTGCGGTCGGTGATCGTGCGCGGCGTCAGTGCGGCGAGTTCGATGTCCCGCACGATCGCATCGCGCTGCTCGGGTGGCAGTGCCGCCAGGATCGCCTTGCCCTGGCTGGTGCAGTGCAGCGGCTTGCGCTGTCCGGGCTCGGTGTGCGAGCGCTGGCTGTGCGCACCGTCGCAGCGCTCGAGCGACACCACCTCTAGCCCGTCGAGCGCGGCGAGGTACGTGGTCTCGCCGCTGATGTCGCGCAGCGCGCGCAGCTCGGCGCCGGCCGCGGCCACCAGGTCGGGCATCGCGTAGCTGTTGCGTGCGTACTCGAAGCAACGCTGGCCGAGGCAATAAACGCGGCGCAGCGGGTCGCGCCGCAGCAGCCCGCGGCCGACCAAGGTGCCGAGCAGGCGGTACAGCGTGGTGCGCGGCAGCCGCAGCCGCTGACCGAGCTCGACCTGGCTCAAGCCGGTCCGCGAATCGCCGACGGCGTCGAGCACGTCGAGGGCCTTTTCGAGCGCGGCGGTGCCTTCGGCGGCGCGGGCGGACATGACGCTACTCCCAGATCGTGGAACTCAAGGCGCGACACCACTCTACGCCTGCTTGGTCGGCGATGGGCGCCCCCCTAGCATCGCCATCACTTTGCCGCGCTTGCGCCACGCTCGTGCGCTGCCGAGCGCACGGAGGCCCGATGAACGACTCGACCA
>DASTZF010000007.1:0-11266 GCA_035764445.1 Burkholderiaceae bacterium
GATCTCGCGCGCACGCAGCGAGCCGGTCCAGCGGTGATGGTCCTCGATCAGTCGGCGCAGCTGCGCCTCATCGGGAAGGCCGTTGTGCCAGGTCGATGCCGGCGTGGTCGCCTGCTGCTCATCCTTCGGCAGCACCTTCTCGAGCGCGACCATCGCGGTGTTGCAGCGCTTGGCGAACTGGCCATCGTCGTCGAAGACGTAGGCGATGCCGCCGGACATGCCGGCCGCGAAGTTGCGGCCGGTCTTGCCGATGACGACGACGACGCCACCGGTCATGTACTCGCAGCCATGGTCGCCGACGCCCTCGACGATGGTGGTCGCGCCGCTGTTGCGCACGGCGAAGCGCTCGCCCGCGACGCCGCGGAAGAACGCCTCGCCGCGGGTGGCGCCGTACAGGACGGTGTTGCCGACGATGATGTTCTTGGTGGCGTCGCCTCGGAAGTCGATGCTCGGGCGCACGACCACGCGGCCGCCCGACATGCCCTTGGCGGTGTAGTCGTTGGCATCGCCGATCAGGTACAGCGTGATGCCTTGCGCCACAAAGGCGCCGAAGCTCTGGCCACCGGTGCCTTCCATCTGGATGAAGATGGTCTGGTCGGGCAGGCCATCGGGCCGCTGGCGAATCAATTCGCCGGACAGCATCGCGCCGACCGAGCGGTTGACGTTGCGCGCTTCCTCGAGGATCTGCACCTTCTCGCCGCGCTCGATCGCCGACCTGCACTTGTCGATCAGCCTGACGTCGAGCGCCTTCGCAAGCCCGTGGTCCTGGCTCTCGACCTGGTGGCGCGCCACGTCGGCGCCGACAGCGGGCTGATGGAACACGCGCGAGAAGTCCAGACCCCTGGCCTTCCAGTGAGCGAGACCCTTGCGCATGTCGAGCAGGTCGCTGCGGCCGATCAGCTCGTCGACCGTGCGGATGCCCAGTTGCGCCATGATCTGGCGCGCTTCCTCGGCGACGAAGAAGAAGAAGTTCACGACGTGCTCGGGACGGCCGGCGAACTTCTTGCGCAGCACCGGGTCTTGCGTGGCCACCCCTACCGGGCAGGTATTGAGGTGGCACTTGCGCATCATGATGCAGCCTTCGGACACCAACGGCGCGGTGGCGAAGCCGAACTCGTCGGCACCGAGCATCGCGCCGATCACCACGTCGCGACCGGTCTTCATCTGGCCATCGACCTGCACGCGGATGCGGCCGCGCAGTCGATTCAGCACCAGCGTCTGCTGTGTTTCGGCGAGGCCCAGCTCCCACGGCGTGCCCGCGTGCTTGATGCTCGACCACGGCGACGCGCCGGTGCCGCCGTCGTGCCCGGCGATCACCACGTGGTCCGCTTTGCACTTGGCCACCCCCGCGGCCACGGTGCCGACGCCGACTTCCGATACCAGCTTGACGCTGACGCCTGCGCGCGGGTTGGCGTTCTTCAGGTCGTGAATCAGCTGCGCGAGGTCTTCGATCGAATAGATGTCGTGGTGCGGCGGCGGGCTGATCAGTCCCACGCCCGGGATCGAGTAGCGCAAGTAGCCGATGTACTCGCTGACCTTGCCGCCGGGCAGCTGCCCGCCTTCGCCGGGCTTGGCCCCCTGCGCCATCTTGATCTGCAACTGGTCGGCTGACACCAGGTACTCGGTGGTGACGCCGAAGCGACCCGACGCGACCTGCTTGATCTTCGAGCGCAGGCTGTCGCCGGCCTTCAACGCGTAGTCAGCCTCGACCACCTTGCTGCCGATGACGTCGGACAGCTTGGTGCCGTCGGCGATCGGAATTCCCCTGAGCTCGTTGCGGTACCGCGCCGGGTCCTCGCCGCCCTCGCCGGTATTGCTCTTGCCGCCGATGCGGTTCATCGCCACCGCCAGCGTGGTATGCGCTTCGGTGGAGATCGAGCCGAGGCTCATCGCGCCGGTGGCGAAACGCTTGACGATCTCGGCCGCCGGCTCGACCTCGTCCAGCGGAATCGCCCTGGCTGGATCGACCTTGAACTCGAACAACCCGCGCAAGGTCATGTGGCGCCGCGACTGGTCGTTGATCAGCTGGGCGTACTCGCGATAGGTTTCGAAGCGGTTGCCGCGCACGCTGTGCTGCAACTTGGCAATCGCATCGGGCGTCCACATGTGCTCTTCGCCACGCGTGCGCCACGCGTACTCGCCGCCGGCGTCGAGCATGTTGGCGAGCACCGGGTCCGATCCGAACGCCGCGCGGTGCATGCGCAGCGACTCCTCGGCGACCTCGAACACGCCGATGCCCTCGACCTGCGACGCGGTGCCGCGGAAATACTTGTCGACGAAAGCCTTCGACAGGCCGATCGCCTCGAAGATCTGGGCGCCGCAGTACGACATGTACGTGCTGATGCCCATCTTCGACATCACCTTGGACAGGCCCTTGCCGATCGCCTTGATGTAGTTGGTGATGGCCTTCTCGGGTGACAGCTCGCCGGGCAGCTCCCGATGCCACTCGATCAGCGACTCGAGCGCGAGATAGGGGTGCACCGCCTCGGCCCCGTAGCCTGCGAGCACGGCAAAGTGATGCACCTCGCGCGCCGAACCCGTCTCAACCACCAGCCCCGCCGTCGTGCGCAGGCCCTCTCGCACCAAGTGGTGGTGCACCGCCGACAGCGCCAGCAGCGCCGGAATCGCCACCTGGTCGCGGCCGACGCGACGGTCGGTGATGATCAGGATGTTGTAGCCGCCGCGGATCGCGTCGACCGATTCGGCGCACAGCGACGCCAGTTTGGCCTCGATACCTTCGCGGCCCCAGCTGACCGGGTAGGTGATGTCGAGCTCGTAGCTCCTGAACTTGCCCGACGTGTGACGCTCGATGTCGCGCAGGCGCGCCATGTCGTCGAAATCGAGCACCGGCTGATGCACTTCGAGGCGCATCGGCGGGTTGATCGCGTTGATGTCCAGCGGATTCGGTTTCGGACCGATGAAGCTGTTCAGCGACATCACGATCGCCTCGCGGATGGGGTCGATCGGCGGGTTGGTCACCTGCGCGAACAGCTGCTTGAAGTAGTTGTAGAGCGACTTGTTCTTGTCCGACAGCACCGCCAGCGGCGAGTCGTTGCCCATCGAGCCGACCGCTTCTTCGCCATTGGCGGCCATCGGCGCGAGCAGGAACTTCATGTCCTCCTGCGTGTAGCCGAACGCCTGCTGGCGGTCGAGCAGTGACTCCGCCGATGGCGACGGCGCGCCGTCGGCTGCGATCGAATCGAGTCGGACGCGTACGGTCTCGATCCACTGGCGATACGGCTTGGCGAACGCCAGCTGGTGCTTCAGTTCGTCGTCGTCGACGATGCGTCCCTGCTCGATGTCGATCAGGAACATCTTGCCGGGCTGCAGGCGCCACTTCTTGACCACCCGGGCCTCGGGAATCGGCAGCACGCCCGACTCGGAGGCCATCACGACGATGTCGTCGTCGGTCACGAGGTAGCGCGCCGGGCGCAGCCCGTTGCGGTCGAGCGTGGCGCCGATCTGCTTGCCGTCGGTGAACACCATCGCCGCGGGGCCATCCCACGGTTCGAGCATCGCCGCGTGGTACTCGTAGAACGCGCGCCGGCGCGCGTCCATCAGCTCGTGCTGCTCCCACGCCTCCGGAATCATCATCATCGCCGCGTGCGCCAGCGGGTAACCGGCCATCACCAGCAGCTCGAGCGCGTTGTCGAAGATCGCGGTATCGCTCTGGCCCTCGAAGCTGATCGGATAGAGCTTCTTCAGGTCGTCGCCGAGCACCGGTGACTTCATCACGCCCTCGCGAGCGCGCATCCAGTTGAAGTTCCCCTTGACGGTGTTGATCTCGCCGTTGTGCGCGACCATTCGGTACGGGTGCGCCAACGGCCACTCGGGGAACGTGTTGGTCGAGAAGCGCTGGTGCACCAGCGCCAGCGCCGAGACCACCCGCGGATCCTGCAGATCCTGGTAGTACTGCCCCACCTGGCTGGCCAGCAGCAGCCCCTTGTAGATCACGGTGCGGCAGCTCATGCTCGGCACGTAGTATTCGCGGCTGTGCGTGAGCTTGAGCGCCTGGATCGCTGCCGAGGCCGTCTTGCGGATCACATACAGCTTGCGCTCCAGCGCGTCGGGAACGATGACGTCGGGCCCGCGGCCGATGAAGATCTGCCGGATCACCGGCTCCTTGGCACGCACGGCGGGTGACATCGGCATCGCGCGGTCGACCGGTACGTCGCGCCAGCCGATCAACACCTGCCCCTCGGCCCTGACCGCACGCGCCAGCTCTTGCTCGCAGGCGAGCCGCGACGCGTGCTCCTTCGGCAGGAAGATCATGCCGACGCCGTATTCGCCGGGGGGCGGCAATTCCACGCCCAGCTCAGCCATCTCGGCGCGGTAGTACTCGTCCGGAATCTGGATCAGGATGCCGGCACCGTCGCCCATCAGCTTGTCGGCGCCGACCGCGCCGCGATGGTCGAGGTTGGCCAGGATCTGCAGCCCTTGCTCGATGATCTGATGGGACCTGACGCCCTTGATGTGCGCGACAAAGCCCACACCGCAGGCGTCGTGCTCGAAGGCCTTGCTGTACAGGCCATCGCGCTCGGCTTGCGCCAGCAGGTCGTCGTTCGTTCGGGGCTGATGGCTCATCGTCATGTGTCCCTGGTGCCTTCACGGCGAATCTAATGCAGTGCAGCAAGCTGCACAATGTCAATAAAAGGGGTCAGATCATATATATGAACGACCAACCTGACCTGGGTGCTAAATTGGGGACATATCGCGAGAGCGCGTCGTTGGGCTCGTGCCTATGCCGAGCCTGGCATGCCTGGACATCGTTCAGCGTGAGTGCCTTCTTCCCGATCAGGCTCGTCCCAACGGCGCGACGAACCACGAAGTCAGCGCTTGCGTGGCCTGCCACGCGGACGCGGCGTGACCGGGCGCTCCGCCATGTGGAGTATCCGGTCCAGGAATGTCGACGAACCGATGGCCCACCCACGATGCGTGGCCGCCGACAGGCGCTCGATCAGTTGGCTGCTCTGCGGCTCGTCGAGCATGGTGCGATAGGCGGCGCAGCGATCGAACGGCGTATTGCCCAGCGCCCAGTAGGCAGCGGCATCGGTCAGCATCGATGCCGGCTCCAGCCCGGTATGCTGGCGGGCGCTCGACCAACTCGCGAGCTCCGCGGAGCCAGCCAATCGTTCGCGGACCGGTGCCTGGTCGACGAACACCATAGCCTCCAAGGAGGCCGCACCGCCCTCGACGACGGCCGCACGGAAGCGGCCGTCCCACACGCTGCCGCTGCGGCCGTGACGCCGATTGAACGCCGCCGAGAAGCCACGGCCAAGAGACTGCACCGTCCGCGCCAAACCGTGCGCACCGCTTGGGGTGCAGAGCAGCCAGACGCGATCTGGAAGCAGCGCGTACCCGTGCAGCGCCACCCGCTCGGCGCGGCAGGCGCTGTGCAATGCCGACAGGAACGCCGCGCGATCGGCATCGTCCTGGAAGACCGGCTGGCTGGCGTGCCCGCGCAGCAGCACCAGGTGCGCATGGTCGGCAACAGCCAGACGAGGGAGCCGGGCCATCGGCGAGCGCTTGAGGCTCAGACTCGCGGCGAGTGAAGCTCGAGCGTCTCTCGTACCAAGTCGTCGCGTGCGCTGCGCACCACGGCTCGGCCGCGTCCCTCGATCAACGCGAAGCGAATGTCGCCGTCCTTGGTTTTCTTGTCGGAGCGCATCAGATCGAGGTAGCGCTCCGCACCGAGGGCCGGGCCCTGGGTGGGCAAACCGCAGCGCGCCAGCAGGGCGGCCAAGCGGACGCCGGTTTCCTCGTCGACCAGCCCCAGACGCGCCGACAGCGTCGCCGCCATCACCATGCCGGCGGCAACCGCCTCGCCGTGCAGCCAGGTGCCAAAGCCCAGCCCAGCCTCGATCGCGTGCCCGAAGGTGTGACCGAAATTCAGCACCGCGCGCAGCCCACCCTCGCGCTCGTCGCGCGCCACGACGTCCGCCTTGATTTCGCACGAGCGCTTGACGGCGTGCAGCAGCGCCTGGGTCTCGCGGGCCAACAGATCATCGACGTGATGCTCGATCCACTCGAAGAACGACCAGTCCGCGATCGGCCCGTACTTGATGACCTCGGCCAAGCCTGCACGCAGCTCGCGTTCGGGCAGCGTGCTCAGCGCATCGACGTCGCACAGAACCACCCGTGGCTGATGGAACGCGCCGATCAGGTTCTTGCCCAGCGGGTGGTTGATCGCCGTCTTGCCGCCGACCGACGAGTCCACCTGCGCGAGCAAAGTGGTGGGCAGCTGCACGTGCGGTACACCGCGCATGAAGCAGGCGGCGGCAAAGCCTGCGATATCGCCCACGACGCCGCCACCGAGCGCGTACACCGTGGTGTCACGGTCGCAGTGGGACTGCAGCAACGCATCGAACACGCGGTTCAGCGTCGACCAGTCCTTGTGCTGCTCGCCGTCGGGCAACTCGACGCTGTGCACGCGCCGATGGCGTGCGAGCAGCACCTGACGCACACGCTCCAGGTACAGCGGCCCGACCGTCGAGTTGGTGACCACCATCGCACTGGCGCCCTGCGGCGCCGAACGCCAAGTAGACGCGTCGTCGAGCACGCCGCTGCCGATCAGCACGTCATAGCTGCGCGCTCCGAGGTCGACCGCGACACGGTGCGCGAGCTTGCTCGATTCGTGAAGCGACGCGCTGAGCATGCGCCTAGTGTAGAGGGCACGCCATGGCGGGGCGGCGCGCTCAGGCGCTGTGGTTGTTCGCGGCGCCTGGCCCGGGCACGCGCGACGGATCGATCACGCCAGCCAGCTCGAGTTGCATCAGGATCATGCCGGCAAGGATCTTGACCGAGGGTCGCCCGGTCTCGATCACGAAGCGCGCACATTCGCGATACAGCGGATCGCGCTCATGGAACAGATCGCGCAGCTTGCGCATCGGGTCGTTGACTTGCAGCAGCGGGCGATGCGTGTCGTGCCGGAGCCGTCGCATCAGCTCCTCGGGTGAGGAGCGCAGGTACACCACCACCGCCCGCGACGACAGCGCCTGCCGATTGGCCTCGCGCGTCACGGCACCGCCGCCGGTGGCCAGCACCAGCCTTTCACGGCCGAGCAGGCCAGCGAGCGTCGACTGCTCGACCTCGCGAAACGCAGCCTCACCGTGCCGCTCGAAATACTCGCGGATGGTGCAGCCGACCTGCCGCTCGATCTCGGCATCGGCGTCGGCGAAGGTCCAGTCGAGGCGACGAGCGAGTTGCCGCCCGACGCTCGACTTGCCGCTACCCGGCATGCCGATCAATGCAATGACGGCCATGGTGTTGGCGGCTGCTGAATGCGAAGCGCCGGCCAGACGGCCGGCGCCTTCTTTTGTTTCGGATCAGCGGGCCGCGGTGCGGTCGGTGATGATCCTGGGTGTCAGGAACACCAACAGCTCGGTCTTGCCGGACGAGCGCACGGTGTTCTTGAACAGATAGCCGATCACCGGCACGTCACCCAGCAGAGGCACCTTGTTGACGTCCTCGCGCTCGTTCTGGGTGAAGATGCCACCGATCACCACGGTGCCACCGTTCTCGACCAGCACCTGGGTCTTGACGTGCTTGGTGTCGATCGCGAAGCCTGCCGGCGTGTTTTGACCGACGCTGTCCTTGTTGACGTCGACGTCGAGGATCACATTGCCTTCGGGCGTGATCTGCGGCGTGACCTCGAGTTTCAGGTTGGCCTTGCGGAACTGGATCGAGGTGGCGCCGCTGGAAGTGGCCACCTGGTACGGCAGCTCGGTACCTTGCTCGATCAGCGCCTTGATCTGGTCGGCGGTGATCACGCGCGGGCTGGAGATGATCTTGCCCTTGCCGTCGGCCTCCAGCGCTGACAACTCCAGGTTCAGGAACTTCTGCGCCGACGCGCTGAATAGCGACAGCGCAAACGACGCCGCGGTGGCGCCGCCGAGGGTGCTGGTGTTGGCGGGCAGATTGATGAACTGCGTGTTCGGGATGTAGCTGCCGCCGGTGATGGCCGCCTGGCCCGTTTGTTCGCCGACGCCGAGGTAGTTACCGGTGGGCAGCGAGATCCGCGTATTGCCGCCGCCGACCGAGTAGCCGGGGTTGGCACTGTTGAGGTCGAGCGCACCGAGCTTGACGCCCAACGCGCGACCGAAGCTGTCCGAGGCTTCGACGATGCGAGCCTCGATCATCACCTGGCGCACCGGGACGTCGATCTTGCTGATCAGCCCCTGGATCTCCTCCAGTTTCGACGGGATGTCGGTGACGAAGATCTGGTTCGTCCTCGGCTCGGAGATCACGCTGCCGCGCGGGCTCAGGATGCGCGTCGCCTGGCCGCCCTGCTGCTGCCCGGACCCCTGTCCGGTCAGCCCTCTGGCGACATCTTCAGCCTTGGTGTAGTTCAGCTGAAACGACTGCGTGCGCAGCGGCTCCAGATCGGCCACCTGCTTGCGCGACTCCAGGTCGAGCTTCTCCTTGGCGGCGAGCTCGTCTTTCGGCGCGATCCACAACACGTTTCCCGACTTGCGAACGCCGAGGCCCTTGCTCTGCAGGATGATGTCCAGCGCCTGGTCCCACGGCACGTCCTTGAGCCGCAGCGTCACGCTGCCGGTGACGGTATCGCTCGTCACAACGTTGAAATTGGTGAAGTCGGCGATGACTTGCAGCAGTGCCCGCACCTCGATGTTCTGAAAGTTCAACGACAGCTTCTCGCCGGCGTACCCCGGCCCTTGCGTGAGCTTGTTCGGGTCGATCTTCAACGGCCGCACTTCGAGCACGAACTGGTTGTCGGTCTGGTACGCGCTGTGCTCCCACGAGCCGCGCGGCTCGACGACCAGGCGCACCCGGTCACCGCTTTGCTGGGCCGACACCGACTGCACCGGCGTGCCGAAGTCGGTCACGTCGAGGCGGCGACGCAGCGCATCGGGCAACGTCGAGCGCAGGAATTCGACCACCAGGTTCTGTCCTTGCTGGCGGATATCGACACCGACCTGGGTGTTGGCCAGGCCCACGACGACGCGGCCAGCGCCATCGGGACCGCGGCGGAAGTCGATGTCCTTGAGGGGCAGTTGCTCACGATTCTGGCTGGCCGCGAAGTGCAACGGCTCACCGGTCGGGCTGGTTGGGCCCGCAGTGGCGGTGGCCCCGGACCCTTCGAGGATGACGACGAGGACCTTGCCCTGCAGTTCGGCCTTGTAGTTGGCGGCCTGCTTCAGGTTGAATACCAGCCGCGTGCGGTCGCCCGCTTGCGCCACGCTCACCGAGCGCAGGTTGCCCTGGTTGATGTCCACCGTCGAACGGCCAAGGCCGTTGCCGATGCCGGGCAGGTCGAGAGCGACCCGCGGGGGTGCCTGGACCGTGAAGCCGTTGGGCACCGCATCCAGCGGCTCGGCCATCTCGATGCGAACGACTTCGCTGCCGGCCTGCTGGCTGCTGGTGATGGCCTGAATCGTGTTTTGGGCCCAGCCCGCCAGCGGTGCGGCGAGCGCCACCACGAAGGCAGCCGCTCTCAGGCGCCACTTCAGCATGTTGAGTTTCTCCCGCTGTTGATTCATCGCGCCTTCTCCTGCAGCTGCAGCGTGCTGGGCCGCTCGATCCATTCACCGGCCGCGTCCTGAACGATCTCGCGCAGCGCGATCTCGGTCTCGGTGATCTTGACAATCCGCCCGTAGTTTTGACCGAGGTAGTCGCCGACCTTCACCTGATAAAGCAGGTTGTCCACTTTCAGCAGAGCGAATGGCCGTCCTTGCTTGGTCACGCTGCCCACCATGTTCATGCCATCGAGGGTGTAGAACTCCAACGGCTCCTTGCGGCGGTTCAACTCGGCGGACAGCAGCGAATTGGGCTGCTTGGCCTCCTGTTTGAGCGCCACCGAGAGCTTCTGTTGGCTGAACGGCTCGACTGCCTGCAGGCTCGCATACGGTGCCGGGTCGAACTTCTTGGGCGGCGTCAGCGGCGTGACGCTGGGCTTGACGTCGCGCCGCTGCTGATCCATCCAGCCCTGCAACTCATCGGTGTCGGCACCGCAGCCGGCGAGCGTTGCGGCCAACGCCGCCAGGGCCATCCACTTCATGGCGGGCTTGCTCATTTCTTGGCTCCCGCCTTGGCTGCCGCGGCCTTGCGCTGGGCGTCGACCTCGCTCGTATCGAGATAGCGATAAGTCCGTGCGGTGGCTTCCATCGCCAGATTGCCGCTGGTGTCCTTGGCCTGGATGGCGCCGATGTTCAGGTTGTGCAGGGTCACGATGCGCGACAGGTTGGCCACGTCGGCCGCGAACGAGCCGAGATCGTGATAGCGACCCGTGACCCGCAGCGTGATCGGCAGCTCGGCGTAGTACTCCTTGACTTCCACCTGCCCGGGCCTGAACAGCTCGAACTGCAGCCCGCGGCCGAGCCCGGCCTGGTTGATGTCGGACAGCAGCGCGTCCATCTCGGCCTTGCCGGGCAATTGCTTCTCGAGCTGGGTCACGTATTCCTGCACCTGCAGCTTCTGTTTGCGCAACTCGGTCAGGTTGACGGCTTGCGCGAGCTTGTTGCGGTAATCGGACTTCAGCGCGGGTTCGCGATCACGTTCGGTCTGCAGCTCGTCGGCAGCGTTGGACAGCACCGCGAACCAGCCGACCACGACCACCAGCACGGCCGCACCGAACCAGGCGGCCAGCTTGGGCAGCGCCGGCCACTGGCCGGGTTCGCGCGCATTGAGACCGCGGAACTGCGATGCCGCATGGTCCAGCAGCGTGGTGACGTCAAAGTTGAGTTGGCGCGAACGGGTAGCCATGGATCACCTCTTCACGCCGACTTGCCCGCAACGGCGGCGCCGCCCGGTGCGGAGCCTGCCGGCGCAGGCGGTGCGGGCCGCTTCATCGTGACCCGCATCGAAAAGTCGAACAGACGACGCTGCTCCTTGTTGGTGGTGGTCATGCTGACCGCCTTGATCTCGACCAGCTCCGGGCGCTCGAGCCACTTGGAGTTGTACTGGGCATTGCGCAGGAACTCCGACACCCGCTCATTGGTCTGCGCCACGCCGGCCACGGTGACGACGCCGCCGTTCTGCTTGATGGAGGTGAGGTAGATGCCTTCTGGCGTCTGCTTGACCAACTCGTCGAGCAGGTAGACGGGGATGTTGCGGTTGGTCTGCAGGTCCTCCACTGCACGCTGGCGGGCCTTCAGCGCTTCGATCTCGTTGCGCAGGTTGGCGATGTCCTTGATCTGCGTCTCGAGCTTGGCGATCTCGCCCTTCAGGAAGCCGTTGCGTGCCTGCTGCGTCGAAGTGAGCTGCTGCAGCAGTGAATACCAGATACCGACCGCCACTGCACCGATTG
>DASTZF010000008.1:0-2794 GCA_035764445.1 Burkholderiaceae bacterium
CGAAGAAGTCGAGCCTGCCGCCGTCACGCCAGCCTTCGACGGCCGCATGCAACGCACCGGCCAGGCGGGCGTGGCGCGCCCACACCGTGTCGAGGCCCTCGTTGAAAATCAGCGACAGCGCCGCCTCGAGGCCGAACAGCAGATTCTGCGGTGGCGTGCCGCAAAACTTGCGGTACGACAACTCGTGCCGACGGCGCACCCAGTCCCAGTAGAAGCGCGGCGCCGGGCAGCGCTCGGCCCGCTTCATCGCCTTGTCGTTGACGGCGATGAAGCCGACGCCCGGCGGGCACATCAGGCCCTTTTGCGAGGCGCCCACCGCGACGTCTACACCCAGTGCATCCATCGCGAACGGCGCCGCGCCGAGCGATGCGACCACGTCGGCCACCAGCAGCGCCGGATGGTGCGCGGCGTCGATCGCACGCCGCAAGGCTGCGAGATCGCTGGTCACGCCGCTGGCGGTGTCGGTGTGGACCGCAAACACCGCCTGGACCTCGTGTGCACGGTCGTCGCGCAAAGCCTGCTCGACCGCCGCGGCGTCGATCGGCCAGCCCTCGCGCCAGGGTGTGCGGACGACGCGGCGACCCAGGGCCTCGGTTTGCACGGCCCACGAGTCGGAGAAGTGCCCGGTGCCGGGCACCAGCACCGCCTGCCCCGGCGCCGCCAGGTTCTCGATCACCGCCTCCCACACGCCGTGGCCGTTGGACGCGTAGAGGAACAACTGCGAAGCCTCGGTGTGCAGCAGGCGCGCCAGGCCGCGCTCACAGGCGTCGATGTTGGCGTCGACGCGCGGGTCGCCGAGATCCATCGGCTGCACGCTCATCGCGTGCAGCACGGCGTCGGGCAGCGGGGTCGGGCCGGGCGAATGCAGGAAGCGCCGGCCGGGGATGCGAGGGGATTTCATCCCCGCATCGTAAGCGCCTGCAGCAGACCTACGCCTTGCGGCGGTCGATGAAGGCCTGCACGCCGTCGAGCGCGCAGGCGTCCATCATGTTGCACGCCATCGTCTGCCCGGCGTCGGCATACGCGTCGGCGATGCCCGTTTCGAGCTGCCGGTAGAACAGCGCCTTGCCCATCGCGATCGCCACCCGCGGCTTGGAGACGATGCGCCCCGCGAGCGCCTCGAGCGCCGCGTCGAGCTCGGCGGCGTCGACCACGCGGTTGACGAGGCCCTTGGCGAGCGCCTCGTCGGCCGAGATGAAGTCGCCGGTGACCAGCATCTCGAAGGCCGCCTTGCGCGACACGTTGCGCGACAGCGCGACGCCCGGCGTGCTGCAGAAGAGCCCGAAGTTGACGCCGCTGACTGCGAAGCGCGCGTCGCGCGCCGCCACCGCCAGATCGCACATCGCCACCAGCTGGCAGCCGGCCGCGGTGGCGACGCCGTGCACTCGCGCGATCACCGGCACCGGCAGCCGCTGGATCGCCAGCATCATGCGCGAGCAGCGCTCGAACAGCCGCTGGTAGTACTCGAGCGACGGCGCGGCGCGCATCTCCTTCAAGTCGTGCCCCGCGCAGAACGCCTTGCCGGCGGCGGCGATGACGAGAACACGCAACGTGTCGTCGCCGGCCAGCGCGTCGAGCTCGCTCTGCAGCGCGTCGAGCATCGCCTCGGACAGCGCATTGAACGCCTGTGGGCGGTTCAGCGTCAGCGTCACCACGCCGCGCGGGTCGCGCGCGCAGTGCAACAACGGTTCATCGGTGGTCAGCATGGTGTGATCGGGTTCGTCGACCCGCCTTCATTCGATCGCGCTGGCCGACTTGGCCCGTTCGCGCAGCGCGAACTTCTGGATCTTGCCGGTCGAGGTCTTGGGAATCTCCTCGAAGCGGATCTCCTTGGGCACCTTGTAGCTGGCGAGCAGCGATTTGCAGTGTGCGATCAGCTCGGCCGCCTGCACGCTGGCGCCGGCCTTCAGCTCCACGTAGGCCAGCGGCGTTTCGCCCCACTTGGGGTCCGGCTTGGCGACCACCGCACACGCCATCACCGCCGGATGGCGATACAGCGCGTCCTCGACCTCGAGCGAGCTGATGTTCTCGCCGCCCGAGATGATGATGTCCTTGCTGCGGTCCTTGATCTTGACGTAGCGGTCGGCCTCCATCACGCCGAGGTCGCCGGTGTGGAACCAGCCACCGGCGAACGCTTTCGCGGTGGCCGCAGGGTTCTTCAGATAGCCCTTCATCACGATGTTGCCGCGGAACATGATCTCGCCCATCGTCTGGCCGTCGGCGGGCGTCTCGTGCAGGCGGTCGGGGTCGAGCACGGTCATGCCCTCCTGCAGCGCGTAGCGCACGCCCTGTCGGCCGTTCAGCCGCGTCTGCTCCGACAGGCTCTGCTCGCCCCACGCCGGGCGCCTGACCGCCACCGACGCCGGCCCGTAGGTCTCGGTGAGGCCGTAGACGTGCGTGATGTCGAAGCCGATCCGTGCCATGCCTTCGATCATCGCGGCCGGCGGCGCGGCGCCGGCCACCATGCCGCGCACCCGCTGCGTGATGCCGTCGCGCAGCGCCGACGGCGCGTTGATGATCAGGTTGTGCACGATCGGTGCGGCGCAGTAGTGGTCGACGCCGTGCTCGCGCATCGCGTCGAGGATCGCCTTCGCCTCGACGCGGCGCAGGCACACGTGCGTGCCGCCGAGCAGCGCCACCGTCCAGGGAAAACACCAACCATTGCAGTGGAACATCGGCAGCGTCCACAGGTACTTCGGAAAGTGCGGCATCGTCCAAGTCAGCGCGTTGCACACCGCGTTCAGGTACGCGCCGCGGTGATGGGTCACCACGCCCTTGGGGTCGCCGGTGGTGC
>DASTZF010000009.1:0-22826 GCA_035764445.1 Burkholderiaceae bacterium
TTAAAACGTCGTGAGACAGTTTGGTCCCTATCTTCCGTGGGCGCTGCAAGATTGAGAGAGCCTGCTCCTAGTACGAGAGGACCGGAGTGGACGCACCTCTGGTGTATCGGTTGTCACGCCAGTGGCATTGCCGAGTAGCTAAGTGCGGAAGAGATAACCGCTGAAAGCATCTAAGCGGGAAACTCGTCTCAAGATGAGTCTTGCCGGGGCCTCGAGCCCCCTGAAGAGTCGTCCAAGACCAGGACGTTGATAGGCCGGATGTGGAAGCTGGGCAACCAGTTGAGCTAACCGGTACTAATTGCTCGTGCGGCTTGACCCTATAATTTTGACGTGATCGTCAATGGGTTATGCCAGGTAGCGCAATCAAACTGATTTGACTTCTATGGATTGGCTGTCTTGCCGAGGCAAGGTGGCGACAAGTCAAGCCTGATGACCATAGCGAGGTGGTCCCACTCCTTCCCATCCCGAACAGGATAGTGAAACGCCTCTGCGCCGATGATAGTGCGGATTCCCGTGTGAAAGTAGGACATTGTCAGGCTATTATTAGAAAACCCGGTCGCATAAGTGTGACCGGGTTTTCATTTTGAGGTAAACAAGTCATCGATCGTTTGCATTTCGTGGTCCTCGATCAAGCGCAGGAACTCGTTTGCTCCAGCCATGCTGGCAAACGCCGACATCCCAGCCTCGAGAAACGACTGCAAGCGCCCGAACCCTGCCGCGTGTGCCGGGCCGCGCATCACGCGCAACGTGGCAGCAAGTATCTTGCTGCCGGTATATCGGTCTAGCTCGCGTCCCGCGAGCAGTAGCAAACTCAGTTGCTGCTCGCGGTCGGCGCGCCGGCCGACCCGCAACCACGCTGCACGATACGATCGATCGTCGAGATCTGCCGAGCCCAGTGCCGCCGCCATTTGTTGATCCAATTCTTCGGTGAGTGCGTGCAACTCCATCAAGCCGGCGACGGTGCGCATCACGTCGCCTGGGAGCATGCGCGCCATCACCGGTGCAACCCGCTCGAACTCGGCGTCGCGGGCCGCGTAGTCACCCGGCCCGTAGATGTGCTCGAGAAAGAACCGCGCCGCATCGCCGTACCGTGGACTGGCCAGCAATCCAGCGTAGTCACGCAGGAAGCGGCCATGCTGGAACCGCTTGACCGCCCGCACACGCTCTCGCAAGGTGGGATCGGCTGCCCGCGCCCGGCGCAACGCCTGCACCTGCTGCAGCCGCGAAGCAATCGTGGTGGCCCAGCGCGACATCACCGCAGCGTACCGTCCCGCAGGCTCGCGAAGCGCCGGCCCTCGATAGTCCTCCGATGATGCTGGCGCGGATGCAACGCGGCTGGGTCTTCGGCCTGATGGTTCTGTCAATCGCAGCTGGGTCGTGGGCTGCACGAAGCGGCTCGCCGTGGTGGTTAGCGGTGATCGCGGCGCTGGCCGTCTTGAACGTCCACGCGTGGGCGCTGGCATGCGAATTCGCGTGGCTTCGAGGCATCGACCCCGGCCCCGGCGTTCCGAGGCCTTCCGTACGAGCGCTGTGGAAAGCTTGGTGGGGCGAAGTCGTCACCGGCCTGCGCGTCTTCGGCTGGCGGCAGCCCTTTCGATCGGGCGCGGTGCAGGACGAGCTGGTCGGCGCGTCAGGCAAGCGAGGCGTCTTGCTGATCCATGGTTTCGTGTGCAACAGGGGCCTTTGGAATCCGTGGATGACAAGGCTGCGCGAAATCGACACACCGTACGTGGCGATCAATCTGGAGCCGGTTTTCGGCTCGATCGATCGCTACATCGACGCGGTCGAGGCCGCGGTGCTGCGTCTCGAGCGCGCGACCTCGCTGGCTCCGGTCGTCGTGGCGCACAGCATGGGTGGGCTGGCCGTCCGCGCCTGGCTGCGCCGTTCCGGCGCGCCGCATCGCGTGCACTCGGTCGTCACGATCGGCACGCCGCATGCAGGCACCTGGCTGGCGCGCTTCGCGATGACCGAGAACGCCCGCCAGATGCGCGAAGGTAGCCTTTGGCTGCGTGACCTGGAGGTTGGCGAGCCATCGTCGATCCGCACACTGTTCACGTGCTACTTCGGGCACTGCGACAACATCGTCTTCCCGGCACGCAATGCCACGTTGACGGGCGCGGTCAATCACCACGTGCCAGGCGTTGCTCACGTGCACCTGGCGTTCCATGATCCCATCTTCGAGGACGTGCTCCAACGGACCCGCACCTGAGGCAGTGACCCGTCGCTGAAGGCCTCAACTGTCGAGATCGTGCAGCAGCCGCAGTGTTGCCTCCGGCCTGAGGTTGAGCAACTGTGAGATGTCGCGCACGTCGTCGGGTATGGCCGCGTTGTCCGAGCCCAGCCTGGTGTGTGCCGCGCCAGTCGGATCGCGAGCAACACGTTTCTGACCTGGGGTGCGTTGTCGTGATGATCATCACTGATGCGCACCAGCAGCTCCGTAAGCGCCAGGCGCGCATCAGGGCTTGCTGAACATCGACCAGCTCGACACCAAGGACCTGGCGCTGTACAGCAGCCGATCTCAGCGCGGGGTCTGCGCGCTGGCGCTGGTCGATGTCCATCGCCAGCTCCGGTGCGTGACACCACAGCAGCATCTCGGCAAAGTCATGCAACAGCGCTGCCTCGTGGATGACCTCGGCATCGCGGTCCATCCGGTGGACCGCAAAACCGAGCGCGTAGCGGGCCGCGCGCTGAGATCGCACCAGCAACCGCATCAGGCCCGCCAGCGCGTGCGGGTGTTCGGCCAAGTGGTCCTCGATCGATGACTGCGGACCAAAGTCGTGGAAGAACGGGCTGATGCCCAGCATCACGAGCGCCGCGGTGGTGGTTTCGGTATCGGTGACGCGGCGCCACGATCGATCACGGGCAACGTGCGCCAGCAGTTTCAGGCACATCAATGGGTCGCCGCTGATCACCGGCGCCAGCAGATGGGCGTTGACCTCGTCTTCGCGCTGACGCAACGCCTCGATCTGGGCTGCGGTCTCGTGCAGCACCGGAATCTCTGCATTACGCCACAGCGCCACCCAGCCGCCCACATCGCGGGGTCGACGCTTCGCGGTGGTAACGCCGTTCATGATCGAGTTCGATCCGTTGCTGGTCGTCATATCGGCCCAATGGTGAGCACCTTGAGCGCACGGCAGCCAGTGACCGAGGCTGCGACCCATGGCTTATCTCAGGATCAGCTCGCCGCGTGAACGACCGCACGGGAATCTCCCGGGTGCCCGATCGCCCCTGCGCCTCGCTACGATGCAATCCATGTCGGCCCTCTCGCACACGCTTGATTTGCTGTCGTCTGGCGAGCGGTGGCCCACGCTGGGTCTCGGAACCTGGCGCCTCGGCGAGAGTGCGCGCAGTGCAGCGCAGGAGGTCGATCTGATCTGCACCGCCATCCGGATCGGCTACCGTCTGTTCGACACCGCCGAGATGTACGGTGAGGGTGGCGCCGAGCGCGTGCTCGGACAAGCGCTGGCGCGGGGGCTCTGCGAGCCCGGTGTTCAGCGCGACCACTTGCGCGTGGTCAGCAAGGCATACCCCCATCACGGCGACGCCGCTGGTCTGAAGCGCGCGTGCGACGCAAGCCGGCGTCGCCTCAAGCTCGACACCATCGACCTTTATCTGCTCCATTGGCGCGGTGATATTCCGCTGTCCGAGACCATGCGCGGCTTTGCGCAGTTGCAGCAGCTCGGCTGGATCCGCCATTGGGGGATCAGCAACTTCGACGTCGACGATCTCGACGAGCTGCGGGCTGCGCCCGGCGCGGAATCCTGTGCGGCCAATCAGGTCTACTACTCGCTCAGCGAGCGTGGGATCGAATTCGATCTGCTGCCGCGCATGCGTGAGCAGCGCATGGCGCTGATGGCCTATAGCCCCATCGATGGCGGCCGCATCTCGCGGCATGCGTCGCTGGCCAAGCTGGCGGCTTCGCTCAACGTGTCGGCGGCACAAATCGCATTGGCATGGTTGCTCCACCAACCCGGGGTGATCGCGATTCCCAAGGCTGCCCGCGAGCGGCATCTCATCGAAAACTGGCGCAGTCGCGACCTCGCACTTCCGCCGCACGTGCTGTCAGAGCTCGAGGCTCTGTTTCCCAAGCCCACAGGCAAGCGCCGGCTGGTGATGCGCTAACGCTGGTCGGCTGGAAACGCTGCCCGCTGCCGCTCGGTGGTCAGTCCTCTTCCTTGACGTTGAATTGGCCCATCAGCTGCTGCTGCACCGGCACCGGCACCGGCTCGTAGTGCGACAGCGCGATCGTGTAGCGGCCCTGTCCAGAGGTCATCGCATTGAGCCGCGACTGGTAACCCGACAGCTCCGACAGCGGCGCGGTGGCCTGGATGATCATCGCGCCCATC
Source organism: Burkholderiaceae bacterium (assembly GCA_035764445.1). Classification (GTDB taxonomy): domain Bacteria; phylum Pseudomonadota; class Gammaproteobacteria; order Burkholderiales; family Burkholderiaceae_C; genus JAEUPI01. The sequence continues at coordinate 4,347 of DASTZF010000009.1, forward strand.
GCGCCGTTGGCGCTGCCGCTGACCTGGCCTCGCTTGGACGACAAGTCACCGGTGATGTCACCCATCGCGACATCGGGCGCGGTGATCTCGACGTTGACGATCGGCTCGAGCACAATCGGCCGCGCCTCACGCACCGCCGCCAGGAATGCCTTGCGCCCCGCGGTGACGAACGCGATCTCCTTGCTGTCGACCGAGTGGTGCTTGCCGTCGTACACGGTGACCTTCACGTCGACCACCGGGTAGCCGGCGATCGCACCGCCGGCGAGCACCTCACGAACGCCCTTCTCGACCGCGGGAATGAACTGGCCAGGGATCGTGCCGCCCTTGACGGCGTCGACGAACTCGAAGCCGCTGCCGCGTGGCAACGGCTCAATGCGCAGATAGACCTCTCCGAACTGACCGGCACCACCGGTCTGCTTCTTGTGCCGGTGATGGCCTTCTGCCTTGGTGGTGATCGTCTCGCGATAGGCGATGCGCGGCGGCCGCGTCTGCACCTCGAACTTGTAGACCTCGCGCAGGCGTTCGAGCAGCACGCGCAGGTGCAGCTCGCCCAGGCCGTAGATCACCGTTTCGTTCGTGTTGACCACGTGCTCGACCTTCAGACAGGGATCCTCGGCCACGAGTTTGTTCAGGATCTCCCACATGCGCTGCTCGTCGCCATGGCGCTTGGGCTCGATCGCCGACCCATGCACCGGCACTGGAAAGGCCAGTGGCTTCAGGTGGATGTGGTCGTCCTCGGCCGCGTCATGCAGCACGGCGTCGAAGTGCAACTCATCGACCTTCGCCACAGCGCAGATATCGCCGGGCAGGGCGCGCGGCACCTCGACGTGCTCCTTGCCCTGCAGCATGAACAGGTGACCTACCTTGAAGGGCTTGCGCGCATCGCCCACGTACAGCAGGCTGTCCTTGGTCACGGTGCCCTGCCAGATCCGGAACACGCCCAACTTGCCGACGAACGGATCGACCGTGACCTTGAAGACGTGCGCCAGCACGTGCGCCTTCTCGTCGGGTTGGGCCTGCACCGGCTCCGCATCATCGCCATCACCGTTCAGGAAATCGGGCGGGTTCGATTCGGTTGGATTGGGCAGCAGCTTGACGATGACGTCGAGCAGTTCGGCGACGCCTGCACCGGTACGCGCCGACGCAAAGCACACCGGGATCAGATGGCCCTCGCGCAGCGCCTGCTCGAGCGGCCCGTGCAACTCGGCCGGATTGACGTCGCCGTCGTTGAGATAGCGTTCGACGAAAGCCGCGTCGACCTCGACCACCTGTTCCACCAGCGCTTGGTGGGCGGCATCGACGGCGCCAAAGTCGCTATGCCCTTCGCGGTTGTAGAAGCAGTCGACCACCTTCGAGCCCCCGCCATCGGGCAGGTTCAGCGGCAGGCACTCCTTGCCGAACGACGCCTGGATCCGCTCCAGCAGCCCGGGCAAATCGATGTCCTGCGAATCGATCTTGTTGACGACGATCACGCGATCGAGGTGGCGCGACGCCGCGTAGTCCATCATGCGCTGCGCCATCGGCTCGATGCCGATGGCCGCGTTGATCACGATCACTGCGGTCTCGACCGCTTCGAGCGCCGGCAGCGACTGCCCGACGAAATCGGGCGAGCCGGGGGTGTCGATCAGATGGACGCGTGTGCCCGCGTGGTCCAGATGCAGGATCGACGTACTCAGCGAGTGCTGCATCCGGCGCTCCAGCGGATCGTGGTCGCTGACCGTCGAGCCGCGCTCGAGGCTCCCGACGGCGCCGATCATGCCCGCGCGATGCAGCAGGCACTCCACCAGACTGGTCTTCCCAGCAGCCGCCGGACCAACCAATGCCAAGGTGCGGATGGCGGCAATGCTGGGCGAGGCTGGGCTTGGCATGGGGGTACTCCTCACAACCCGGGTGCACCGGGTGGCTGCAGTAGACGGGGGGATACCAGCGTATGCCTCGCGCGCCAGGCGCGCAAGCGGAAACACGCCTGTCCCGCGCGGCCAGCTCGTGCCGCGCCGCCCTTACTGGAAGGCGACCTCTGCGAAACTGCGCAGTTTGCGACTGTGCAGCTGGTCGAGGCGCAGGCGGCGCAGCAACTCGACCGCGCGCATGCCGATGCGCAGATGCTGGTCGACCCGGTCGCGGTAGAACTGATTGGCCATGCCGGGCAGTTTGATCTCGCCGTGCAGCGGCTTGTCACTCACGCACAGCAGCGTTCCGTACGGCACGCGGAAGCGAAAGCCGTTGGCCGCAATGGCTGCACTCTCCATGTCGAGCGCGATGGCCCGGCTCTGGCTGAAGCGCCGCTCGGGCCCCGGGTGCGGCAGCAGTTCCCAGTTGCGGTTGTCAGTGGACGCCACGGTGCCGGTGCGCAGCACGCGCTTGAGCTCGTAGCCCTTGAGCTGCGTGACGTCGGCCACCGCCTGCTCCAACGCCTGCTGAATCTCGGCCAGCGGCGGGATCGGTACCCACAGCGGCAGCTCCTCGTCCAGCACGTGGTCTTCGCGCACATAACCGTGCGCTAGCACGTAGTCGCCGAGTTGCTGTGTGTTGCGCAGACCCGCGCAATGACCGAGCATCAGCCACGCATGCGGCCTCAGCACCGCCACATGGTCACTGATGTTCTTGGCGTTGGCGGGGCCCACTCCGATGTTGACCATCGTGATCCCGCTGCGGTCGGGCCGCATCAGGTGATACGCCGGCATCTGTGGCAGTCTGTTCGGCGCGCTGCCGAGCTCATCGCCAGGCATCGGCCGCGTGCCGACGCGCCGCGTGATCACGTCACCCGGCTCGACGAACGCTGCATAGTCGCTCTTCTTGGCCGCCATTTCTTCGCGCCCCAGCCGAATGAACTCGTCGATGTAGAACTGATAGTTGGTGAACAGCACGAAGTTCTGAAAGTGCTCGGGCGCGGTGCCGGTGTAGTGGCGCAGCCGGTGCAGCGAATAGTCGACGCGCGGCGCGGTGAACAGCGACAGTGGCCGTGGCTGTCCGTCGCCCGGCTCGTGCGTACCGTTCGCGATGCCGTCGTCCATGGCTGCCAGGTCGGGCAGATCGAACAAGTCACGCATCAGCAATCGGCGCTCGGCGCTCAACGAGCCCTCAAGGTGGTCGGTGTCGGCCAGCGAAAAGTGAACTGCGATCGGCTGGCTTGACGGCCCCACTTCGAGCGCCACGCGGTGGTTGCGCAGCAGCAGCGCGAACTGCTCGCGGTAGTAGTCGCCGAAGAGGTCGGGCCTGGTCAGCGTGGTCTCGTAGACGCCTGGGCCCTCGACGAAGCCGTAGCTGAGCCGTGAATCTGCGCGCGCCACCGTCTGCGTGTGCACGCGCACGTACGGATAGCACTCGCGCACGCGCGAATGAAACTGGCGCCCGGAGATGAAGCCCTGCAGCGCCTTGCGCAGGCGGCGCACGGCGCCGTCGTACAACGCGGCGGCGTGGGCCAGCGCGGCCTGGGCGTCGGTGAAAGTCTGGGTGGCAGTGGTCGTCTTCGGCCCCAACGGGGCCTTGTTTCTCGGGGCTCGACTCATGGGCGCGAAGTATGCGTCGGCTTGTTCACACATCCGGCCGACTTCTGCGACGGCACCGTCTGTGCGTTTCTTGTTTGTAGACAATAGCGCCCCGACGCGCCGCCGTCCGGCGCCTGGGAGGCTTGGGTTTGCAGCGCATCGAGGAGGCGATTCCTGTCAAGACGGCTGACGGCGTCACCGAGCTCGCCCATCGTGCTCGCGGCCTGAGCCAGCGCCATCGCACCGTGCTGCTGCTGGTCGATGGGCAGCGCCGGGTGTCACAGATACTGGCGACCGCCCAGGCTGCTGGCGTCCAGGCGACCGTGTTCGACGAGCTGGTCAGCCTGGGCATGATCGAGCTGCCCGCCGTTGCACACATCGACCTGCCACTGGACTCTTCCCAGAGCGGCGACTCGTCGCTGCTGCCGGCGGCGCGATCGCTGCTCCCCGAGTCGGGTTGGTCGACGTTGTCCGGCGCACAGGCCGATGCCGATCTGGACCGTCCGCTGCTGGAGGCGCGCGAACTGCTGGTGCGCGCGCTGAAGGCGCAGGCGCCGGTGTCGGGTTCGCTCACGCTGATGAAGCTGCGTCGAGCCGTCACGCGCGACGAGGTTGAGGCGCTGCTCGACGAGGTGGAGCTGCGCCTGCGCAAGCCGCACCGCATGATCATCGCGGCGCAGACGATGCGCCACGTGCGCCACCTGCTGAGCCTGCCTGGCCCCAGCCAGCGCTGAAACACCGGCGCCGCCGCGGGCTGCTACGCTCGCACCATGGGCTTCCTGGCGATTGACATCGGCAACACCCGCCTGAAGTGGGCCTTGTATCCGCGCGCGCAGCCCGCCAGCCAGCCGCAAGCGCACGGAGCGGTTTTCCTCGAAACGATCGATGACCTCGCTGAGGGCGACTGGAAGCACCTGGCCCCGCCACAGCAGATGCTGGGCTGCATCGTCGCCGGCGAGGCGGTACGGGTGCGTGTCGAGCAGCAACTCGAGTTGTGGGATCTCGCTCCGCGCTGGGTCGTGCCCAGCGCCCACCAGGCCGGGGTCAGCAACGGCTACGAGCACCCATCGCGGCTGGGCGCTGACCGCTGGGTCGCGCTGATCGGCGCGCGCTGGCACGTGCTGGCGCGCGGCGCGCCACGGCCGGTGCTGGTCGTGATGGTCGGCACCGCGGTCACCGTGGACGCCCTCGACACCCAAGGCCGCTTCCTGGGCGGCCTGATCCTGCCCGGCTTCGGCCTGATGCTGAAGGCGCTCGAAATGGGCACTGCGGGCCTGAAAGTGCCCACCGGCGAGGTGGTGGAGTTCCCGACCAACACCAGCGACGCGCTGATGAGCGGCGGCGCCTACGCGATCGCCGGGGCGGTGCGCCGACAGTTTCGGCGGCTGCAGGCGCGCTGCGGCCTGGAGCCGCTGCTGCTGATGGGCGGAGGGGCCGCCGTCAAGCTGGCGCCGATCACCGACTTGCCGCTGGAGCACGTGGACACGCTGATCTTCGACGGCCTGCTCGCGATCGCCGCCGCGGCCTCGGCGCAGTGACAGTGGCTCCGCGTTGCCGCGGTGGTGGTTTGCCGGCTGTGGCCCGCCACGGCGGCCGCGGCCTAAAGGATATAGCGCGAGAGGTCCTCGTTACGCGCTAGCTCGGCCAGGCGGGCGTTGACGGAGGCCTCGTCGATCAGCACGCTGTGACCGCTGCGCTTGGGCGCGTCAAAGCTCACCTCGTCGAGCAGCCGCTCCATCACCGTCGAGAGGCGGCGCGCGCCGATGTTCTCGGTGCGCTCGTTGACGTCATAAGCGATCTGCGCCAGTCGGCGGATCGCCGCCGGCTCGAACTGCAGCGTCACCCCTTCGGTGGCGAGCAACGCCTGATACTGCTTCAGCAGGCTGGCATGGGTGCTGGTCAGGATGGCTTCGAAGTCGTCCACCGAGAGCGGCGCAAGCTCGACCCGGATCGGAAAGCGCCCCTGCATTTCAGGGATCAGGTCGCTCGGCTTGGACAGGTGAAACGCGCCCGACGCGATGAACAGGATGTGGTCGGTCTTGACCATCCCGTACTTCGTGCTAACGGTCGTGCCTTCGACCAGCGGCAACAGGTCGCGCTGCACGCCCTGGCGCGACACGTCGGCGCCACTGACCTCCGAGCGCGAGGTGATCTTGTCGATCTCGTCAATGAAGACGATGCCGTTGTTCTCGGTATTGGCCAGCGCGCGCGCCTTGATCTCCTCGTCGTTCACGAGCTTCGCGGCCTCCTCGTCGGCCAGCAGCTTCATCGCCTCGGCGATCTTCAGCTTGCGCGACTTGCGGCGCGCGCCGCCCATCTGGCTGAACAGGTTCTTCATCTGCTCGGCCATCTCCTCCATGCCTGGCGGCGTCATGATCTCCAGACCGGGGCGCTGCTCGGCGACCTCGATCTCGATCTCCTTGTCGTCCAGCGCGCCTTCACGCAGGCGCTTGCGCATCACCTGGCGCGCGGTGTTGTCGCTGCCGCTCGACGCCTCGAGGCCGAAGCCAGCGCGCGGCGCCGGCACCAGCGCGTCCAACACGCGCTCCTCGGCCGCGTCTTCGGCGCGCGCACGCTGACGCTGCATCGCCGCTTCGCGCTCGCGTTTGACGGCGATGTCCGCCAGATCGCGCACGATGGCGTCGACATCCTTGCCGACGTAGCCGACCTCGGTGAACTTGGTCGCCTCCACCTTGATGAACGGCGCGTCGGCAAGCCTGGCCAACCGACGCGCGATCTCGGTCTTGCCGACGCCGGTGGGGCCGATCATCAAGATGTTCTTCGGCGTGATCTCGCCGCGCAGCTTTTCGTCGACCTGCTGTCGCCGCCAGCGGTTGCGCAGCGCGATCGCCACCGCGCGCTTGGCCGCGTGCTGGCCGACGATGTGGCGATCAAGCTCGGACACGATCTCCTGCGGTGTCATGCTGGCAGACATACGTGCACCAGGGCGCGCTGCGCTCACTCCAAAACTTCGATCGTGTGGTGCTGGTTGGTGTAGATGCACAGCTCGCCCGCGATCTCGAGCGCGCGCTTGACGATCTCGGGCGCCGGCAGGTCGGTGTGCGCCAGCAGCGCACGCGCCGCGGCCTGCGCGTAGGCGCCGCCGGAACCGATCGCGACGATGCCATGCTCGGGTTCGAGCACGTCGCCGTTGCCACTGATGATCAGCGAGGTGTCACGATCGGCGACCGCCAGCATGGCCTCCAGGCGTCGCAGCACACGATCGGTGCGCCAGTCGCGCGTGAGCTCGATCGCGGCGCGCTGCAAGTGGCCTTGGTGCTTCTCGAGCTTGGCCTCGAAGCGCTCGAACAGCGTGAAGGCATCGGCCGTGGCACCCGCGAACCCCGCCAGCACGCGGTCGTGATGCAGCCGCCTGACCTTGCGCGCGCCGGCCTTGACGACGATCTGGCCGAGGGTGACCTGGCCGTCACCGCCCAGTGCCACGCGCGGGCCGGGCCCGTTGGCACGGCGCACGCTGACGATGGTTGTGCCGTGCCAGACGGGCGAATCGCTCATGGTGACGTACAGGCGTTCGATGCGTCCGGCAAAGGCCGTGCCGAAGCGGTATCCGGTTCAGACCTTGCGCACCTGGACCTTGGCATGCTCGTTGATGCCCATCGCGCCGAAGAACAGCGCCACCAAGCGGTTGGCGTCAACGAAATTGACCGCGCGGTTCTCGCTGCGCTTGGCGAGCACCCAGTTCAACAAGTCGCCGGCGGCGACGAAATCGACACGGATCAGCTTGGCGCACGACACCGAGACGATCGGCGCCGCCGTCAGGTCGCGGTCGAGCTTGCCGAGCGTGGCGCTGATGTCGCCCACCAGCTGCCCCGACAGGTCGACCGAGGCCACCTGCACGCCGGCACTCAGGTCATCCGACATGCTCGATTCGACGAAGCTGCTCGACACCTCGCTGACCATCGACATCGGCGGCGAGCGCGTCGACAACGTCGAGCCGCTCAGTCGCACGCTGCACTTGGCGCGCTCCCACGATGGCGGCGACACCTCGTAGGTGACGCAGTAGTCGATCGCGGTCTCGTCGAACTGGTCCGGCCGGTTGGCCACCCGCAGCGCATCGAGCCGCAACAGCCAGAACGCGGGATCGGCGTCGCGCACGCCTGTGGGCGAGGCGTCCTGCAGGACGGTGAGGAAGTGCTCACCAGACAGCCACCGCATCTCGATGGCCTGCTTCGCCCAGTGGCGCAGCAATTCCGACAGCTGTGCAGCCGCATCGGCATCGACGCGCTTCAAGCCCGCCCAATCGAACACCCAAGGCAGCGGCAACTGCAGCGTCACCGAGCGCAACCGCGCGATGGCCTCGACGTCAAGCAGGTCCGGGCACACCCAGCCGACGTCGCCGGCCGCACGGGCACCCGATGGTTTTTCCTCGGCGGCAGCCTCGGCCACCAGCTTGGGCAGCGAGAACCACTGCGGCGGTGACAGGCCGAATTGATGGACGTAATCGACCGCCAGCGACTCGAACTTCGCATGCTGGCCGGTTGCGCGGTGCAGGTCGAACAGGACCAGCCAAGTTTCGGCATGCTGCGCCCGCGAACCGCCGCTTCCGACCAGGCTCGACAGCGACTGCTCGCACTGCGTGAAGTCGGCGTTGGCAAAGGCGATCACGGCCTCGTCGAGCTCCGGATCGTGGACGACCTCGCTGACTTCGATCTCCGGGCCGCCGGCAGCCGCGGCGCGCGCCGGTGCCACCGCCGCGGAGTTGGCCGGTGCCAGCGGGGACATGCCGCCGCCCATTACCACCGGCGACGGCGGCGCTACCGGCGGCAGTTGCGCGTCGGTCAGCACCGGCAAGGCGGGCAGACGATCGTCGTCGGGCGCGCCGGCAGGCACCAGCACCGCGCCGCCATCCAGAGGCGCCGCCACGGTGCGCAGGCTCGCCGGCAGCGATGCCGGTTGCGTCGGCGCGTTGTAGAACTCGGGCGTGCGCTTCTGGCTGCCGGTGTAGCCGCCGTCGCCCACCATCTGTTGCTCGATCTCGTCGATCTTGGCCTTGACGCCGGTGTCCACCGGGCGCACCGGCGGACTGTCGGTGATCCGCACCTCGGAATCATCGATGCGCGATGAATGGCCCAGCGCCGCCAATTGCTCGGGCGACAGGCCGTCGCGGCGCATCTTGCGCAGCATGTCGAACTCGCGCTTGCGCACGAAGTCGTTGCGCCGCTTGCGCTCGATCATCGCCTTGAGCTCGGACTTCTCGAGGTCGAGCTCGCCGCCGTCGTCCTGGCGCGAGTTGAGGTCGGCCCAATCGGTGGCCGGGTTGGCCACGAAGCGCACGACCTTGCGGAAGAAGCTTTCGTCCTTGGGCTGTTGTTCGGCCATAACTCGGGGCTGGCGATCGACTGCTTCGTCAGTCGCCGAACATCTTTTGCTTCAGCTCGCGGCGCTGCTGCGCCTCGAGCGACAGCGTCGCGGTCGGGCGCGCCAGCAGGCGGCCAAGGCCGATTGGCTCGCCGGTCTCGTCGCAGTAGCCGTAGTCACCGGCTTCGATGCGCGCCAGCGACTGCGAGATCTTCTTCAGCAGCTTGCGCTCGCGGTCGCGCGTGCGCAGCTCCAGCGCGTGCTCCTCTTCGATCGTCGCGCGGTCGGCCGGGTCGGGCACGATCGAGGTGTCTTCGCGCAGGTGCTCGGTGGTTTCGCCGGCGTTGGATAGCAGGTCGTCCTTCAGCGCCTGCAGTCGCGCGCGAAAGAATTCCAGCTGCTTCTCGTTCATGTACTCGCCGTCAGGCATCGCCAGCAACTCATCTTCGCTGAGGTCGCGCCCCGCCTTGGTCTTCCATGCGTTGGCGAGTTTGGGGTCGGCCTTGAAGGCCGGGCGCACCGGCTCGACCGGCTCGGGCAAAACGCGCTGCGGTGGGCGTGGCGGTGCGAAGCGCTCGGTGAAGCGGGAGGCGGCAGTGGCAGCTGCCGGGCTAGCCAGCGGCTTGTCGGAAGTCTTAGGCAAGGTACTTGAGGCCGGTTGCGGCGCGAGTGAGGGGCTGACGACGACTGTGTTGACACCTGAGGTGGTGAACACGCCGGGCTTCGGCGCGGCCATCTTCGGTGCGTGGGTGGCGACCGCTGGGCTGCGGCTGCTGGCTGGCGGGTGGTCCTTGGGGGCTGGTTTGTGATGGGTGACCGGTTTGCTCGGCGCCGCCTTGGCGGCCGGTTTGCTCGTCGATTTGCTGGCTGGTTTGGCGGCGGCCTTCGCGTGCGATTTGGCAACCGGCTTGCTTGGCTTGCTGCCGCGGCTCGCCGGCTTGGCCTTCGCTGACTTGGTCGGCGCCTTGGGTTTTGCCGTCTTGGCTGCTGCCTTGGCGGGCGCGTGCTTGCCGGCCGCTGCCTTGCTGCGGGCGGGCGCCTTCTTGGCCGGGCTCTTGCTCACGTCGACATCACTCCTGGCGGGGGACGTTATACCCGCTTCTGATGCGCGGCTGTGGGGTTCCAGCGTCGATTCGGGCGCGCGGATTGTAGCCACCTGCCGGTGGCGTGAAATCCGGGCTAGACCAGACAAGCCTGCAGGCCTTGCAGCAGGATCTCACGTGGCAGGTCGATGCCGATGAAGACCATCTTGCTGCCCTTCTTCTCGCCCGCCGCCCACTTGGGCCCCAGGTCGCTGCCCATCAACTGGTGCACGCCCTGGAACACCACCTTGCGGTCGGACCCCTTCATGTAGAGCACGCCCTTGTAGCGCAGCATCTTCGGTCCATAGACCTGCACCATCGAGCCGAGAAAATCCTCCAGCTTCGCAGCCGCGAACGGGCGCTCGCTGCGGAACACGAACGATTTCACGTCGTCGTCGTGATGATGGTGGCGCGGATGGTCGCAGTCGTCGTCGTGATCGTGATCGTGATGATCGTGGTCGTGCTCGTGCTCGTGACCGTCGGCGTTCAGGAACTCCGGGTCGATCTCCAGCTTGGCATTCAGGTTGAAGCCGCGCAGGTCGAATACCTGGGCCAGGGGCACCTCGCCGAAGTGCACTCTCGACTGCGGTGCGCGCGGATTCATGTGCTTCAAGCGGTGCGCCAGCGCGTCGACCTCGCTGGTATCGACCAGATCGGTCTTGCTGATGAAGATCTGATCCGCAAACCCGACCTGTCGCCGCGCCTCCAGCCGTGAATCGAGCTGCTGCTCGGCGTGCTTGGCGTCGACCAGCGTCAGCACCGAGTCGAGCAGGTAAGTCTCGGCGATCTCATCGTCCATGAAGAAGGTCTGCGCCACCGGGCCGGGGTCGGCCAGGCCGGTGGTCTCGATCACCACGCGTTCGAAGTCGAGCTCGCCCTTGCGCTTCTTCTCGGCCAACGTGGCCAGCGTCGAGCGCAGGTCTTCGCGGATCGTGCAGCAGACGCACCCGTTGTTCATCTGGATGATCTGCTCGCCGGTGTCCGCCACCAGGATCTCGTTGTCGATGCTCTCCTCGCCGAACTCGTTCTCGATGACGGCGATCTTCTGCCCGTGTGACTCCGTGAGTACGCGCTTGAGCAGCGTGGTCTTTCCGGATCCCAGAAAGCCAGTCAGGATGGTTGCAGGGATCAGACCATTGGACATGTCAGGCTCCAGTTCGAGCGGGTGCATCTGGGGCTCGGTCGGCCGCTTTCAAGCGGGCACCAGCCGAGGCCGATCGGGTATTCTCGCGCCAGCGACCACTTTCGACACCCGACGTGTCAGACCCGCAGCAGAGCCGCCCGATGCGGCTCGAACCCCGCGCTGGCAACGACAAGCGTAGCCTGTTCGAGCGCGTGGTGGAGTTCCTGTCGCCGGGCCCCGACTCGCGCGCCGAACTGATCGAGACGCTTGCCGACGCCGAGCAACGTGAGTTGATCGCGCCGGAGTCGCGCATCATGCTCGAGGGCGTCATCCGCATGGCCGACATGATCGCCGGCGACGTGATGGTTGCCGCGCCGCGCATGGACCTGCTCGACATCGATGCGCCGTACGACGAGCTGCTCGCGCTGGTGATCGAAACCAGCCACTCGCGCTTCCCCGTCTACGAGGGCCAGCGCGACAACATCATCGGCATCCTGCTCGCCAAGGACCTGCTGAAGCTGCAGCGCGCACCGGAGTTGAACCTGCGCACGCTGCTGCGGCCCGCGGTGTTCGTGCCCGAGTCGAAGAACCTGAACGAGCTGCTGCGCGATTTCCGCTCCAACCGCAACCACCTTGCTATCGTGATCGACGAGTTCGGCAACACTGCGGGCCTCATCACGATCGAGGACGTGCTCGAAGAGATCGTCGGCGAGATCGAGGACGAGTTCGACGAGATCCAGGGCGACGAGGGCATCTACACGCTGGCCGACGGCTCGCAGCGCGTCGCCGGTGACGCCGAGATCGCGGCCGTCAACCGCGCGCTGGGCCTGCAGCTGCCCGACGATGCCTTCGACACCATCGGCGGGCTGGTCGCGCACGAGCACGGCCGTGTGCCACGGCGCGGCGAGGCGGTGAACGTGGGTGGGCTGTCGTTCAGCGTCATGCTCACCCGCGGTGGTGCCGTGCGCTGGTTCAAGGTGGCGCCGGCCGCGCGCGAGACCAGCACTTGAGCGTGCTGCCGCGGCGCACGCAGCCCGTGGTCGCCGAGCGCCGCTGGCCCGCCTGGGCCGATGTGATGCTGGTCGCCGTGCTCGGGGCGCTGCAGACGGTGCCGTTCGTGTGGACCGGCTGGTGGCCGTTGCAGTTGCTTTGCGTGGCAGCGTTGGCGTACCGGGTGCTCGCCGCGTCGGTGTGGCGCGCCGCGCTGCTCGGCCTGGTCTTCGGCACCGCATGGCTGTGTGCCGGCGTGTGGTGGCTGTTCATCAGCATGCACCGCTACGGGCACCTGCCGGCGTGGATGGCGGCGCTGGCGGTGCTCGCACTGGCGCTGGCGCTGTCGGCCTACTTGTCGCTCGCCATGGCGGCGGTGGCGCGGTGGCGCAGCGGCCATGCGTGGCACGACGCCGTGTGCTTCGCTGCCGCGTGGCTGCTGGCGGAACTGGCGCGCACGTGGCTGTTCACTGGCTTCCCGTGGCTCGCCTCGGGCTACGCGCAGGTCGATTCACCGCTGGCCGTGCTCGCGCCCTGGGTGGGCGTGCTCGGCATCGGTGCGGTGGTCGCCGCCACCGCCGCGTTGTGGTCGCGTGCGTTGACCCAGCCGCTGCCGACCGCCGTCACGGCGATCGCGCTGGCGCTCGCCGCCTGGGCTGGACCGTCGTCACACAGCCAGCCCGGTGCCACGCTCAGCGTGAGTTTGCTGCAGACCAACGTGCCGCAGGACGAGAAGTTCATGATCGAGCAACTGCCCCAGACGTTGCGCTCGTTGGCAGCCGACGTGGCGTCGGCTCGCGGGCAGTTGGTGATCGCGCCAGAGACCGCGGTGCCGCTGCTGCCGTCGCAGCTGGAGGAGATGTCCCCCGGCTACATGGCCGCGCTGGCCGAGCGGTTTCGCACGGCCGAGCGCGCCGCGCTGATCGGTGTGGCGCTAGGCGACTACGACCGCGGCTATAGCAACTCGGTGCTTGGCTTGGTCGGCACGACCGCGGCCTCCGCGCCGTACCGCTACGACAAGCAGCATCTGGTGCCGTTCGGCGAATTCATTCCCACCGGGTTCCGCTGGTTCACGACGCTGCTGAACATTCCGCTGGGCGACTTCGTGCGTGGCGCGCGCAACCCGCCGTCGTTCAGCTTCGCCGGGGAGCGCATCGCGCCGAACATCTGCTACGAAGACTTGTACGGCGACGAGCTCGCGCTGCGCTTCGCGGACGAGGCGAGCGCGCCGACGGTGTTCGCCAACCTGAGCAACATCGGCTGGTTCGGGGACACCGTCGCGGTCGATCAGCACCTGAACATCTCGCGCATGCGCACGCTGGAGCTGCAGCGGCCGATGCTGCGCGCCACCAACACCGGCGCGACGGCGGTCATCGACCACCGCGGGCGCGTCATCGCCGCCCTCGAGCCGTTCACGCGTGGCGTGCTCGAGGCGCAGGTGCAAGGGCGCAACGGCGTCACGCCTTATGCATGGTGGGCGCCGCGCGCTGGCCTGTGGCCCTATCTCGCGCTCGGGCTGATCGGCTGCCTCGCGTGCGCGCTGCGGCAACGCGCCGCGGGCCGGACGGCCATCGCCTGAGTGTTGAGACGCTGAGCCGCGGCGCCGCGTGCGGCAGCCAAGCACAGGCGTGCGCCTCATAGAATCTTTGCCTCGCGCAAGAAGGCTGCGATGCTCAACTTCCAGCAATTGATCCTCAAGCTGCAGACCTACTGGGACGCGCAGGGCTGTGCGCTGCTGCAGCCGTACGACATGGAAGTCGGCGCGGGCACCAGCCACACCGCGACCTTCCTGCGCGCGCTTGGCCCCGAGCCGTGGAAGGCGGCCTATGTGCAACCGAGCCGCCGGCCGAAGGACGGCCGCTACGGCGAGAACCCGAACCGGCTGCAGCACTACTACCAATACCAGGTGGTGCTGAAGCCGGCGCCGTCCGACATCCTCGACCTCTACCTCGGATCGCTCGAGGCGCTGGGCTTCGACCTGAAACGCAACGACGTGCGCTTTGTCGAGGACGATTGGGAGAACCCGACGCTCGGCTGCTGGGGCCTGGGCTGGGAGGTGTGGCTCAACGGCATGGAAGTCACGCAGTTCACCTACTTCCAGCAGGTCGGCGGCATCGCCTGCCGTCCGATCACCGGCGAGATCACCTATGGTCTCGAGCGGCTGGCGATGTACATCCAAGGCGTCGAGACCATCTTCGACCTGCAATGGGCGCCAGGCATCAGCTACCGCGACGTCTACCACCAGAACGAAGTCGAGCAGAGCGCCTACAACTTCGAGCACAGCAACGTCGAGTTTCTGCTCACCGCGTTCGGTGAACACGAGCACCAGGCGCAGCATCTGATGCAGCAGCAGCTCGCACTGCCGGCGTACGAACAGGTGCTGAAGGCCGCGCACACCTTCAACCTGCTCGATGCGCGCGGGGCGATCAGCGTCACCGAGCGCGCGGCCTACATCGGCCGCATCCGCAACCTCGCGCGCAGCGTCGCAGCGAGCTACCTCGACAGCCGCGCGCGGCTGAAGTTTCCGATGGCGCCCAGGGCGTGGGCCGACGAGACGCTGGCCGCGCTGGCCAGCAAGGGCGAGTGATGTCGAGCACGCAGAGCCTGCTGGTCGAGCTGCTGGCCGAGGAGCTGCCACCCAAGGCGCTCAAGCGCCTCGGCGAGGTCTTCGCGTCGAGCTTGCTCCAAGGACTGAAGTCGCGTGGTCTGGCGGGCGAGCATTCGGCGGTCACCGGCTTCGCGACGCCGCGGCGGTTGGCAGCACACGTCAGTGCTGTCCATGCGGTCGCGCCCAGTCAAGAGGAATTGCGCAAGGTCATGCCGATGTCGGTGGCCTTTGATGCGGCCGGTACACCGACAGTGGCGCTCCGCAAGGCGCTCGCGAAGCTCGGTCGCGAAGGCCTTGCCGATCGCTGGCCTGACGCGTGGGATGGCCCGGACCGTCTGTACGAAGACACCGACGGCAAGGTGCGTGCGCTGTTCCTTCGGTCGATGTCGAAGGGCGCGACGCTCGCGCTCGGCCTGCAGGGCGCGCTCGACGACACGATCGCGGAACTGCCGATTCCCAAGGTAATGAGCTATCAGCTCGCCGATGGCTGGAGCAGCGTGCAGTTCGTGCGCCCGGTGCATGGCCTGGTGGCTCTGCACGGCGCCGAGGTCGTGCCGGTGCACGCGTTGGGGCTGCAGTCCGGCCGCGACACGCTCGGCCACCGCTTCGAGGCCGGTGTCGAGCCGATTCGGTTGCAGCACGCCGACCACTACACGCAGCAGCTCGAACAGCAGGGCGCCGTGATCGCCGCCTTCGCACACCGCCGTGCCGAGGTGATGCGCCAGCTCCAGCATGCTGCAGGCCGGCTCGAGCTGAAGCCGATTGACGACGACGCGCTGCTCGACGAAGTGACCGCGCTGGTCGAGCGGCCCAACGTCTTGACGTGCCAGTTCGAGGCGGAGTTCCTCGCAGTGCCGCCTGAGTGCCTCATCCTGACGATGAAGGCCAACCAGAAGTACTTTCCGCTCCTCGACGCAGCGGGCAAGCTGACCAACCGCTTCCTCGTCGTCAGCAACATCCACCCCGACGACGCGAGCGCGGTGATCGAGGGCAACGAGCGCGTCGTGCGCCCGCGCCTGGCCGATGCCAAGTTCTTCTTCGACCAGGACCGCAAGCGGACGCTCGAGTCGCGTGTGGCGGGACTCGACAAGGTCGTCTACCACGCCAAGCTCGGCTCGATGGGCGAGCGCGTGCAGCGGGTGCGCACGATCGCTCGCGCGATCGGCGATCAGCTCGGCGGTCCTGCACTGGCGCAGGCCGCCGAGCGCGCTGCGCTGCTAGCCAAGGCCGACCTGCTGACCGACATGGTGGGCGAGTTCCCCGAGTTGCAGGGCGTGATGGGAGGGTACTACGCGCGCCATGACGGCGAGGGCGAGGCGGTTGCGCTGGCCATCGAGGATCACTACAGACCCCGCTTTGCCGGTGATGAGCTGCCACGTGGCGAGGTCGGACTGGCGGTCGCTCTGGCTGACAAGCTGGAAACACTGGTCGGTTTGTTCGGGATCGGCGCCACGCCTACCGGGGACAAGGATCCGTTCGCGCTGCGCCGGCACGCGCTCGGCGCGCTGCGCATGTTGATCGAGCGCGGCCTGGCTATCGATCTGCCAACGTTGTTGGCCAGCGCGCAGGCGCCGTTCACCAGCATCAAGGGCTGGACTCCACCCAGCGATGCGTTGCTGCAGTTCTTCCACGAACGGCTCGCTGTGCTGCTGCGTGAACAAGGCAGCACTGCGCAGGAGGTCGACGCGGTACTCGGCCTGAGACCCGCGCGCCTGGACGACGTGCCGCGTCGGCTGACCGCCGTGCGGTCCTTCGCCGGCATGCCCGAAGCGACGCCGCTGGCCGCTGCCAACAAGCGCATCACCAACATCCTGAAGAAGAGCGACGCCGATGGCGCGGCGAAGGTCGAGCCGGCGCTGTTTGCCGAGGAGGCCGAGCGCGCGTTGCACGGCGCGCTCAACGAGGTCGCGCCGCGCGCCGACGCGCTCTTCGAGCAGCGCGACTACACAGCGTCGCTGCGCGAGTTGGCGGCGCTGAAGGCCCCTGTCGACGCCTTCTTCGACCACGTGATGGTCAATGCCGAGGACGCCAGATTGCGCGCCAACCGCCTGGCGCTGCTAGCTGCACTGCATCGTGCGATGAACCGCGTGGCCGACTTGTCTCGTCTGGCTACCTGACTGCGAGGTTCCACCATGGTCCACATTCCGCGTCTCGTGATCCTCGGCCGCGATGGCATCTTGAACGTCTACCGCGATGACCACGTCAAGTCGCCCGAGGAGTGGCAGCCGCTGACCGGCGCGTTAGAGGCCGTCGCGCGCCTGAACCATGCCGGCTGGCACACGGTGGTGGCCACCAACCAGTCGGGCATCGGCCGCGGCATGATCGACATGGCGGCGATCAACGCCGTGCACATGCGCATGATGCAGTGCCTCGCGGAGGTGGGCGGCAAGGTCGATGCGGTGTTCTTCTGCCCGCACACGCCCGAGGACAACTGCGAGTGCCGCAAACCCAAGCCGGGGTTGATGCGGCAGATCGGCCAGCGCTACGGGATCGACCTGCGCACGGTGCCGATGGTGTGCGACACGCTGCGCGACCTGCACGCCGCGCGCGCGGCCGGCTGCGAACCGCATCTCGTGCTCAGCGGGCGCGCGGCGGCACTCACCGAGGCGCAACTGATCGACATCGTCACCCAGGTGCCCGGCACCGAAGTGCACGATGACCTCGGTGCGTTTGTCGATTTCATGCTGCAGCGCGCGCACGTGCCCGATTCGAGCCCGATGGGCCTGCACTAGGCCAGCCATCGACCGCGATGTCACACGCGCTCGCGTTGCTGCGCTCGCTGTTGTTCCTGGCCTGGATGGTGGTCACCGTGGTCCCGTACGCGGTGGCGGTGCTGCTGGCGTCGATCGTGCGGCGTGGTGCGCCGCTGTACTGGATGTGCGTGGCCTGGCTGCGCCTGGTGATCGGCGGCGCGCGCTGGATCTGTGGCGTGCACTATCGGGTGCAGGGCATGGAGAACGTGCCCGGCGCCAGCAGCAGCAAGGCGGCGGTGATCCTGGCGCCGAAGCACCAGTCGACCTGGGAGACCTTCGCGCTGCCGACGCTGATGCCGCACCCGCTGGCCTACGTGTTCAAGAAAGAGCTGCTGCAGATCCCGTTCTTCGGTTGGGCGATGGGGCGGCTGGACATGATCCACATCGATCGCAGCAAGCGCGCCGAGGCCTGGGCCAAGGTCGCCGAGCAGGGCGCGCGGCTGATGGCCGAAGGGGTGTGGGTCATCATGTTTCCCGAGGGGACCCGCACGCTGCGCGGCTCGCAAGGCGCTTACAAGAGCGGCGCCACGCGGCTGGCGGTGGCCACCGGCACACCGGTGGTACCGATCGCGGTGACATCGGCGCGCTGCTGGCCGCGCAAGAGCTTTCTGCTCAAGCCCGGCACGATCGACATCTCGATCGGGCGGCCGATCGACAGCCGCGGCCGCGACCCCGACGAGCTGATGCGCGACGTCGAACGCTGGATCGAATCGGAGATGCGGCGCCTCGATCCCGACGCCTACGCGCCTGGCCAGCCGCGCACCGCGGCGCAACCGTCCTGAGCGCAGCGGGCTGACATCACCGGGCGCTGCGCTGCGCGCCGCACAGACGCATGCGGTCCGTAGAATCGGCCGCCATGCAGTCACCGAAGCGGCCGCTGCCGGGGCAGCTCAGCTTGTTCGATTTCGACATCGCGGCGCGGGACCTCTGGCAGACACCGGCGTCGCCGCGCGACGAACCGACGCGCGCAACCGGCCCGGCCGCCGCGCTGCCACCGGATCTGCTGCAGCACCCGCGGGCCCAGCGCGCGGTTGTGCTGCGCGGGCATCGCGTGGCGTACGAGTTCCGAGTCGCGCGCCGTCGCAGCATCGGCTTCACGGTCGGCCTCGAAGGCTTG
>DASTZF010000010.1:0-7392 GCA_035764445.1 Burkholderiaceae bacterium
GATCATGTTCTTGACGTAGTCGGCGTGGCCGGGGCAGTCGACGTGCGCGTAGTGGCGCTTGGCGGTCTCGTACTCGACGTGCGCGGTGTTGATGGTGATGCCGCGCGCCTTCTCTTCCGGCGCCGCATCAATCTGGTCGTACGCCTTGGCCTCGCCACCGTACTTGGCCGCCAGCACCGACGTCATCGCCGCCGTCAGCGTGGTCTTGCCATGGTCCACGTGCCCAATCGTCCCCACGTTCACGTGCGGCTTCTTGCGCTCAAACTTGCCTTTTGCCATTGAGGTCTCCGACGGAAGGCGGGTTAAAACTCCAACACGACGGCGGGTTCGCTCGCGCGAACCCTGTCTGCTTGTCTTGGCTTCCTACTTCGATGTTCTGGTGCCCATGGCGCGGATCGAACGCGCGACCTCTCCCTTACCAAGGGAGTGCTCTACCACTGAGCCACATGGGCATCGACACGGGTCTGGACACTCGCCGGGCCAATGCCCAGACCTCTGACGATGACGGCAACGTGGAGCGGGAGACGGGAATCGAACCCGCGTCATTAGCTTGGAAGGCTAAGGTTCTGCCATTGAACTACTCCCGCCTCGAGCCACCTGGGTTGCTTGCCGATTCGAGGCCTCCTCGATGGAGTCGTTCATTGGGCGCTGCTTTGGTGGAGGAGGTTGGATTCGAACCAACGTAGGCGTAAGCCAACAGATTTACAGTCTGCCCCCTTTAGCCACTCGGGCACCCCTCCGCAGCGAACCGCAGAGTTTAGCACGGGAGACCCTGCTGCCCCGGGGCCGAGCCTCTGCAATCCGATCGACTCCGCCGTCTCAAAAGCCGTCGGCGGAGCGGACGAGACCCCCGCACTGCGTTCGATAGCGCGCTGCTTGCATAGCGCCGTCGCTCGAAGCGCGCTCCGATGCCGGCCGCAGGTCACTGGGTCCTGGCCAGCGACAACGCCGGGGCACAGGGTTCGAGCGGCCGCCTCGGTCGCCGAACGCTCGCGTCCTGCGCCTTCAGGCGCAGTCTTCGTAAAGGAGTCAGTGATTGCTCACATAATGAGCAACTCAGCTGAATAGGCTCGCCAGTGCCTGGCCTGGATCGTCCGCGCGCATGAAGGCCTCGCCGACCAGGAAGGCATGAATGCCCGCGTCGCGCAGCCGCTGCACGTCGGCGGCGGCGAGGATGCCCGATTCGGTGATCAGCACGCGGTCGGCCGGCAGCCGCGGCTGCAAGCCCAACGTCGTCTGCAACGACACCTCGAAGGTGCGCAGGTTGCGGTTGTTGATGCCGACCAGTGGGGTTTTCAGACGCAGCGCCCGTTCGAGCTCACCCTCGTCGTGCACCTCGACCAGCACGGCCATGCCGAGTTCGTGCGCACACGCCTCGAACTCCGCCAGCTGTGCGTCGTCGAGGCAGGCCACGATCAGCAGGATGCAGTCGGCCCCGATGGCGCGTGACTCGTGGACCTGGTATTCGTCGACGATGAAGTCCTTGCGCAGCACCGGCAGGTCGCAGGCGGCCCTGGCGTCGCCGAGGTAGCCAACCGAGCCCTGGAAGAACTGGCGATCGGTCAGCACGCTCAGGCACGCTGCACCGTGGCGCGCGTAACTGGCGGCGATGTCGGCCGGCTCGAACTGCTCGCGCAGCACGCCCTTGCTCGGGCTGGCCTTCTTGATCTCCGCGATCACCGCCGCCTGCCGCTGTGCGAGGCGCCGCCGCAGCGCGGGCTCGAAATCTCGCACGTCGCGCCGCTGGCGCGCTGCCTCGCGCAGCGCGTCGAGGCCGCGCGCCGCTTTGGCGGCGGCGATCTCCTCGCGCTTGACGGCGACGATGCGCTGCAGGATGTCGGTCATCGCGGCGTCGCGGCTCAGGTTGGCTTGAAGCGTTGGGTCACCTTGACGAACTGCTCCAGCTTGGCGGCCGCCGCGCCCGAGGCCACCGCTTCGCGCGCCTGGCGCACGCCTTCGGCGATCGAGCCCGCCGCGCCCGCGCAGTGCAGCGCCGCGCCGGCATTCAGCAGCACCACGTCGCGCACCGGCCCCTCTTCGTTGGCCAGCGCCCGCTGGATGCATTGCACCGACTCCAACGTGTTGGCGACCTTGAGCACGCGCGAGTCGTACACCGGCAATCCGAAGTCGCTCGGGTGAACCATGTATTCGCGCACCTCGCCATTCTTGAGCTCACCGACCATCGTCTCGCCCGACAGCGAGATCTCGTCCATGCCGTTCATGCCGTAGACCACCATCACGTGGCTGGACCCCAGGCGCTGCAGCACGCGGACCTGGATGCCCACCAGGTCGGGGTGGAACACGCCGAGCAACTGGTTCGGGGCAGCGGCCGGGTTGGTCAGCGGCCCCAGGATGTTGAAGATGGTGCGCACGCCGAGTTCCTTGCGCACCGGCGCGGCGTGCTTCATCGACGCATGGTGGTTGGGCGCGAACATGAACCCGAGGCCGGTCTCGGCGAGGCAGGCCGACACCTGGTCGGGCTTGAGGCCGATGTAGGCACCGAGTGCCTCCAGCACGTCGGCGCTGCCCGACGTGCTCGAGACGCTGCGCCCGCCGTGCTTGGCCACGCGCGCGCCGGCGCCCGCCGCGACGAAGGTGGCCGCCGTCGAGATGTTGAAGCTGTGCGAGCCGTCACCGCCGGTGCCCACGATGTCGACCAGCCGCGTCTTGTCGGGCACGTCGACGTGCAGCGCGAACTCGCGCATCACGGTCGCCGCGGCGGCGATCTCGCCGATGGTCTCTTTCTTGACGCGCAGGCCGATCGTGATCGCGGCGATCATCAGCGGCGACATCTCACCACTCATGATGCGGCGCATCAGCGCCAGCATCTCGTCGTGGAAGATCTCGCGGTGCTCGATGACGCGCGTCAGCGCCTCGGTGTTGGTGATGCTCATCGTGGTCTCTCCCTTTGTCGTCAAAGCGCGTCGCGCAGGATGGCCACCGCGCGATCGATGTCGCCGCGCGAGACGTCGAGATGCGTCACCAGCCGCAGCTTGTAGATGCCGGTGCACAGCAGGCCGCGTTCGCGCAGGCGGCCGACGGTGTCGCTGCGCGAGCCGCGGCCGGGCGCGAGCTCGACGAACACCATGTTGGTGTGCGCCGGCGAGCTGGCGATGGCGGCGAGGCCCCGCAAGCCGTCGGCCAGGCGCGCGGCATTGGCGTGGTCGTCGGCCAGACGGTCGATGTGGTGGTCCAAAGCATGCAGCGCCGCGGCCGCCAGCACACCGGCCTGCCGCAAGCCGCCACCGAGCATCTTGCGCGCGCGGTGCGCGCGAGCGATCAGTTCGCGGCTGCCGACCAGGGCCGAGCCGACCGGTGCGCCGAGCCCCTTGCTGAAGCACACCGAGACGCTGTCGAACAGTCCCGCCATCTCGCGCGCGATCGCGCGCGCGTCGCCGCGCTGCGGTTCAGCCAGCGCGACCGCGGCATTGAACAGACGGGCGCCGTCCAGGTGCGTGGCCAGCCCATGGCGCCGCGCCAGCTCGGTGGCCTGGCGCAGGTAGTCGATGCCGAGCACGCTGCCGCCGAATGTGTTCTCCAGGCACAGCAGCCGCGTGCGGGCGAAGTGCGCATCGTCGGGCTTGATCGCCGCCTCGATGTCGGCCAGCGCGAGGGAGCCGTCGCTCTGGTTGGCGATCGGCTGCGGCTGCACACTGCCGAGCACGGCGCCGCCACCGGCCTCATATCGATAGGTGTGGGCACCCTGCCCGACAAGGTATTCGTCGCCGCGCTGGCAGTGACTCATCAGCGCCGCGAGGTTGCTCTGCGTGCCCGACGGCATGAACAGCGCCGCCTCCTTGCCGAGCATGGACGCGATGCGCTCCTGCAGCGCGTTGACCGTCGGATCGTCGCCGAACACGTCGTCGCCGAGCGGGGCGGCCATCATCGCGTCGCGCATCGCCGGCGTGGGCCGGGTGACGGTGTCGCTGCGCAGGTCGATCGTCTTCATGTGTGCCTCTCGTGCGGCCATTGCGCCGCCCGCTCCCCCGAGCGGATGCGGACCGGCTTGGCAGCGGCGCGGCGCCTGGCCCTGGCCATCAATGCACCTCCATCGACAGGAAGTTGCGCAGCATCGCATGCCCGTGCTCCGACAGGATCGATTCGGGATGGAACTGCACGCCTTCGAGCGGCGCCTCGCGATGCCGCACACCCATGATCTCACCGTCTTCCGAGGTGGCAGTGACCTCGAGCTCGCGCGGGCAGCTGTCGCGCTCGATCACCAGCGAGTGATAGCGGATGACGCTGAAGTGCTCGGGCAGCCCCGCGAACAGACCCCGGCGGTCGGTGGCGACGGTGCTCGCCTTGCCGTGCATCAGCCGCTGCGCGCGCACGATGCGTCCGCCGAGCGCGGCGCCGATGCTCTGGTGGCCCAGGCACACGCCGAGGATCGGCAGCCGGCCGATCAGCGCCTCGATCGCCGGCACGCAGACACCCGCCTCGGCCGGCGTGCAAGGCCCCGGCGACAGCACCAGCCGCTGCGGCTTGAGGTCGACGATGCCGGCGACATCGATCTCGTCGTTGCGCACCACGCGCACCTGTTCGCCGAGCTCGCCGAAATACTGCACGAGGTTGTAGGTGAACGAGTCGTAGTTGTCGATCATCAGCAGCATGGCCGCGCCTCCCGGAGAGCGGTCTGCGACGGCGCCGCGGCGGCGCCGGCAGCGCTTCGGCGCAGCGCATCGGCCCGCGACGCGCACGGCCACGCGGCCGACGGCCGGGTTACTTCTTGGTCGGCGTCGCAGCCTTGGCCGCCTGCCAGTCCTTCAACGCGCGCAGCGTCTTCTCGACGTGGCGTTCCGGATTCAGGCTCACGTAGTTGTAGACCACCGAGCCATTGGGCGCGATCACGTACGAGACTCGGTTGGCGAACTCGGGCCGCGCCGACATCACCGCGTCGTACGACGCGATCACCGCGCGCGGTCGATCCGAAGCCACCGGAAACTTGCTCTGGCACGCTTCGGTCGAGAACTTCGCCAGCGTCTCGATGTCGTCGGCCGACACCCCGACCACGCTGGCCCCGAGCTCCTGGAACTGCGCGGTCGCCTCGGCGAACTGGTGCGCCTCGAGCGAGCAGCCTTCGGAGAAGGCCAGCGGAAAGAAGTAGAGCACCACCGGCCCCTTGGCCAGCGACTCCTGCAGCGAAAAGGTGAACATCTTGCCGCCGACCGCAGCCGGGATGCTGAAGTTCGGCGCGCGGTCGCCCACATCGAGCGCGGCCCACGCGGGCAGCCAGCCTGTCCAGGCCAAGGCGAGCGCCAACCACAGTTTCTTCATGCCGACCTCCGGGGATGCTGGCCGCGGCGTCCGATCTTGCCAGAGCGCGCGGCCGATCAATATACGAAGGCCTCGCTCGATTGGATATGCAGGGTCTTGAGCGAGCCATTCAAAAGCCCTCCTCGACCAGTTCGGCGGCGCGGACCAGCGCGCGCGCCTTGGCCTCGGTTTCGCGCCACTCCATCTCGGGCACCGAGTCGGCGACCACGCCGGCCGCGGCCTGCACGTACAGCGTCTGGTTCTGCACGATGCCGGTGCGGATCGCGATCGCCACGTCCATGTCGCCGGCATAGCTCAGATAGCCACAGGCACCGCCGTAGATGCCGCGCTTGACCGGCTCGAGCTCGTCGATGATCTCGATCGCGCGGATCTTCGGCGCGCCGGTCAGCGTGCCTGCGGGGAAGGTCGCCCTGAGCACGTCCATGTTGGTCATGCCGGGCAGCAGCAGCCCCTCGACGTTGCTGACGATGTGCATCACGTGCGAGTAGCGCTCGACGACGAACGCCTCGGTCACCTTGACGCTGCCAGTCTTGGCGATGCGGCCGATGTCGTTGCGCGCAAGGTCGATCAGCATCAGGTGCTCGGCGCGCTCCTTCGGGTCGGCCAGCAGCTCGGCTTCGGTGGCCTTGTCGCGCTCGGGCGTCGCGCCGCGCGGCCGCGTGCCCGCGAGCGGCCGGATCGTGATCTTGTCGCCGTCGGGCGTGTGCTCATGGCGCACCAGGATCTCGGGCGACGCGCCGACGATCTGGAACCCGCCCATGTCGTAGAAGTACATGTACGGGCTCGGATTCAGCGAGCGCAGCGCGCGGTACAGGCTGAGCGGCGACTCGGTGAAGCGCTTGCGCAGGCGCTGCCCGACCTGCACCTGCATCATGTCGCCGGCGGCGATGTAGTCCTTGGCCTTCAGCACAGCGGCGAGGTAGTCGTTCTTCGCGAACTCGCGCTCCACCGCGTACGACGGCCCGCGCCTGACCGTCGGCGCGCTCACCGAGTAGCGCAGCTTGTCGCCCAGCTCCGACAGCCGCCGCTTGGCGATGAAGTAGGCCTCGGGCAGCGACGGATCGGCGTAGACGATCAGGTACAGCCGTCCCGACAGGTTGTCGATCACCGCGAGCTCTTCGCAGTGCAGCAGCGCGACGTCGGGCGTGTCGAGGCCGCCCCCCTTGGCGGTCTTGGCGAGCTTGGGCTCGATGTAGCGCACCGTGTCGTAGCCGAAGTAACCCGCCAGGCCGCCGCAGAAGCGCGGCAATCCGGGTCGCAGCGCGACCTTGAAGCGCCCTTGGTATTGCGCGATGAACTCCAGCGGGTTGCCTTCGTGCGTCTCGACGACCGCACCGTCGGTCACGACCTCCGTGCGCCAGCCGTGCGCGCGCAGCAGCGTGCGCGCCGGCAGCCCGATGAACGAGTAGCGGCCGAAGCGCTCGCCGCCGACCACCGATTCGAGCAGGAAGCTTTGCTTCTGCCCGCCGGCGAGCTTCAGGTACAGAGACAGCGGCGTCTCGAGGTCGGCAAACGCCTCGGCGATCAGCGGGATGCGGTTGTAGCCGTCGGCAGCGAGGCTCTTGAATTCGAGTTCGGTGATCACAGCGACTGAGTCCTTGCGATGTCGGCGCGGGCGTCAGGGCCGCGGCAACGGTGCGAAAGGGATCGGGCGAAGAGGCCCGGTGGTCGACGCGCGCGGCGCAGTGGCCGGCGCCGTCAGGCGCAGACGATCAGGCCCGCCAGGGCCATGCTCCCCGGTCGTGTGACCCGGCGGCGATGCGTGCGCGCGCTGTGAACATGGAGCGGCAGTGTAGCAGCGGCCTCGCGCACAGATCAATCGCGCGACGACCTTCGCCCCGCTCAATCGCGATACGACGGATCGATGCGATCGACCAGCCGCACCATCGCGTCGAACACGTCGCGGCCGCCGGCATGCTCGGGGTGGAACTGGAACGAATCGGCGCTGCACTTGCGCTGAATGTCCTCGGGGATCGGGATCGTCGGCCCCATCGCGGCGCCCGCCGCCTGGATCTCGCAGGCACGCTGCAGCGTCCACAGCACGACGAAGGCGTGTTCGAGCGTGCGGCCCCAGCTGAGCAGGCCGTGGTTGCGCCGGATCACCGCCGGCTTGCTGCC
>DASTZF010000011.1:0-5445 GCA_035764445.1 Burkholderiaceae bacterium
CGCGTTGTCGGCCATCTGCGGCACCCACTTGGGGCTGACGAAGCTGGTGACCTCGATCTCGCGCAGCCCCGCGGCCTGCAGCCGGTGCACCAGCTCGACCTTGTGTGCGGTGGAGACCGGCTCTTTCTCGTTCTGCAGACCGTCGCGCGGCCCGACCTCGACCAGCGTGACACGGCTCGGAATCATGATCGATGCCTCACGGTGGGGATTCGCGTACCACTATAGCGGCGCATCGCGGCTTGCGCGCCGTCAAGGGCATGCGCCGCAGGCAGCGCGGTGATGCGCTCAACTGCGGGATGGTCGCGCGGCGCGCGGCTGACACAATGTGACCAACCGAAAGCAGGCAGCAGATGATGGACCGCAGTACCAACCGTCGTTTGCAGCTCGCGACCCGGATCCACTACGCGCTGTTGCGGGAAGTCGGGTTCGGCATCGACGTCGGCCGCGTGCTGAAGCACGTGCTGTACGCACGCGACGTGCTGCTGGTGTGCGACGCCTGCGAAGGGCACGCCCTGCGACGCCTGGCGATCGCCTTTCGCGCAGCGTCGACGCCCGACGCCGTCACTACGGGCGACAGCTCGGGATTCGGTGCGTCGCAAGCGGGCCCGTCGTCGCTGGTGTCGCTGCCGCCAGAGTCGGTCCCAGCCGATTAGCGCGCGCTGCCCGGCCGCTTGTATCGCGGCCGGTCCCTCGTCAGGCGCTAGGCCCTTCCGGGCCTTTGCGTCCGGCCTCAGTCCTGCAGCCGCAGCAACTCGCTGCCCTCGCCGACCTGATCACCGGCCGCGTAGAGGACTTCGCCCACGACGCCGTCGCGCGGCGCGTGGATCGTGTGCTCCATCTTCATCGCCTCGATGACCGCCAGCGCCTGGCCGCGCGCGACGCGCTCGCCCGGCTTCGTCATGTAGGCGATCAGCTTGCCGGGCATCGGTGCGGTGAGCTGGCCGCCGGAGACCGCGCCTTCACCCGCGTGCGCGATGTCGTCGACCTCGCGAACGTCGGCGCGTCCCTCGGGCGCGAACACCGTGACCTGTTCGCCGTGCGTGTAGACGGCCAGGCGCAGCCGCCGCTCCCCGAGCGTGACGTCGTGGCGCTGCGCCGCCTGCGCGCGCACCTGCAGCGGCCAGTGCGCGGCACCGATCTCCAGCCGCAGCGAGCCGTCGTGCAAACGCGCCAGCGCGACGCCGTGCTCGGACTCGCCGCGCAGAAGATGGAAGTGCCGGCGTGCACCGCCGTGCAGCCGGAAGCCGTCGCGCCGCGACCAGGGGTCGGCATCCTGCAGCACCGCTTCGTCGGCCAGTGCGTGCGCGACCACGCCGGCGGCGGCGATCTCGAGCGGCAACGGCGGCGCGTCGAACAGCGCAGCGCGTTCACGCTCGATCAATGCGGTGTCGAGGTCGGCTTGCGCGAACGCGCGCGAACTGACCGCGCGGCGCAGGAACGCCACGTTGGTGTGCAAGCCGACGATGTGCGTCTCGGCCAGCGCTGCGTCGAGCCGCGCCAGCGCCTGCGTGCGGTCCTGGCCCCAGACGATCAGCTTGGCGATCATCGAGTCGTAGTACGGGCTGATCGCGTCGCCTTCACGAACGCCGGCATCGACGCGCACCGCAGCCGGCTTGTGGAAGGCTTCAGCATCCGCATTGCGGCAGAACGCCACGTGCGCGGGCCAGCGCAGCGTGCGCAGCGTCCCGGTGGCCGGCAGGAAATTGGCGTCCGGGTTCTCGGCGCAGATGCGCGCCTCGATCGCGTGGCCGCCGATCTGCAGCTCGTGCTGCTTCATCGGCAGCGGCTCGCCGGCGGCGACCCGCAACTGCCACTCGACCAGATCGAGCCCGGCGATCGCCTCGGTCACCGGATGCTCGACCTGCAGCCGCGTGTTCATCTCCATGAAGTAAAAGCGCAGGTCGCCACCATCGCCACGCTCGTCGCGCGGCTCGGCGATGAACTCGACAGTGCCGGCGCCGACGTAGCCGACCGCCTTGGCGGCCGCCACCGCGGCCGCGCCCATCTCGGCGCGCCGCTCGGCCGACAGTCCCGGCGCCGGCGCTTCCTCGAGCACCTTCTGGTGACGCCGCTGCACCGAGCAATCGCGCTCGAACAGGTAGACCGCGTTGCCGTGTGTGTCGGCGAACACCTGGATCTCGATGTGGCGCGGGCGCGTGACGTAGCGCTCGACCAGCACGTGGTCGTCGCCGAAGCTCGCCTTGGCCTCGCGCTGGCACGACGCCAGCGCGGCCGCGAAATCCCGCGCCTTGTCGACGCGGCGCATGCCCCTGCCGCCGCCGCCGGCGCTGGCCTTGATCAGCACCGGATAGCCGATGCGGTCGGCCTCGCGCGCGAGCAGCGCGGCGTCGTTGTCCTGGCCGTGATAGCCCGGCACCAGCGGCACACGCGCCTTTCCCATCAACGCCTTGGCTGCCGCCTTGCTGCCCATGGCAGCGATCGCGCTCGCCGGTGGGCCGATGAACACCAGCCCCGCATCGGCGCACGCCTGCGCAAAGTCCTCGTTCTCCGACAGGAAGCCGTAGCCTGGATGAATCGCCTGCGCGCCGGTCTGCCGCGCGGCTTCGATGATGCGTTCGACGCGCAAGTAGCTCTCGCGCGGCGACGAGGCGCCGATGTGCACCGCCTCGTCGCAGGCGGCCACGTGGGCGGCGTGGGCGTCGGCATCGGAATACACGGCCACCGTGTGCACGCCCAGGCGCCTCGCGGTGGCGGCGACACGGCAGGCGATCTCGCCGCGGTTGGCAATGAGGATCTTGTTGAACATCCGTTGAGCTTTCGAGGACCTCACGTCGTCGGCGACTGCGCGTGCGCGACCCGGGCGCGCATCGACTGCACGAGCGTGCGCAGAAACTTGAACAGCACCACCGTCAAGCCGACCATCAGCACCAGCACGATCAGCAGCGCGACGAAGAACCACACCGGATGGCTGAACGCCAGCCACAGCATCGTCGGCACCGCGGCATCGCCGAGCAGCGACATCGCGATGTTGGAAAACGGCTCGGGCGATGTGTTGACCGCGGCGCGCGTGGTGGCCTTGGCCGCATGCGACGTCGCGGCCAGCGTGCCGCCGAGCAAGGCGGCGATCGTCGTCCACACCGCTGAGTCGCCACCGAACACGCCGGCCGCCAGCGCCATGCCGGCCGGGATGCGGATGAAGGTGTGCACCGCATCCCACACGCTGTCGAGTCCCGGCACCTTGTCGGCGAAGAACTCCACCGCGAGCATCAGGCCCGACGCGCCGAGCACGACCGGGTGCTGCAGCACCTGCAGGCCCGCCGGCAGCTGCACCCAACCGAGCCAACCGGCGAGGCCGGTGAAGAACACCACCGCGTACAGGCGCAGCCCGCTCGCCCAGCCGAGCGCCGCGGCCAGCGCGACCAGCTGCGTCGTGTCGAGGTTGGTCGGCAACATCATTGCCACGACGGCGCGCGCTTGTTCAGAAACGACTGCACGCCCTCGCGGCCTTCGTCGCTGGCACGGATGTCGGCGATGCGGCGCGCGGTGTCGGCGCGCAGCTCCGGCGTCAGCGGTTGGCCGGCGAGGTCCTTGACCAGTTGCTTGCTCGCCTGGACCGCCGCCGGCCCGTTGGCCACCAGCACCTGCACGATGGCGTCGACCTTGGCGTCGATCGTTTCGAGCGTCGCCAGCTCGTGCACGAAGCCGAGCCGGTGCGCCTCGGCCGCGCTGAAGCACTCGGCGGTGATGAAGTAGCGCCGCGACGCCTGCTCGCCGAGCGCGCGCACGACGTACGGACCGATCGTCGCGGGCAGCAGGCCGAGCCTGGCCTCGCTCAAGCAGAAGTGCATGCCGTCGGCGGCGACCAGCACGTCGCACACCGACGCCAACCCGAGGCCGCCGGCGTAGCAGTCGCCATGCACGCGCCCGACCAGCGGATGCGGGCAGGTGTAAAGCGTCCACAGCATGTCGGCCAGCCGCTGTGCGTCGGCGCGGTTCTGCTCCCACGAGTAGTCGGCCATCGCGCACATCCAGTTGAGGTCGCCACCGGCGCAGAACGCCTTGCCGTGGCCGCCGAGCACGATCGCGCGCAGCGAAGAGTCGGCACTCAAATCGCGAAATGCATCGGTGAGCTCGGCGATCACCGCGTCGTTGAACGCGTTGCGCACGTCGGGTCGGTTGAGGAACACGCGTGCCACGGTGCCGTCGCGGCGGATGTCGAGCGTCGTCGTCATGCGGTCGGCCTCAAACCCTTCAATACCGTTTGGCGGCTTCGTCGAGCATCACCTCGGTGGCGCCACCACCGATGGCCAGGATACGCGCGTCGCGCCACAGGCGCTCGATCGCCGTGCCGCGCATGTAGCCCATGCCGCCATGGAGCTGCTGGCAGGCCTGCACCACCTCGTTGACCAGCTCGCCGGTCAGCGCCTTCAGCATCGACACGTCCTGCACGACGTCGCGCCCCTGCGTGACCAGCCACGCGCAGTGGTACAGGTACTGGCGTGCCGCGCGCGTCTTCGCGTCGAGCATCGCGATCCGATGCCGTACGGCCTGCTTGTCCCACAGCGGCGCACCGAACGCCTGCCGGTCGCGCAGGTGCGCGAGCGTCAGCTTCAGCGCCTGCGTCGCGTGGCCCACGGCCATCGCGGCCAGCGCGATGCGCTCGGTCTGGAAGTTCTTCATCACCGAGCGGAAGCCCTCGTGCTCGATGCCGAGCAGGTGGTTCGCCGGAATTCGACAATCGTCGAACACCAGCTCGGCGGTGTCCGAGCTCAGCCAACCGGTCTTGTCGAGCGCGCGGCCGACCGTGAAACCCGGCGTGCCTTTCTCGACGATGAACATCGAGATCGCATGCCGCGCTTCGCCGGTGCGCGCGGCGACGAAGTAAACGTCGCCATGCACGCCGTTGGTGATGAAGAGTTTGGCGCCGTTGAGCACCCAGCGATCGCCGTCGCGTCGAGCACGCGTGCGGATGCCAGCCACGTCGGATCCCGCCGACGGCTCGGTGATCGCCACCGCACTGATCAGTTCACCCTTGGTGATGCGCGGCATCCAGCGCGCCAGCTGCTCGGCCGTGCCGGCATGGTGCAGGTGCGGGCTCGCCATGTCGGTGTGCACGAGCACCGTGACGATGAAGCCGCCGAAGGTCGACTGCGACAGCGCTTCGGCGAACACCAGGTTGGTCAGCGCATCGGCGCCGCCACCGCCGTACTGCGGCGAGAACATCAACCCCAGCATGCCGGCGGCGCCCAGCTTGCGCAGCACCTCGCGCGGCGTGAAGCCGTCGCGCTCCCACGCTTGAGCATGCGGCTCGACCTCGCGCGCGATGAAGCGCTCGACTTGCTCGCGCAGCAGCTCGTGCTCGGGCGTGAGGTAGACGTTCTCCACTTCAGGTGTCCTTGTTGCCGGTCTGCGGTAGCCGACGCACGACAAGGCCTAACCAAGCGGCCGCCGCAGATCCGGCTTTGCCGGTCCGCAGGCAGCGCC
>DASTZF010000012.1:0-7642 GCA_035764445.1 Burkholderiaceae bacterium
AGGCTCGTCCACACCGCGCGCCGCGGACCCTGCAGGGCATTGGCGATGCCGAACAGCGCCATGAAGGCGCTGCCGATCAGCACCGGGAACACGTAGATCCACTGCGGCAGCCCGAGCGACGTGCGCTGCGTCCACGAGTCGATCAGCAGCAGCAGCGCCGACACGGCGAGGCTCGCGGCCACAGCGGCGATGATCCAGTGCGCGAGCTGGATCAGCACCGGCTGCCAGCTCGCGGGCAGACGCCGCCGGAACACGTCGACGCCGACGTGCTGGCTGCGCGCGAGCACGCTGGCCGCGCCGAAGAACACCAGCACGATCATCAGCGCGCGTGCGATCTCCTCGGCCCAGTCGACCGGGTCGTGCAGCGCGTAGCGGTAGATCACCGACAGGAACACCAGCAGCACGTCGACCGCCAGCACCGCGCCCGACAGCCACTCGATCGCCACCGTCAGCCGCGCCAGCATGCGGCCGGCGTCCGACTCGTGGCGAAAGCCCCAGGCCGGCCCTGCCACCGCGGCGGCCGGATCAGTTGCCGCGGATGCGCTTGAGCTCATTGAACACCAGGGTCATCGCCTCGTCGCCGATTGCCTTGCCGTGCTGCTCGCAGATGACGCGCGTCTTGTCGCGGATGCAGGTGCGTGGCGAGTCGTGCCAGCCGGTGCGTCGGCGGCGAGCGCACGTCGGCCCGACGGTCAGCCGCGTGGCGCCTGTATCGCCGCGAACAGCGGCGCCGTCGGCGGGTACTGCTTGGCGAACGACGCCCACAGGCCGCTGCTCATCGCCTGGCGCACCGTGGCGCGGTCGGCGGCCGACATCGGGTTGAACGCGATGCCCTTCTTCTTCAGCTCGTCGATCGCTGCGTTGCCCTTGTCGCTGGCGATCGCGCGCTGCTGTGCGGTGGCGTCGGCGACGGCCTTCTGGAACGCCGGCTTCAGGTCGGGCGGAATCTTGTCCATGCCGCGCTTGCCGATCACCACCACCATCGGACTGAACAGGTGCTCGGTCAGCCAGCACGACTTGACCACCTCGTCGAGCTTGCTGGCCAGCACGGTGGCCGCGTCGTGCTCGAAGCCATCGACGACGCCGGTCTGCGCCGCCATGTACAGCTCGCCGAACGGAATCGGCGTCGGAATCGCGCCCATCGCCTTGAAGGTCTCGATGAACGCCGGCGTCGGCAGCACGCGCAGCTTGACGCCTTTCACCTCCGCCAGCGACTTGACCGGCGCCTTCGTGTAGACGCTGCGCGGGCCGAAGTGCGACGCCCAGGTGAGGATCGTGCAGCCCGAGCTCTTCTGCAGCATGTCGTTCAGCGTGGTGCCGGTGGGGCCGTCGAGCACCTTGGCCACGTGCGCGTAGTTGTCGAACAGATAGCCGAGATCGAGCATGCCGAGCTCGGGGCAGATGGTCGCGAAGATCGACGAGCCCGACACCATCATGTCGACCGAGCCGACCTTCACCTGCTGCACGACGTCGGCTTCCTTGCCGAGCTGGTTGTTTGGGAAGTAGTCGATGTGGATCGCGTCGCCGACCGACGACTTCAGGTTGGCTTGCAGGCGCTCGTACCACACGAAGTGCGCGGCGTTCTGGTCGGCAACCATCGAAGAGGAGAAGCGCAGGGTGACGCGGGACTGGGCGCGGGCCCCGGGCAGCGCGGCGGCGACGGTGGCGGCGCCGGCGGATCGCAGCAGGAGGCGGCGGGTGACGGGACGGGGGGCGACCATCGACGTGTCTCCTTGTGTATCGGTTTAGTGAATCGATATACTGTATCGATACACAAAAGGCATCGAGGCGGGGTTTTCCCGTCTTGGGGATGGGGCCCTACCGCGCGTCGCGACCGGGAGTCGATTTAGCCTTGGCGTCGGCGTCGAGTCGCAACCCCAGACGCGTGGCCGCGACTAAGGCCTGCGTCCGCGAATTCACGTTCAACGCCTGGAACACCGCGCTCAGATGGACCTTCACGGTGTTCTCCGAGATGTCGAGCTTGCGCGCGACGAGCTTGTTGGGCATCCCTTTCAGCACGAATGCCAGCACCTGGGCCTGCCGCGCCGTCAGGCCGAGATCGGTCGGAGTGATGCCGGCGCGGCTCGCGTGGCCGGGCGGGCCAGGCGGCAGCGGCGTGATGAGCGCGTCGGCCTCGGCGCTGCGAGGCGCGCGCGCGCGCAATGCCTCCACCGGCACGTAGATGCCGCCAGAGGCGACCAGACGGACGGCGTTCAACAGCACGTCGCGCGGCGATGTCTTCGGAATGAAGCCCATCGCACCCATCTCGAGCGCCGCGACGATCGCGTCGGCGTCGTTGGTCCCTGACACCACGACCACCGGCAGTTGTGCGCGCTGCTCGCGGAAGCGCTGCAGCGCTTGTGGGCCCGAGCAGTCCGGCAGCGCGAGGTCGAGCAACACGAGGTCGAGCGCGGCTTCATTGGCACTCGCCTCCAGCGCCGCGCCGAGCGTTGCCACACACACGACCTCGGACACGCGTTCCAGACCGAGCAGCGCTGTCCGGATCGCATCGGCCATCAGCGGGTGATCGTCCACCACCAGGAAGCGCATGGCAAGCCTCTCGTCAGGTCGCGAATCGTAGCGCCGCTCGCCGGCCGGAAGCCTCCCTCCGCAAGAGGACGGGCCACTAAACGAATGTGCTATGTCGGCGATCGTGCGAAAGGCTTAATCTCGCGGCCGACAGCAGGATCGGGCGCCACGGCGCCGGTCAACCGAAGGGAGGGTTCGATGCTCACTGCCACGGGCAACGCTGCAGCCGCGCGCGGCGTCGGGTCGTACGACCGGGAGGTGCAGGCCGAGCTGGTTCGACAGCTGTACCGCCAGGTCCCGGGCTCGATGGTGGCGAACATCGTCGTCGCCGGCATCCTCTCCTACGCGCTGTGGAACATCGTCCCGAGGGGCACGCTGCTGGCCTGGCTCACGGTGGTGGTCGTCGTCGTCGTGCTGCGGCTGGCGCAGGCCCACGCGTTCCTTCGCCGCGACATACCGCCCGAGCGCATGCCGTTCTGGGCGCGCACGTCCGCGCTGGGGTCGAGCCTCATCGGCCTGATATGGGTGCTCGCGTCGCTGCTGTTCCTCGATCCGAAGCGGCCGATCAGCCTGATCGCTGTCACGGTGATCGTCATGGGCATCAGCGCGGGATCCGTCGTCAACCTGGCGTCGTACCTGCCGTCGTTTCTGGTGGTCGTCGGACCAGCGATGCTGGCACTGATCGGCGTGCTGCTGTGGCACGGCGACGCCATCACTTACACGATCGCGCTGCTGTCGGCGGTCGCTTCGATCGCGTACGTGGTCGGCGCGCGCAACGTGCATCGGCTGCTGGTGGGTTCGTTGCAGCTCGGCTTCGAGAACGTGGCGCTGCGGCGCGACGCCGAAGGCAAGACCGCCCTGCTGGAGGCCACGTTACAGAACATGCGCCAGGGCATCACGCTGACCGATCGCGAGGGCAGACTGCGCACGTGGAACCCGCAGTTCGCCCAATTGCTCGGCATCGCGCGAACCGCACCGACCGAGGGCGCCTTGCTCGACGCCAGCATCGCCGAGTGCGAGCCCCCGCTCGAGCTGGGCGGGGTGTCGAACGTGGAATACCGACGGACCGACGGCACGGTGGTCGAAATCGCGCAGAACGCCATGCCCGATGGCGGCCGCGTCACCACCTACACCGACATCAGCGAGTTGAAGCGCCGCGAGAGTGCGCTCGAGCTGGCGCGACGCAACGCCGAGCAGGCCAACGCCGCCAAGACGCGCTTTCTGGCGGCCGCGAGCCACGACCTGCGGCAGCCGATCCACGCGCTGGGGCTGCTGATCGCGACGCTGAGCGATCGCGTCCGCAACGAATCGACGGCGTCGATCCTCGGCCAGATCGACACCGCCGTGGACGCCATCGATTTCATGCTGAACAGCCTGCTCGACATCTCGAAGCTCGATGCCGGGGTGATGCAGCCGCAATTCGCGCCAGTGGACCTCGGCGCGCTGCTCGAGCAGCTGAACACCGAATACCAACCGGTTGCGAGCATCACCGGCAACTCCCTGACGATCCGCGCGGCCGCCCTTTACGTGCGGTCAGATGCGTCGATGCTGCACCGGATCCTCGCCAACCTGATCTCGAACGCGCTGCGCTACACGGTGGATGGCCGCGTCCTGGTCGGCGTGCGTCGGCGCGGCGAGGCGATTCGTCTCGACGTGTGCGACAGCGGGCCCGGCATCCCTCCGGAGTCGCTGGACGACATCTTTCTGGAGTTTCACCAACTCGGCAATCCCGAGCGCGATCGCCGCAAAGGGCTGGGCCTCGGGCTGGCGATCGTCAAGCGCCTCGCGGCGCTGCTGGGTCACCCGATCGAGGTGCAGTCGACGCTCGGCAGGGGTTCGCGTTTCTCGCTCACGGTGCCTTTGGCGGTGGCCGGGGTGAGCGCCGTCGCCGCCGAGGTGGAGCCGGCGTGGCTCGGACCGACCTTGCGGGGGCAGCGCGTGTTGGTGCTGGACGACGACACCGCCGTGCTCGACGCGATGCGCGGCCTGCTGGAGCGCTGGGGCTGCGATGTCGCGACCTGCACCACGCCCGAAGAGGCGGAGGCGCAATTCGCGTCGTTCGGAGTGCCGCAGCTGGTGATCGTCGATTACCGCCTGCGGCGTAATGCCTCGGGCATCGAGACAATCGGCCGCTTGCAGCAGCGCTCGGGACGCCGTGTTCCCGCGCTGGTCATCACCGGTGACACGGCGCCCGACCGGCTGCGCGAAGCGCAGCGAAGCGGCTACCCGCTGCTGCACAAGCCGGTCAAGCCGCCGCAGCTGCACATGGTGATGCGGCAGATCCTGCAGGCATCGTCACCGCAATGAGGGCGATCTGATTTTCAGGTCACCCGGATGCGAGGAGGCAACATGAGCAGCAACCCCGAGTACAACTGGTACGGCAACATCCAGTGCCATGGCGGCCGGGTCGTCCATCCGGAGAGCGAGGACGAGCTCGCCAACATTCTCGGCAACGACGCCGAGTACCCCTCACCGGTGCGGCCGTGCGGCTCTAGGCATTCGATCACGCCGTGCATGGCCGCGTCGGCGGGTGAGCGAGGATGGGGCACGCTGGTCGATTTGAGCCGCCTGCAGGGACCGTTGCGCGTCGACGAGCAAGCCGCGACGGTCACCGTCGGGCCGGGGCGCCGCTATATCGATGTCGCCCGGGCTTTGCGCACGCGCGGCTGGCAGTTCCATGTGAACACCGAGATCGGCAGCCTCACGATGGGATCGGCGGCATGCGTCGGCACTAAGGATTCGTCCTTTCCCGGCGAGTTCGGGCAGGTCGGTTCTTATGCGAACAGCGTGCGTCTGGTGAGCGCCGACGGCCGTGTGCGATCGATCGACCAGCGCGACCCCGACTTCGCCGCGCTGCGCAGCAGCTACGGCTTGCTCGGCGTCGTCTCGGAAGCCACGTACCGCATCGCGCCGATCGAGGACATCTCCATCGAGCACGAGGAGATCGAGCTCGGCGAATTCGAGGCGGCCAGCCGCCGCTGGCTCGACGGGCGCACGGCGGTCTTCCTCTATCTGTTCCCCTACGCCAACCGCGTCGTCGCCGAGCTGCGCCGCAAGGTCGGGGGCGACAGCGGCAAGGCCTCCAAGAGCGTGGCCATGCGCAACTTCTTCTGGGGCAAAGGCGTCCCGCGTGTGGCGCGGCTGGGCAGCCACCTGCCGTCGCACGTGTCGCGCGAGATGCTTTTTCAGAGCGAAGACCTGGTCGTGCGCAAGTACCTGGCCCATCTGCTGGAGGTCGAGCGCTTCAATCCGGTGGACCAGATCATCGATTTCGAGCACGCGACGAAGTTCACCTTCAGCATGTGGGGCTTCGCCGCAGACCGCTTCGCTGCCATCCTGCCGCAATACTTCGCTTTCTGTCGCGAGCAACGCAGGCAGATCGACTTCCGTTCGAGCATGCCGGACGCGTGCTATCACATCGCTCAGGATCAGAGCTCGTTGCTGTCGTACAGCTACGATGGCCCGGTCTGGACCGTTGATCCGGTCAGTACTGGGATCGAAGCAGGCTGGGACGATTTCCTGCGCGCCTTCAACGACCGCTGCGATGCCTGGGGGGGTGTGCCGCTGTTCAACCAGACGCCGTGGCTGCAGCGCCGGCATGTGGAGCGAGCCTTTGGCGTTCGCCTCGCCCGATTCGAGGAGACGCGGCGGCGCTTCGATCCGCGCGACCGTCTGCTGAACGACTACTTTCGACAACTGCTGCCCGTCGCGACCGAAGGCCGCTGACCGCGAGCCGGCACGCGAAGGCGAGCCACCCGCACGTCTTAGCCCGTTCGCACGATTCCATCGCGAGGAGGCCGCGGGAGACTGCCTACCTGCGCGGCGGCTTGCCGATGCCGCGAGGGAGACAGCTTGGACGACGACGCGACATCCGCGCACCGTTCGAGGAGCGGTGCAAGCAGCTCCGGCCTCACGAACCAAAAAGGCATTCGCATCGCGCTAGCAGCGTGCGTCGGCTTGGTATTCGTCGGCGCCGCATTCATCACCGATGAACCGTTGATCCTGCTGGTCGGCACGTTGCCCATCGCGTGGGTGGCGGTCGAGTTCTGCTGGGTCGCGTCGGGTGCATCGCGCGACCGCGACGCGTCCTAGGCAGCGGGCGCGACCCCTCGCGATAGCGCGTTCCGGCTAGCACGTCGGTCCGATTGTCCGATCGAGTGCCGACATAGACATTGGCGGCGAGGGGTACAAGCCTGTGGACCTCCGTGATGGCCGGCACGCAGCCTCGGCCGAGCACGAGGATCGATCATGATCGCCCGTTCACACTCTTCACTTGCCACGTCGCAGTATTCGCCGGCACGCCCCATGGAGGGACTCGGGCACAGGACGGCACGCCCCTGGGCCGCATGGGCGCTGCGCGCGCTGGTGTGCGCTGGCCCTCTGGTCGGCTGCGGCGACGTCGACCACCCGACGGGCGTAGACAGCAGCGTCCGCTCCGCGGCGGTGTCGGATGCTCGACCGGCGCGGCCGCCCCGAGCCGAAGTGTCCGCCGAGCAGGCCTCGCGGGCCAAGCTCTTCTCGGCCGAAGAAGGCCCTGCGCCAGACCGCGCAACCGCGGAACTGATGTGGATGCTGAACCTCAACGGCGAGGCTGCCGGCACCTTCGCGCCCTAGTCTTGGGCGCTACCGCAAGCCGCAGCCCTGCCAGGCGGCGGCCTTGGGGTGGCAGCGCGGCGCGTCGCGGGCTTACAGCCCGGCTGCGGCACGCAGTGCCGCAGCTTTATCGGTCCTCTCCCACGTGAACTCAGGCTCTTCGCGACCGAAGTGCCCATACGCCGCGGTCTTCTCGTAGATCGGGCGCAGCAGGTCGAGCATCTGGATGATGCCCTTGGGACGCAGGTCGAAGTGCTCGTTGACCAGCGCGGCGATCTTCTCGTCGCTGAGCTTGCCGGTGCCTTCGGTGTAGACGGTCACGTTCATCGGCTTGGCGACACCGATCGCGTACGCCACCTGTACCTGGCACTGGCGCGCGATGCCGGCCGCGACGATGTTCTTGGCGACGTAGCGCGCTGCGTAGGCGGCCGAGCGGTCGACCTTGCTCGGGTCCTTGCCGCTGAACGCGCCGCCGCCGTGCGGGCAGGCGCCGCCGTAGGTGTCGACGATGATCTTGCGG
>DASTZF010000013.1:0-27586 GCA_035764445.1 Burkholderiaceae bacterium
CGTTCTTGATCGAGCTTGCCTTCTGCCCGATCGCGACGTAGACGCAGGTCATGTTCTGACCCTTCTGGTTGATGATGGTGTCGATCGCCACCGCGGTCTTGCCGGTCTGGCGGTCGCCGATGATCAACTCGCGTTGGCCACGGCCCACCGGCACCATCGAGTCCAGGCACTTCAGGCCGGTCTGCACCGGCTGGCTGACGCTCTGGCGCGCGATCACGCCGGGCGCGACCTTCTCGATGACGTCGGTCATCTTGGTGTTGATCGGGCCTTTGCCGTCGATCGGCTGGCCGAGCGCGTTGACTACGCGACCGATCAGCTCCGGACCCACCGGCACCTCGAGGATGCGGCCGGTGCACTTGACGGTGTCGCCCTCGGAGATGTGCTCGTACTCACCCAAGATCACTGAGCCGACCGAGTCGCGCTCGAGGTTCAGCGCCAGGCCATAGGTTGGCTGGCCGCCGGGGGTGGGGGGAAATTCGAGCATCTCGCCCTGCATCGCGTCGGACAGGCCGTGGATGCGGCAGATGCCGTCGGTCACGGTGACCACCGTGCCCTGGTTCTTGATGTCGGCCGAGACGCCAAGACCCTCGATGCGGCTCTTGATCAGTTCGGAGATTTCAGCGGGGTTGAGTTGCATGTTCAGCTCCTACGCCGACGCTCGTGCACCGGCTGTGATCTCGATTTCGTGCGCCTGCACTGGCCGTCAGGCCACCAGCGCCAACCTCATTCGTTCCAGGCGGGCGCGCACCGAGGTGTCGAGCACCTCGTCGCCCACCACCACGCGGATGCCGCCGATCAGCTCGGGGTCGACGACGACGGTCGCGTTGAGCTTGCGGCCGAAGCGCTTCTCGAGCGCGGCGACCACCTGCGGCAGCTGCGAAGCATCGATCGGGAACGCGCTTTCGATGGTCGCGTCCGACGTGCCCGAGCGCGACTTGACCAGCGCGTTGAACTGCGCCGCGATCGCGGGCAGCGCCGCCAGCCGCCCGTTCTCGACCACGGTGGCCAGCAGGTTCGACACCTTGGCATCGAGCGACGTCTTCGCGACGCCGGTGATGACGTCGATCACCTGCTTCGGCGCGACCTTCGGGTTGTCGGCCAACTGCAGCATGTCGGGGTGACCTGCGACGGCGGCGAGCGCCTGCAGTTGGGGAATCAGCGCCAGCGCGTCGGCGCCGTTGACCGACTGATCGAGCGCCTCGGCGTACGGCCGCGCGATGGTGGCGAGCTCGGCCATGTCAGCCTCCGACGAGCCGCCTCAAGGAGGCTGAAGCCCCCGCGGGGGGCAGCGAACGGCAGTGAGCGTGGGGGTGCATGATCACAGCTCGGTTTTCAGGCGGTTCAGCAGGTCGCTGTGCACGCCGGCGTTGACCTCTTTGCGCAGGATCTGTTCGGCGCCCTTCACCGCCAGCGCCGCCACTTGGCTGCGCAGCGCCTCCCGCGCCTTGACGGCCTCCTGCTCGGCCTCGGCCTTGGCCTGCGCGATGATCTTGGCGCCTTCCTCGCTGGCCTTGCCCTTGGCTTCTTCGACCATCTGCTGCGCCAGCCGCTCGGCGTCGGCCAGTCGCTTGGCCGCGTCGTCGCGTGCGGTGGCCAGCTGCTGCTCGACGCGCTTGTTCGCGTTGGCCAGCTCGGCCTTCGCCTTGTCGGCCGCCGACAGGCCTTCGGCGACCTTCTTGGCGCGCGCGTCGAGCGCCGCGATGATCGGCGGCCAGACGAATTTCATCGTGAACCAGATCAGGATCAGGAACACGATCATCTGAATGATCAGGGTAGCGGTGATGCTCACGGCATGACCTCAATCCAGTGAAAGGGCGTGCCCGGCTTCGCAGCGCCAGACACTCGACTGCGCCCTCGCGGGCGCGACCTCACTTGGGCAGGTTCGCGAGCTGCGCCAGGAACGGGTTCGCGGTGGTGAACCACAGCGCGATGCCGACGCCGATGATGAACGACGCGTCGATCAGGCCCAGCAGCAGGAACACCTTGGTCTGCAGCTCGCCCATCAGCTCGGGCTGGCGTGCGGCCGACTCCAGGTACTTGCTCGACATGATGCCCACGCCGATGCAGGCACCGGCGGCACCCAAGCCGATGATCAGGCCGACGCCAATCGCTACGAGACCGATGAGTTCCATGTTGTATTCCCTCGAAAGTGGAAGTTGAGAAACGAAGAAGTGCCCCGCGCGCTTTGTCAGTGCGCTTCGTGGGCCTGGCCGATGTAGACCATCGTCAACATCATGAAGACGTAGGCCTGCAGAATGATGATCAGGATGTGGAAGATCGCCCACGCCGTGCCGGCGAAGATGTGCAGCGCCGCCAGCACCAGGCCACCCAACGACAGCGTGAACGCGCCGCCGAGCAGCGCGATCAGCAGGAAGATCAGTTCACCGGCGTACATGTTGCCGTACAGACGCATGCCGTGCGAGACGGTCTTGGAAACGAACTCGATGATCTGCATCGCGAAGTTGGCCACCGCCAGCGCGATGAAGGCCAGCCAGCTCAGCGGATTGGCGGTCAGCTTGACGTTGCCGAACGGCGCCACGATCAGCTCGTGCGACCAGCCGCCAACGCCCTTGATCTTCATGTTGTAGATCAGACAGGCCAGCAGCACCGAGATCGACAGACCCATCGTGACCGAGATATCGGCCGTGGGCACTACGCGCAGGTAGGCGTGCGCCGGGTCGTGCCCTGCCACGCCGTAGAACGCTTGCCAGATCAGCGGCAACAGATCCACCGGCAGCAAGTCCATCGTGTTCAACAGCACGACCCAGACGAACACGCTGAGCGCCATCGGCGCGACCAGGCGGCGGCTGCGCTCGTTGTGGATGATGCCCTTGGCCTCGCGGTCGACCATCTCGACCAGGAACTCCACCGCCGCCTGCACGCGCCCCGGCACGCCGGAACTCACCTTGCGCGCCACCAGCCACAACGCCCAGCAGCCCAGCGCGCCGAGCGCGATCGAGAAGAAGACCGAATCCCAGTGCACCACCGAGAAATCGATCAGCCCTTTGGCTTCGTTGTTCGCCAGATGCGTGAGGTGGTGGACGATGTAGTCGCCGGCACTCGGTGCGGCGTGCGATTCGGCTGCCATTGAGATCGCCCTAACTTCGTGTTCTTAACGCTTGCGGCCCTGCCGCCACAGCAGCGCGAACCAGTACATCGACAGACATGCCGCCAAGCCCGCCAGCAGCGCCGGCCAACTCAACGGCTGCACCACCTTCGGTGCCGCTACCAGCAACGCCACGGTGGCTCCGATCTTCACCGTTTCCCACAGCATGACGCTGGCGGCCGAGACCACCGGCGACACGCTGGAAAGCCGGCTGGTCATGCCACGCGCCAACAAAGCGCCCGGCACCACCGCCGTGACGGCGCCATACAGCGCCGACCAGGCGTGTTCACGTCCACCACCGAGCAGCCACGCCAACAGCGCGACCACCACGCCGACCGCGGCTTGCGTCGCGATCACCCGCCAGGGAGACAACTGCGGATTTTCGGCCCGGAACGTCGCGGCCTCCGAGGGCGTCAGACGTCTGAAGCGCTCGTCGGCCTCGTCCCACGCCGCATGCGTGCCGGATGACAAATT
This sequence comes from Burkholderiaceae bacterium, assembly GCA_035764445.1. Taxonomy (GTDB): domain Bacteria; phylum Pseudomonadota; class Gammaproteobacteria; order Burkholderiales; family Burkholderiaceae_C; genus JAEUPI01. Next base: position 3,581 of record DASTZF010000013.1, read on the forward strand.
GCGCTCGGACATCGCGCGCTCGTGGCTGGTCGGGACAAAACCGGCGGATTATACGGAAATGCCCGCTGCCCCCGACCGCGCGACCGACCCCCTGCACACCTTGCGCTCCAAGCGATTGATGCCCATCAAGCGCGTTGACTCGCACGGTGAACGCCCCCGGCGCGCTCGCGCTCGACGCTGGCGCGCGGTCGGCGCGACGGTGGCTGCCCTAAGCTTGCTGGCGTGTGCTGACAAACCCCCCGCGGTGCCCGGTAAGGGCCCCCATCATCGAGACGGCAGCTTTCACAACAACTACGTCGACTTCCAGCCCCGCGGGCTGGCGATGCTGGTGCGCTGGAAGTTCGACGCCTGGCGCCACGGCCTGCCGGCCGCGCCCGCGTCGCCGACGCCGACCATCGTGCCGGATCTCGGGCTGATTCAGAGCAACGCCAAGGCCGGCGCGCGCATGCAGCCCACGGTGACGTGGATCGGACACGCCACGGTGCTGGTGCAACTCGCGGGCCTCAATGTGCTGACCGACCCGGTCTTCTCGGCGCGGGCGTCACCGCTGTCGTTCATCGGCCCGCAGCGCGCGCAGAAGCCGGGGCTGTTGCTGAGCGAACTGCCGCACGTCGACCTCGTCGTGATCTCGCACAACCACTACGACCATCTCGACGACGACAGTGTGCGTGCGTTGGCTGCTCAACCCGGTGGCCCGCCGCTGTTCGTGGTGCCGCTCGGACTGAAAGGCTGGTTCGCCAAGCGCGACATCGCCAACGTGGTCGAACTCGACTGGTGGCAGTCGCACCGCGTCGGCGAGCTCGAGGTGGTGCTGACACCGGTGCAGCACTGGTCGGGCCGCAGCCTGGCCGATCGCATGGACACACTGTGGGGCGGCTATGCGTTGTTGGCGCCACAGCTGCACGTGTTCTTCGCCGGCGACACCGGATACTCGAAGGACTTCGCCGACATCCGCGAGCGCTTCGCGGCGCGACAAGGCACCGCCCTGGGGGGCGGCTTCGACATCGCTCTGCTGCCGATCGGCGCCTACGACCCGCGCTGGTTCATGCGCGATCAGCACATCAACCCGGACGAGGCGGTGCGCATCCACCGCGACCTCGGCGCCAAGTCATCGCTCGGCATCCACTGGGGCACCTTCGAGCTGACCGATGAATCACTGGACGAGCCGCCGCGCCAGCTGGCTCGCGCGCGTGAGGCACAGGGCGTGCGCGAGGCGGACTTCTACACAATGGCCATCGGCCAGACGCGCCGGCTGGCGCCGCGCCGGCCGGCTTTCTGAGCGCGCCTTCGCGCCGGCGGCCGGCGGCCGGCGGCAGCACCGCCTGCTGGCGCCGGCCACTTCGCGGGCCAAGGCCGGCACGCAGATACCTTGCCGCGTCCGACTCACGCCGCAGCGATGTCGAGCTGCATCCAGGCCTGCGCGCTCTCGCCGCTGGCCAGCGCCAGCATGCCGCGCGCCTTGGGTTCACCGCTGCCTAACGCGTTGTTCACGTGGCTGACTGGCTCGACGCAGAAGAAATCGCGCTGGCGCGGCGTGTAGACCACCGCGCAGGTGAGCGACGAGGTCATGCGCAGCGATAGCCGCTCGTCGCGGATGCGCGCCGGCCCGCGCCAGCCGTCGAAGCAGTTGTCGAGGTCGAGCACCGCCACGTCCGCATCGAGCGCGTGCTGCGCCACCTGTTTGATCGGCAGTTTCGTGTCATCGGCGTCCCAGCGATGCTGCAGCTCCAGATGCACGCGGCTGCGCACGCGGCGCACGAAGTACGGGTGCCAGCCCAGGCCCATCGGCGTCTCGCGGGCGTCGATGTTGCTCACCTGCAGCGTGATGCGCAGCGCGTCCGGCCGCAGCTCGAACATCTGCTCGGCATGGAACGCGAACGGCCAGAATTCGTCGCTCGGATGCGTGTAGTCGAGGGTGACGCGATCGGCCGACCGCTGCGTGACCTGCCACGGCTGCAGCCACGCGGTGCCGTGCAGGTTGTGCGGCTCGTCGTGGGTGTTGCTGGCCAGCGTGTAGGCGCGCCCGAGCCAGCGGAACTGGCGCCTTGCGATGCGGTTGGAGTACGGCAGCAACGCGAAGCAGCCCGAGTCGCGCACGCTTTGCAGCTGGTGCGGCTCGCACGAGCGCAGCACCGGCAGGCCGTCGCGCCACAGTCCCGCGATCGCGCCGCCGCAGTCAGCGCGCAGCGCGAGCCGCAGAGGGCCCTGCTGCAGTTGCACAGCGTTGACGTCGTCGACCACGGTTCGGTACGCCGGCGCTCAGGCCAGTTGCGCCTTCAGATAGTGTGCACCCGGGACCGGGTTGAAGTAGTACGGCGGGATCTCTTCGAAGCCGAGCGCTTCGTACAGGCTGCGCGCGGCCTCCATGTCGTCGAGCGTGTCCAGCAGCATCACCGAGTAGCCGGCGCGCACCGCGTGATCCATCAGCGCCTGCGCGAGCATGCGGCCGAGCCCGAGCCCGCGGTGGGTTGGCCGCACATACAGGCGCTTCATCTCGCAGGCGTTGGCGTAGTCGACGTCGGGCAGCGCCCGGCACGCGCCACAGCCCGCAAGCTCACCATTGACAGTGGCCAGCAGCAGCGCGCCGCCGCGCGGCGCGCCGTATTCGCCCGGCAGTGTCGCCAGCTCGGCCTCGAAGTTCTGGAAGCACAGATCGACGCCCAGCCCCGATGCGTATTCGCGAAAGATGACGCGCGTCGCCTCCAGCTGATCGGGCGTCTCGGGTGTCAACAGCTGCACGCGCGGCATCGCCTGGGTTGCCGACGCGGCGCTCGCCGCCAAAGCGGCCCTGCGCAGGACCATCGATCAGCCTCCCAGTTTGACGACTGCGGCCACCACCGCCGCGCACACCACCGCGATCGCCAGCGCGCGCACGCGCGTCAGCCGATCGTCGACGCTGGCCGGCACGGCGGCTGACAGCCGCTTGTCGCCGCCCACCATCGGACGCACCAGATCGTGCCCCTTGCGCCAGGTGTAGTAGGCGATCGCGCCGATGTGCAGCACCACCAGCGTGATGATCAGCACCTGGCCCGGACCCTTGTGCCACCCCGTGGCGGCGAGCCCGACGGCATTGGAGACATAGCGGTTCAGCGGGCCGACGTTGCCGGTGTCGTCGTCGGCCAGCAGCCCGGTGCCCACTTGAGCGGCGAGCATGACCAGCATCGCGAACACCGACGCACTGCCCAGCGGATTGTGGCCGACGTGGAAGTGATCGTCCTGCAGCGGCCGGCCACGAACGTAGCGCAGCATGCTGGCCGGGCCGTAGGCGAAGCTCGCGAAGCGCGACCAGTGACCACCCACCAGCCCCCACACGAGGCGAAAGGCGAGCAGCGCGAACACGCAGTAGCCGACGCGGAAGTGCCAGGCCATGGCCGCGCCGCCGATGTGGGCGGTGATCACCTGCGACACGACGGCCACCGCCAGCAGCCAGTGGAACAGTCGCGTCGGCAGGTCCCACACGCGCACCACCTTCGAGGCGGACGGCGCGGGGGCGACGTTGGCACTCATGCAGGCAGTTCTCCTGAGCCGGCGCGCTGACTGTACGGCACGGCGCAACGATAACGGAAGCTGCCGCCGCCCCGGTGCAAACCCGAGCGCCCTATCGGTGGATTCACCGAGGCCGGAATCGGCTGTCGCCGTCGCACGTACACTCGCCGTCCGCCGCGCCCGCGGGTGACGGCCGCGACCCGATCGATCTTCAACCGACCGTACGCTGGAGGAACTGCATGAAACGTCTCGTCGTGACCGTCATTGCCGCTGGTGCAGCGCTGACCAGCTTGAGCGCCGCCGCGCAATTTCAGAAACCCGAGGACGCCATCAAGTACCGGCAAAGCGTGATGACCGTGATGGCCAGCCATCTGGGACGTGTCGGTGCAATGGCGCAGGGCAAGGCGCCGTTCGATGCCAAGGCCGCGGCCGACAACGCCGCGGTCGTCGTGATGATGTCGAAGCTGCCGTGGGTCGCCTTCGGAGAAGGCACCGACAGGGGCATGCCCACGCGCGCGAAGCCCGAGATCTGGAAGGATCAGGCCAAGGTCAAGGACCTGGCCACCAAGATGATGGCCGAGGCCGAGAAGTTCGAAGCCGCGGTCAAGACCGGCAGTCTGGACAACATCAAGGCGGCGATCTCCCCGCTCGGCGGCGCGTGCAAGGCGTGCCACGACGACTATCGGGCCGAGAAGTACAGCGCCAACTGAACGACCCACCCGGCGAGCGGCCTCAGCAAGGCGGAGCACCGGGTCTTCCGATTTCCTTTGGCTCCGGCACGCGCCGGCGGCGCTTCACATCGCTGGCGCGATCTGAGCCTGCGCCGACAAAGAGTGCACCGCTCACGCGGGCTCGGCGAAGCCGAGCACGACCCTGCGAGTCTTCGCACTCTTCTTTTCGATCTTCGTCACCACAACGGCGCCGACCTCGGCGGTGTTCGCCACGTGCGTGCCGCCGCACGGCTGGAGGTCGACGCCCTCGACCTGCATCACGCGCACGCGGCCGTGACCGCGCGGCGGCTGCACGCTCATGCTGCGCACCAGACTCGGGTTGGCGTCGAGCTCGGCCTCGCTGATCCAGCGGTGCGCCACCGGGTGTGACTCGGCGACCAGGCGTGCCATGCCCTGCGTCAACGTCTCCTTGTCCAGCGGCTCGGTCATGTGGAAGTCGAGCCGCGCGTAGTCGGCGGTGATCGAGCAGCCGTCCACCGGATGGGGCACCAGCGCGCACAGCAGATGTGTCGCGGTGTGGAAGCGCATGTGGCGATGGCGGCGCTGCCAGTCGATCACCGCGGTCACCGCGGCGCCCACCGTGAAGGCCGAACGATCGGCACCGGCCTCCGGGACATGCACGATCTCGCCCGGTGTCGCGCCCTTGCGCGTGTCGACGATGCGCAGCGCGCGGCCGTCGGCCAGACGCAGCACGCCGGAGTCGCCGGCCTGGCCGCCACCATGCGGATAGAAGACCGTGCGATCAAGCCGCACGCCGCTCTCGTCGACGCCGGTGATGCGCGCTTCGCACTGGCGCAGCGTCGCGTCTTCGCGAAACAGCTCTTCGGTGGCCATCTTGTGATCTCCGTTCTCGTCGGCGCGTCATCGCCAGGCGTCGAGCGCCACCCGACCGCGCGGCGTGTCGAACACCGCCCGCAGCATGCCGTCGCCCTCGTTGCGCTCGCTCATCTGCACCGCAGGCAACTTCAACACGTCGGCCACCCGTGGCGGCACGCCGCGCAGAATCAACTCGTTCAACACCACCGGCGAAGCGCTCAGATGGTCGCACGGGTGTGGCCCCTGCCATTCGATCAGCGTCGGCAGCGCACCGGCACACTCGAAGCGGCCGTCGTCGCGCACGGTCAGTCGCCAGCTCAGGCGCCCGTGGGGTGTGTCGCGCTGCACCGCCAGCAGCGTGCCGGGATTGAGACCGCAATTGATCAACCCCCAGCGCAGCATCTCGATCTTCGTCGTGCGTGCCACCGCATGCACCAAACGCGGCCGCTCGCGTACCGCGGCGCGCAGTGCTGCGTCGTCCATCTCGTACCAGCGCGCTCGACCCGGCGCTGGCGCGTCGGGATCGACCGCAATGATCTCGAGGTAGACGTCGGGGAAGCGCTCGGCGCCGATCGCGAGCAAGCGGTTGTGCGTCCCCATCAGCGGATGGCGGCCGCCGGACGCCGGCTCGACACCCAGCGTGGCCTCGCACCACTGCGTGCCCTGTTCGAGCGTGTCGGCGACGACGACGAGGTGATCGACGCAGGCGTTCATAGGGCCCCCTTGGCCCTGCGGGCCGTCCCCCCGAGGAGGAGCGAACGCCTTCGGAGCGGCCGTCCGGCGTTCACAACGCCACTGTACCGGCGACCACCGCGCACACGTCGCCGCCGATCCAGACGTCGCTGCCGATCCGCTGCACGTGCACGCGACCTGCGCGCTGCAGCGCGGCGCCCTGCGCAGCCACGTAGCGCTCGGGTGCGAAGCCGCTGCCGATCAACCATTGTGCGAGGCTGGCGTTGAGGCTGCCGGTGACGGGGTCCTCGTAGCCGGAGGCCTCGCCGATCAACGCGCGCACTTCGAATTGCGCGTCGCTGCTGCCCGTCGCGTGCGGCGCCACGACACCGAGCTTGACTCCGCGCAGCACGGCATAGTCGGGCTTGAGTTGCAGCACCCGCTCGGCCGACGCCAGTCGCACCGCGCACCAGCCCGGGCCATTGTCGACCCACTGGTGGTCGAGCACCTCACCGGCCTTCAATGCCAGGCCGCGTTCGATGCGGTCAATCAATTCGCGATCGAGCGGTCCGCTGCGCAGCAGCGAGGGGGCGGCGAAAGCAAGCCGTGCGCCGTCGCGCCGGATGCGCACCAGCCCGACACTGCACTGCTGCACCACTTCGCCGTCGCGCCGCGGTGCGCCGCCACCGGCCAGCCACGCGTGACAACTGCCGAGCGTCGGGTGGCCCGCGAACGGCAACTCGCGCTGCGGCGTGAAGATGCGGACGCGGTAGTCGGCCGCGGGATCGGTGGGGGGCAGCAGGAACGTGGTCTCCGACAGATTGGTCCAGCGCGCGAACGCGGCCATCTCGGGGTCGCTCAGTCCGCTGCCGTCGTGCACCACCGCCAGCGGGTTGCCGAGCAGCGGCGCTGCGGTGAAGACGTCGACTTGCGAAAAACGGCGCTGCTGTGCCATCTCAATGCTCCCCGAGGACGCGGGCGTAGACGTCGCGATCGACGTTGCCGCCGCTCAGGATCACCGCCACGCGCCGCCCGCGCAGCCGCGGCATGCGCAGCGCAGCGGCCAGTGCAGCGGCACCGGCGCCTTCGGCCACCTGATGCGTGCACTCGAACAGGATGCGCATCGCCGCCGCGACGTCGGCGTCGCTGACCTGAACCACCTGTGACAGGCCGTGCTGCAGGATCTGCAGCGCGGCCTCTTCCGGCACGCGGCACGCCATGCCGTCGGCGAGTTGCGTCGTGACGTCGTGCGCGACCGGGCGGCCGGCCTGCAGCGACAACGCGTACGCCGGTGCACCTTCGGAGACCACGCCGATCACCTCGGTGTCGAGTTGCAGCGCATCGCGCGCGGCGATCAGGCCGCAGGCGCCCGATCCGAGGCCGATCGGCACCACGACGGCATCGAGCTGCACCGCATCGAACAGCTCGAGCGCGTAGCTCGCCACGCCGACCACCAGATCGGCGTGGAACGACGGCACCATGTGCCAGCCGTGCTCGGCGGCCAGCACCTGCGCGTGCTCGCGCGCGGCCTGGAAATCCTCGCCGTGCTCGATCAACGTGGCGCCGAGCGCGCGCATCGCGGCGTTCTTCTCGCGGCTGTTGCCGTGCGGCACGACAATCGTGACCGGCAGGCCGTGCTGATGCGCCGCCAGCGCGATCGACTGGCCGTGGTTGCCGCGCGTGGCGCAGATCAAGCCAGCGGGTCGCGCACCCGCGGCCAGCAGGCGCTCCACGTAGACGATGCCGCCGCGCACCTTGAAGGCGCCCACCGGCGTGTGGTTCTCGTGCTTGACCCACAGCCGCATGTCGCAGCGCTCGCCCAGCAGCGGCCACTCGTGCTGCGGCGTCGGCGCCATGTGCGCGTGCACCGCCGCCGCGGCCGCGCGCAGCTCGTCCAGCGTCGGCTTCACGATGCGGCGACCGGCGCGGCCAGCGCCTCGTGCATCACGCGGCCGAGCGTGGCGATGCCGCGCTCGATTTCCGCCGGTGTCAACGTCACGTAGCTCAGCCGCATCGAACGCGAGTCGGGCGCGTGCGCGTAGAACGGCGCGCCCGGTACGAACGCGACACCCGCCGCCACCGCGTGCTCGAGCAGCTGCATCGCGTCGAGCCCTGCGGGCAGCCGCAGCCAGAAGAACATGCCGCCATGCGGCGCGCGCCACGTCGTGCCGTCGGGCATGTGATGGCGCAGCGCGACGTCCATCGCGTCGCGCTGGACGCGATAGCGGGCGCGGATGGTCGGCACGTGGTGATCAAGGAAGCCATTGCACACGATCTCGTGTACGACACGCTGGTTGAAGCCCGGCGTGTGCAGGTCGGCGGCCTGCTTGGCCTGCAGCAGTTTGGGCATCAACGGTGCCGGCGCAACGATGTAGCCGAGGCGAAAGCCCGGCGTCAGCACCTTGGAGAAGGAGCCGAGGTAGACGCTGCCCTCGGGCCACCACGACGACAGCGCCGACGGCGGTGCCTCGTCGAACCACAGGTCGCCGTAGGGATTGTCTTCGACCAGTGGCACGCCGGCGGCGTGCGCGGCGTGCACCAAGGCCTCGCGGCGCGCGCGCGGGATCACGCGCCCGGTCGGGTTCTGGAAATTGGGCAGCAGGTAGGCGAAGCGCGCGCCCGCCGAGCGTCGGGCGAGCAGGCGCAAGGCATCGGGCAGCGGGCCGTCGTCGTCGCCGTCGAGCGAGACGAAGTTCGGCTCGTACGGCGCGAACGCCTGCAGCGCGCCGAGGTAGGTCGGCGTCTCCACCGCGACCGGCGCGCCGGCGTCGATCAGCACCTTGCCGACCAGATCGAGCCCCTGCTGCGAGCCGGTGGTGATCAGCACCTGTTCGGGCTTGGCCGCGAGGCCCTGCGCCTTCACGTGTTGCGCCACCCATTCGCGCAGCGGCGCGAAGCCCTCGCTGGCTGCGTACTGCAGCGCCTCGCGCGGCGTTTCGCGCAGCACCTTGTCGCAGGCGTCGCGGATCGCCTGCACCGGAAACGTGTCGGCCGACGGCAGACCGCCGGCCATCGACAGCACACCGGGACGCTCGGTGAGCTTGAGGATCTCGCGAATGATCGACGGATTCATGCGCGCGCTGCGGCGCGCCAGTTGCCAGGCACTCATCGTGAAACTTCCTTTGGAGGTGCAGCCGCGACGCGGCGCGATGCGAACACCACGCCCATCACCGCCAGCAGGAACGCACAGGTCGCGACGTCGACCGCTTCGCCGAGCAGCGGCACCGCGGCCAGGATCGACAGGAACGGCTGCAGCAGCTGCACCTGGCTGACGCGCACCGCGCCACCGAGCGCCAGCGCGCGATACCACGCGAAGAAACCGAGCCACATCGAGAACAGCGAGACGTAGGCAAAGCCGAGCCACGACGACACGCGCACCGGTGCCGTGGGCCAGGTCGCCAGCGCGACCGGCAGCGTGATCGGCAGCGCGAGCACCAGCACCCACGAGATCACGTGCTCGGGTCGCAGCGTCGCCGACAGCCGCGCACCCGAGATGTAGCCCATCGCGCCGAGCAGCAGCGCGAGCGCGAGCAGCAGGTCGGCCACCTGCAACGCGGCGCCGCCGCGCCACCAGGCGAAGGCGACCACCAGCAGCAGACCGAGCCAGGCGAACAGCCAGAACGCCGGCCGCTGCGGCTGCCTCAGCCACCAGGCCGCGAGCGCAGCGGTGGCCAGCGGCAGGATGCCGGTGACCACCGACGCGTGCACGGCGTCGACGCGCACCACCGCCAACCCCATGAACAGCGGGAAGCCGAACACCACGCCGGCCGCGGTGAGCGCTAGTTGGCGCCACTGCGCGGCGCTCGGCCACGACGGGCACACGGCCAGCAGATACGCGCCGGCGAGCACGCCGGCACCGGCGGCGCGTCCGAACGCCACGAACCACGGCGACAGCTGCGGCGCGATCGCGCTGCCGCTGGCCAGTCGCGTCATCGGGATCGTCAGCGCGAACAGCGCGACGCCCAGCACACCGAGCCAGTACCCGTGGCGCACTCGCGACGACGCAGCGGCCGCGCTGGCGAGCGGTGCGGCGACTGCGCTGGCGGTATTCATCGGCACAGTCTAGGCACTTCGTCGATACAGATTCAGTACACTTCGCAGCACAGATTGCTCATCTGTACTGATGGACATAGCCATACAGCAGGCCGATCGCGGCACCGCGACCGGCGTCGCCAACGCCGACGGCACGCTCGTCGAGCGGCTGGCCGCGCACTACGCGCAGCGCATCGGCACCCGCCAGCTGCAGCCCGGCGGCCGCCTGCCGTCGGTGCGCGACTGCGCGCGCTCGCACGGCGTGAGCCCGAGCACGGTGGTGGCCGCGTACGACCGCCTGCAGGCGCAGGGACTGATCGAGGCGCGGCGCCAGCGCGGCTTCTTCGTGCGACCGTCGACGGCACCCGCGATGGCGCGCCCCCTCGAGCCGAACCTGGCGCTGCCGGCGCCGGTCGACACCGCAGCGCTGATCCGCGCGATGTTCCGCACCCGCGCCTCACTGCCGGGCCCGGGCCTCGGCACGCTGCCCGAGACCTGGCTCGACCCCGCGCTGCTGCAGCGCGCGCTGCGACGCGCGATGGCCGACGCCGCCGATGCGTTGCGCTACGGCGAGCCGGCCGGTGAGCCGGCGCTGCGCGAGGCGCTGGCGCGTCGGCTGTCCAACGAGTTGGGCATCGCGTGCAACAGCGCGCAGATCGTCACGTCGGTGGGCGCCACGCATGCGCTCGACGTCGTCGCGCGCGCGCTGCTGAAGCCCGGTGACGCAGTGCTGGTCGACGACCCGGGCTGGGCGGTCGAGCACGCCCGCCTGACCGGCATGGGCATGCATCTGCTGCCGGTGCCGCGCGGGCCCGCGGGGCCTGACCTCGACGTGATGCGCCGCCTGATCGCCGATCACAGGCCGCGCCTGTACGTGACGGTGTCGGTGCTGCACAACCCGACCGGCGCCATGCTGTCGCTCGCCGCAGCGCATCAGGTGCTGCAGTTGGCCGAGGCGCACGACCTGATCCTGGTCGAGGACGATACCTACGCCTGGCTGGCGCCACCGCATGCGCCGCGGCTGGCCGCACTCGACGGCCTGCGGCGCACGATCTACGTGACCGGTTTCTCGAAGATCCTGGCGCCTAACTGGCGGGTCGGTGCACTCGCAGCACCACCGGCACTGGTCGATCGCATCGTCGACACCAAGCTGCTGAGCTCGCTCACCACGCCGGCGCTGCAGGAACGCGCGGTCGCCTGGTGCCTCGACCAGGGGCTCCTGCGCCGGCATGCCGAGCGCGTGACGGCGCGGCTGGCGGCCGCTCGCACGCGCGTGGTGCGGCTGGTGCAGGAGGCCGGATGCCGCTTCGCTGCCGAGCCGCAGGGCCTCTTCGGCTGGGTTGAGACGGGGCTCGATACCGAGCCGCTGGCGGTGCGCATGGCCGCCGAAGGCTGGCTCGTCGCACCAGGTCGCCTGTTCCACGTACCGTCGCGCTCGAGCACGCTGATGCGGGTGAACTTCGCCAGTGCACAGGATGCGCGCTTCTGGCGCGCTTTCGAACGCGCGCGTGATTCGTTGCGGCAAGCGTCTCTTTCCACCGCAAATCGATCGCCGAAGGTTGCGGCGGGGTTGTAACATGGCGCTCCATTCATGTTCCAGTCGACCTTGCCCATCGGCGAGCCCGACCTGATGCGAGTGAGCGCGTTTCAGCGCTACCTCGACGATCTGGTCCGTGTGGGCAGCGTCGACGCCACCTCGACGCGGCTGAGTTCGCTCAGCCCGTCGCTGATGCAGGACCTCGAGCGCTTCGAGCGCAACGGCAGCCAGAGCGAGCTGCTCGACGTGCTGGCCGCCTGCCTGCGCCACGCCTATCCGCTGACGGTCAACCTGCAGTGGACCGACCGCGTGGTGCCGCTGACGCTGTTCCCGGCCGAGCGACTGGTGCACTGCCCGGTGGCGATGCCGCAGTTCCTGGCCAGCCGCCTGAGCGAGTTGCAGGTGCTGCAGGTCGAGCCCGCGATGCTCCGCGCACCGGGGCACCACGAGCGGTCGCTGGTCGGCGAGCCGCAGATGTACTCGCCGCTGGCACCGTTGCTGTGGGAGATGGCGCTGCGCGGAGCGCGCGACCGCCTGCTGCCGGAGATCGACGGCACCTGCGCCTACCGCGTGGCACCCGGCGTCAGCCTGCGCGGCCTGGAGATGCCCGCCGGGCTCGGCACCGCGGTCGAGCGCTTGCGCCGGCGCACCAGCAACCTGCGCGAGATGGCGCTGTGGCCGGGGTTCGATCGCGAGCGCGCAATGCGGCTGCTCAACGCGCTGTACCTGCAAGGCGGCCTGATCGTCAGCCGCATGCACCCGTCGGCGGCCTCGCCTGACGGCTGGCTGCGCGGCCGCGGGGCGCGCAACGGCGCCTAGGCCACCTCGGCCGCGGGCGGCCGTGTCGGCTTGAACATCGCCAGCGACAACGCCGCGGCGCTGCACGCCATCGCCAGCCACTGCACCGGCCCCAGCGGCTCGCCGTGCATCAAGGCGCCGGCGATCATCGCAACCACCGGCACCAGGATCGACGACAGGCCGGCGACCGCAGCGGGCAGCAGGCCGACGATCGAAAACCAGCACAGGTTGCCGATCGACATCGGCACCAGCGCGATGTAGGCGATCAGCGCGATCGACATCCACGACGGCACGAACCATCGGTGGTCGCCGAACAGCAGCGCACCGATGCCGATCGGCAGCGCGGTGATCAGCAGCTGCCAGCCGGTCAACACCGTTGCCGGCACGTCGACCCGGCCGCGCTGCAGGATCAGCGTGCCGACCGCCCAACCGATGCCGGCGAGCAGTCCGAGCGCGAGCCCGAGCGGCGCCTGCGCGTAGACCGGAAAGCTCTTCCACATCAGCAGCGCCACCGCGACACCACCGAGCGCGATGGCGACCACCAATCGTGCATGCAATCGCTCGCCGAGCACGGACCAGGCGATCAGCGCCGACCACAACGGCATCGTGAAGCCGAGCACCGCCGACTGGCCCGACGGAATCAGCAGCGCCGAATAGGTGCTGGCGATGTTCCACACCACCAGATAGAAAAACGTCGCCACCGCGATCGTTCGCCAGTGGCGCCGCTCGATCCGCAACGACTGTCCGCGCACGTGGGCCGCGATCAGCAGCGCGGCCCCGGCGACGAACACCGACACCGCGCGGAAGGTCCACACCGACACCTCGCGCGTGGCCAGCGGGAACAGCGGCCAGTTGGTGCCCCACACCAGCGTCAGGATCGCGAGCAGGACGAGCGCGCGGCGCGGAATCGGCTGCGTCAAGGCGCCCCCAGCGCGGCGCCGCGCGGCGGCGAGCCCGCGTCGGCGCGCACGAGCGCGGTGGCAGGCAGACGCAACGTCCACTCGTCGCTGACGCGACCCTTGAAGTGATCGGCCGCCGCGCGCCACGACGCACGCTCGAAGCCCAGCCGTTCGAGCAGCCTCAGCGACGCCGCGTTCAGGGAATCGACCTCGGCCACCAGTTCGCGCACGCCGAGTTCGTCGATCAGCCACTCCATCATGCGACGGCAGCCTTCGCTCGCCAGGCCGCGTCCCCACGACGGCGGAAACACCTCGTAGGCGATCCAGGCCAGCGCATCGGTGGTCACCGTGGCTTGCACGCGGCCGCGGCACTGGCCGTCGCTGCGCTCGCGCAGCACCCAGTTCAGCCACAGTTGATCGCCCTGCGGCGAGCGGCGCTGACTCAGCAGCGCGAAGCGCTCGCGCAGCGCAGCCAGCGACAGCGGTGGATCCTGCGGCACGTGGGTGTACAGCAGCGGGTCGGCCAACGGTGCCCACAACTCGTCCGCGTGGCGCTCGCCGATCGGCTCCAGGTCGAGCCGCTGCGTGCGCAGCACCGTCTCGAGCCCGCGCCGGAAGGCCTCGCCGTGCCAGATCTCGGGCGACGTCATCGCCGCCGTCACGACGCCAGCGCGCGCTCGAGCGCGTCGACGAACATGCGGGCGACATCGAATCCGGTCTGTTGCGCGATCTCCTGGAAGCAGGTCGGGCTGGTGACGTTGATCTCGGTGAGGCAGTCGCCGATCACGTCCAGGCCCACCAGCAGCAGGCCGCGCGTGCGCAACACCGCGCCGAGCGCCTGTGCGATCTCGTGATCGCGCGCGCTCAGCGGCTGCGCGACGCCCTTGCCGCCCACCGCGAGGTTGCCGCGCACCTCGCTGCCTTGCGGGATGCGCGCCAAGCAGAACGGCACCGCCTCGCCGTCGATCAGCAGGATGCGCTTGTCGCCGCGCACGATCTCGGGCAGGAAGCGCTGCACCATCACGGTGGTGCTGCCGTGGCCGCCGATCGTCTCGACGATGGCGCCCAGGTTCATGCCGTCGGGGCCGACGCGGAAGATCCCTCGGCCGCCCATGCCGTCGAGCGGCTTGACGATGATGTCGCCGTGCTCGGCGTGGAACGCGCGCACCGCCTGTTCGCTGCGCGTGACCAGCGTCGGTCCGATCCATTGCGGGAACTCGAGGATCGCCAGCTTCTCCGGATGGTCGCGCAGCGCGGCCGGCTTGTTGAAGACGCGCGCGCCCTCGCGCTCGGCCTGCTGCAGCAGGTGCGTGGCGTAGAAGTACTCGGCGTCGAACGGCGGGTCCTTGCGCATCAGCACCGCGCGCGTGTCGGCCAGCGCGAGTTCGCGCTCGGCGACCACGTCGAACCAGCGCTCTGCGTCGCCGGTGAGCGTGATCGCGCGCGCGTGGCGCGCCACGACGCGGGCGCCGCGCACCCACACCAGGTCGGCCGGCTCGCACGCCCACAACTCGTGCCCGCGCCGCGCCGCCTCGCGCATCATCGCGAAGGTGGTGTCCTTGTAGGTCTTGAACGACTCCAGCGGATCGGCCACGAAGAGCAGGCTCATGGCGCGCGATTGTCGGGCAACGCGCGAATGCCGCGCCGCGCGGGTTATTCGCCCCTCTGGGACAGGTCGCCGCAGGCGACCAGGGGCGGTCTCGCAGGGCGGGCGAATCGCCTACGGGTTTCGCGGACGCGATTCGAGCCCCCTCGGGGGCGGCCGCCAGACGGCGGGGGCTCAGATCTGCACCTTGGCGCCAAGCTCGACGATGCGGTTGTTCGGCAGGTGCAGGAAGTCGGCGGCGGCGGCGGCGTTGCGGTGCATGCTGCAGAACAGCTTCTCGCGCCACAGCGCCATGCCGGTGCCTAGCGACGGAATCACGATGTCGCGGCTGAGGAAGTAGCTGGTGTCCATGTCGGGCAGCGGGATCCCGCGGTCGGCCAGCAGCTGCAGCGCCTCGGGCACGTCCGGGTCGTTCTTGAAGCCGAAGTTGAGCGTCACCTGCCAGCAATCGTGGCCCAGCGGCTCCAGGCTGATCCGATGGTTGAAGCCGATCCACGGCACGTCGTGGTGCTTGACGGTGACGAACACGTTGTGCTCGTGCAGCACCTTGTTGTGCTTCAGGTTGTGCATCAGCGCGTTGGGCGTCAGCCCCGGCTCGGCGACCAGAAACACGGCGGTGCCCGGTACCCGCGTGGGCGGGCTCACGAACACGGCGTCGAGGAAGCCGTGCAGCTCGATCGCATCGGCGCGCAGGCGGTCGCTCATCAGCTTGCGGCCCTGCTTCCAAGTCAGCATCAGCGTGAACATGCCGATGCCGATGACGATCGGGAACCAGCCTCCGGCCAGCAGCTTGAGCATGTTGGACAGGAAGAAGGTGACGTCGACCACGAAGAAGAACCCGGTGGCCAGCACGCACAGCGCGAGCGGGTACTTCCAGCCGTAGCGGATGACGAAGAAGGTCATCACGGTGGTGATCGTCATGTCCAGCGTCACCGCGATGCCGTAGGCCGAGCCGAGCGCAGCGGACGACTTGAACATCACCACCGCGAGCACGATGAACACGAACAGCCCCCAGTTGACGGCCGGCACGTAGATCTGCCCGGTGTCGCGCACCGACGTGTGGCGGATCACCATGCGCGGCAGCAGGCCGAGCTGGATGGCCTGCTTGGTCACCGAGAACGCCGCCGAGATCAGCGCCTGCGACGCGATCACCGCGGCCAGCGTGGCCAGGATCAGCAGCGGCACTTGCGCCCACTGCGGCGCCATCAGGTAGAAGGGATTGACCACCGCGCCAGGCTTGTCGAGCAACAGCGCGCCCTGTCCGAAGTAGTTGATGACCAGCGACGGCATCACCAGCCCGTACCAGGCGATGCGGATCGGCAGCTTGCCGAAGTGCCCCATGTCGGCGTACAACGCCTCGCCGCCGGTGACGCACAGCACCACCGCACCCAGCATCACGAAGGCGATCGTCTTGTGCTCGACGAAGAAGCCGATCGCCATCATCGGGTTGAGCGCCTGCAGCACCTCCGGCCGGGCCGCGATGTGCGGCAGGCCGAGCAGAGTCAGCACGATGAACCACACCAGCGTGATCGGCCCGAACGCGCGCCCGATGTGCCCGGTGCCCAAGCGCTGCACCGCGAACAGCGCCACGATCACCGCCAGCGCAAGCGGAGGCACCCAGTCGTGCAGGCCCGGGGCGATGACCCCCAGGCCTTCGACCGCACCCAGCACGGTGATGGCCGGCGTGATGACACCGTCACCGTAGAAGATCGCGGTGCCGAACAGCCCCACCAGCATCAGCGAGCGGCG
The DNA here is from genome assembly GCA_035764445.1 of Burkholderiaceae bacterium. Lineage (GTDB taxonomy): Bacteria > Pseudomonadota > Gammaproteobacteria > Burkholderiales > Burkholderiaceae_C > JAEUPI01. The sequence goes on from DASTZF010000013.1 coordinate 19,907, forward strand.
CAGCGGCGGTCGGTGGCGCACCGCGGTGGTGGCCAGCGCGAGCATCGCGATCAGGCCGCCTTCGCCGTGGTTATCGGCGCGCAGCACCAGCAGGACGTACTTCACCGAGACGATGATGGTCATCGTCCAGAAGATCAGCGACAGGATCCCGAGCACGTTGCCGGTGGTCACCGGCACGTGCCCTCCCTCGAAGATCAGCTGCAGCGTGTACAGCGGGCTGGTGCCGATGTCTCCGTAGACGACGCCGAGCGCCGACAACGTCAGGGCGGCGACGACACCGGGGCTGCGTTGGGGAGAAGCCTTGCTCAAGCGCGGGGCCCGTTTCGGGCGCGGGCCTTCGAAGCGAAGCGGTTATTGTGCGCCTGCAGTCTCACCCCGCGCCGGCGGCTTACCCGGCCCGCGGCGCGGCGGCGTTGTCAGGCGTCGGTCTCCGCGTCGGGATCGGTGGCCTCGAGTTCGTAGCTCGCCGCCAGCATCGCCAGGCGGCCGATCACGCCGTACATGTAGAAGCGATTGGGCGCGCTGACGCCGGGCTTTTCGCCGACACGCGGCAGGTGGTGGCTGTCGGCGAACGCCAGCGGCACGAAGCTCGACCCCGGCGCGTTGAGGTTCTCGTCGATGCCGCGCTCGGCGTGCACGCGATAGAAGCCGCCGACCACGTAGCGGTCGATCATGTAGACCACCGGCTCGGCCACCGCGTCGTTCATGCGCTCGTAGGTCGGCACGCCTTCCTGGATGATCACCTCGGTGATCGGCAGGCCTTCCTTGGTGACGCTCATCTTGTTGCGCGTGCGCCGGTTCGGATCGTCGAGGTCCTTGATGTCGCGCACCGTCATGATCCCCATGCCGTAGGTGCCGTGGTCGGCCTTGACGACGACGAACGGCTTCTCGTTGATGCCGTACTCCTTGTACTTGCGCCGGATCTTGGTCAGCAGCGCCTCGACGTTGCCGCGCACGCAGTCGAGCCCCTCGCTGGCCGCGAAGTCGACCTCGCCGCAGTGCAGGTGCATCGGGTTGATCAGCCACGGGTCCATGCCCAGCAGCTTGGCGAACTTCTTGGCCACCTCTTCGTAGCTATCGAAGTGACGGCTCTTGCTGCGCACCGACCAGCCCGCATGCAGCGGCGGCAGCACGTACTGCTCGTGCAGGTGCTGCAGCACCTTGGGCACGCCGGCCGACAGGTCGTTGTTGAGCAGGATCGTGCAGGGGTCGAAGTCCTTCAGCCCCAGGCGCCCGCGCACGCGCTGCAGGGGCTCGAGCGTGAGCTCGCCGCCATCGGGCAACGCCAGCTTGGTCGGCGACTTGACGTCGGCGTCGAGCGTACCCAGGCGCACGTTGAGGCCGGCCTGATGGAACACGCGCACCAGGCGCTGCAGGCTCGTCATGTAGAACGTGTTGCGGGTGTGATTCTCGGGAATCAGCAGAAGGTTCTTCGCCTCGGGGCAAATCTTCTCGATCGCCGCCATCGCCGCCTGCACCGCCAGCGGCAGCATCTCGGGCGTCAGGTTGTTGAAGCCGCCCGGGAACAGATTGGTGTCCACCGGCGCCAGCTTGAAGCCGGCGTTGCGGATGTCGACCGACGTGTAGAACGGCGGCGTGTGCTCCATCCATTCGAGCCGGAACCAGCGCTCGATCGCCGGCATCGACTCCAGGACGCGCTGTTCGAGTTCGTTGATCGGGCCGGTGAGCGCCGTGACGAGGTGCGGGACCATGGCAAGCGTAGGTGGGGGCGAGCGGCATCAATTCTAGGGCGCGCCTCTGTCGGCACCTGCGTTTCCGCGCCAGCGAGCATCCGCTGCCAGAGCGCTGGCACCACGGTGCTCGACCCGGATCAGCCTGCCGCCACCGCCCGGGTTCCAACGCCAGTGGCCCGGGCGCACAATGCCGCCCGACATCAAGGAGCCTAGAAGTCGGGCGGCGCAGCAGCGCACTCCACGGTCAACCCCTATTGCGCGCGGCAAGGCGGTCGCTGACGGATATCGCCCTTCGACACCGGCCGCCGGTCGCGCTTCAACTCGGACCCGGCGCCGCAGCGCGGCTTGCGGGCGAATCTGAAGGAGTAAACGGCATGGGCACGCGGATCGAAAAGGACTTTCTCGGGCAGAAAGAGATACCCGACAACGCCTACTACGGCGTGCAGACCTTGCGCGGCAAGGAGAACTTCCACATCACCGGCATCCCGATGTCGCTGGAACCGGAGTTCGTCAGGGCCTTCGGTTACGTCAAGAAGGCGGCGGCGATGGCCAACCGCGACCTCGGCGTGCTCGACGAGCGCATAGCCAACGCGATCATCGCGGCATGCGACCGGCTGATCGCCGGCGAGCTGCGCGACCAGTTCGTCACCGACTTCATCCAGGGCGGTGCCGGCACGTCGACCAACATGAACGCCAACGAGGTGATCGCCAACCTCGCACTCGAGAAGCTCGGCCACAAGAAGGGCGAGTACCAGCACGTCAACCCGAACGATCACGTCAACTTCGGGCAGTCGACCAACGACATCTACCCCACCGCATTCCGGCTCGCGCTGATCAACCGGCTGTCGAGCTACGCCGAGTCGCTGCAGCGGCTGCAAGGCGCCTTCAACGCCAAGGGCCAGGAGTTCGAGCGCGTGCTGAAGATGGGCCGCACGCACCTGCAGGACGCGGTGCCGATGTCGCTCGGCCAGGAGTTCCGCGGCTGGGGCACGACGATCGGCGAAGAGGTGCAGCGGATCAGCGAAGTGCGCTCGCTGCTGCGCGAGATCAACCTCGGCGCCACCGCGATCGGCACCACGGTGACCGCAGCGCCGGGCTATCCCGAGCTGGCGACCAAGCACCTGTCGAAGCTCACCGGCACCGAATTCATCCTCGCCGGCGACCTCGTCGAGGCGACCTCGGACACCGGCGCCTACGTGCTGCTGTCGGGCGTGCTGAAGCGCACGTCGACCAAGCTGACCAAGATCTGCAACGACATCCGAATGCTGGCGTCGGGGCCGCGCTGCGGCCTGAACGAGATCAACCTGCCGCAGATGCAACCGGGCAGCTCGATCATGCCGGGCAAGGTCAATCCGGTGATTCCGGAGGTCGTCAACCAGGTCGGCTTCCTCGTCATCGGCCTCGACCTCACGGTGACGCTGGCGGCCTCGGCGGGCCAGCTGCAGCTCAACGTGATGGAGCCGGTGATCACGTTCGCGCTGTTCACGTCGATCGCGACGATGCAAAACGCGGTCGAGAGCCTGCGCACCCACTGCGTCGACGGCATCACCGCCAACGTCGAGCACGCGCGCGAGATGGTGCTCAACTCGCTGGGCATCGTCACGGTGCTGAAGCCGTCGCTCGGCTACAAGCAGTGTGCCGAGATCGCGCGCGAGGGCTACGAGACCGGCAAGTCGCTGCACGACATCGTGGTCAAGGAGCGCAAGCTGCTGACGCAGCAGAAGTGGGACGAGGTGTTCTCGTTCGAGAATTTGATCAACCCGAAGTTCGAGCAGTAGCCCGTCGCACCAGCGACGCCCGCCTGGGAGGAACATCATGACGATTGCGATCGTTGCGCAGTTCGTCGTCGTGCTCGCCGCCATCTGGCTCGGCGCTCGCTACTCCGGGGTGGGCCTCGGCCTGTGGGGCGCGGTGGGCCTGCTGGTGCTGGTCGTGGCGTTCGGCGTCAACCCGACGTCGCCACCGATCGACGTGATGCTGATCATCCTCGCGGTGATCATGGCGGCGTCGGTGATGGATGCCGCCGGTGGCATCGACTTCTTGGTGCGCGTGGCCGAGCGGATCATCCGCGCCAATCCGAAGTACGTGACGATCGTCGCGCCGCTCACCACCTGGAGCTTCACGTTCGTCGCCGGCACCGGGCACATCGTCTACCCGCTGCTGCCGGTGATCTACGAGACCGCGCACCAGACCGGCATCCGCCCGGAGCGCCCGATGGCGGTGGCGACGATCGCCTCGCAACAGGCGATCACCGCGAGCCCGGTGGCCGCGGCGACCGCCGCGATGATCGGCCTGTTCGCCGAGAAGGGCGTGCCGCAGTGGGGGCTGCCGCAGATCCTGATGATCTGCGTGCCGGCGACGCTGGCCGGCGTGGTGTCGGCTGCGATCGTCTCGATGTTCGTCGGCAAGGACCTGAAGGACGACCCCGAATACCAGGCGCGACTGCGGGCCGGCGAGGTGCCGCCGGCGAAGGCGCTGGATGCAGGCGCGGCGCTGCCACCCGCGGCAAAGGTGTCGGCGTTCATCTTCCTCGCCGGCGTGGCGCTGGTGGTGCTGTTCGGCTTCTTCCCGGGCTTGCGCACGCTGCCCGGCGCCAAGAGCGCGCTCGCGATGCCGATCGTCATCGAGATCGTGATGCTGTCGGTGGCGGCGATCATGCTGTGGGTGACCAAGGTCCAGGTCGACACGGTGCCCAAGACCGCCACGCTGCGGGCCGGCGTGGTCGCGGTGATCGGCATCTTCGGGTTGGCCTGGCTCGGCGACAGCTTCATCGCTGCGAACAAGGACGTGATCGTGCCGGCGATCGGCAACCTCGCCAAGGAAGCGCCGTGGACCTTCGCGTTCGGACTGTTCTTCGCGTCGGTGCTGCTGTACAGCCAGGCGGCGACGACGCGTGCGCTGATGCCGCTGGGCATGGCGCTCGGCATCCCGCCGCAGTTCCTGATCGCGATGTTCCCGTCGGTCAACGGTTACTTCTTCATCCCGACCTATGGCTCGCTGATCGCCGCGATCAACTTCGACCTGTCCGGTACCACCAAGATCGGCAAGTACGTGCTGAACCACTCGTTCATGATCCCCGGCCTGGTCGCCACGGCAGTGGCGGTGATCGTGGGTCTGTTCCTCGCAAGAGTCCTGTTCTGATCGCAGAACACCCAACACCAAGAACGGAAGGAGACAACACATGGTCTATGCACAACAAAGAGTGGCCGAACGGGCGCCGCGCGCGCTGCTGCGGCTATCGGCGCTGATCGCCGCGGTGGTGTCGAGTGCGGCCGGCGCCCAGGGCATCTATCCCGGCAACCTGTCGCCTGAGGGCTACAAGCTGCCGGGCGGCATCGAGCCGGTGGTGCACCTGCGCACCTATTACTTCGATCAGGAGAGCACCGCTGGCGTGCCGAGCGAGGCGTGGGCCATCGGCGGCTGGGCCGGCTTGCGCACGCCGTGGTACGGCGAAATGGTGCAGTTCGGGCTGCTGGGCTACACGTCGCTGAAGCTGTACGGTCCCGACGACAGAGCCGGCTCGCGGCTGCTGACGCCCGACCAGGGCAACATCGGCGTGATCGGCGAGGCCTTTGCCGCCGTTCGGTTCTACGGCCAGACGGCCACCGCCTACCGGCAATTGCTCGACCGCCCGTTCATCAATCCGCAAGACACGCGGATGGTGCCCCACACGTTCGAGGCCTACACGATCGGCGGCGGCGTTGCCAGCGACAGGGAGGCGCTGTCGTACATCGGCGGGTACATCACCAAGATCAAGCTGCGCGATGCGAACAGCTTTCGCTGGATGTCGGAGGCGGCCGGCAGCAGCGGCGATCATCAAGGCGTGGTGTTCGCCGGCGCTACCTACACGTTCGACAAGGCGCGCAACGGCTACGTGCGCGTCGACGAGCAGTACGGGATCGACACCTTCAACACGTTCTACGCCGACGTGCGCTATCCGCTGGCGATCGACGACAGGACGACGCTCGTGCTCGGCGCGCAGGCCTACCCGCAGTCCGGAGTGGGCGACAAGCAGCTCGGCTCGTTCTCCACCTGGGGCTATGGACTGCAGGCGGCGCTCTCATACGGCCCCTTCGAAGGGCAGCTGTACTGGACGCAAACCGGCAAGGAGCGCGACACCCTCAGCCCATGGGGCGACCATGCGTCGTACCTCAACCTGATGCAGGTGGCGTTCAACACCGCCGGCGAGAAGGCATGGGCACTTGGCGGCAAAGTCGACTTCGCGCCCTTCGGCGCGCCCGGCCTCAGCGCGGCGGCGATCTACGCCAGCGGCAGCGACCGCATCGCGTTCGCCTCCGGTGCGCCGGTCGGCGACCGCAACGAGACCAACGTGCGCGTCGACTACAAGTTCCCAAAGGGCTCGGTGGCCGAGGGGCTCAGCGGCGCGGTGCGCTACTCGTGGCTGCGACAGGACAACACGCCGCAGACCGCCACCCAGCTGCGCATCTACCTCAACTACGACGTCCGCTTCTGAGGCGTCGCTGCGCCACTGGCGGCGCAGCTAAAAAAGGGCCGCCTCGCGGCGGCCCCAAGCTCGCTTTTCGTCCGCCAGCGACGTCACTTGCTGTAGGCGGTTTCCCCGTGAGCGGTGATGTCCAGACCTTCGCGCTCTTCCTCCTCGCTCACCCGCAGACCGATCACCAGGTCGACGATCTTGTAGGCGATGAAGGCCACCACGCCGGACCACACGATGGTGATGACCACGGCCTTGAGCTGCTTCCAGAACTGCAACGCGATCGAGTAGTTCTCCGGCTTCACCAGCTCGGCGGTCACCCAGTCGGCGACGTAGCCCGGGCCGCCGAGCGCGGGTGAATTGAAGATGCCCGTCAGCAGCGCGCCGACGATGCCGCCGACGCCGTGCACGCCGAACACATCGAGCGCGTCGTCGGCGCCGAGCATCTTCTTCAAGCCGTTGACACCCCACAGGCAGGCGAAGCCGGCGACGAAGCCGACCACGATCGCACCCATCAGGCCCACGTTGCCGGCCGCCGGCGTGATCGCCACCAGACCGGCCACGGCACCGGAGGCGGCACCCAGCATCGACGCCTTGCCACGCATCAGCGTTTCGCCGAGGCTCCACGCGAGCACTGCGGACGCCGTGGCGCTGAAGGTGTTCATGAAGGCGAGCGCGGCGCTGCCGCTGGCTTCGAGCGCCGAGCCGGCGTTGAAGCCGAACCAGCCGACCCACAGCAGAGACGCGCCGACCATCGTCAGCGGCAGGCTGTGCGGCGCCATCGCCTCCCGGCCGTAGCCGACACGCTTGCCGATCAGGAAGGCCCCGACCAGGCCGGCGACCGCGGAGTTGATGTGCACCACCGTGCCGCCGGCGAAGTCGAGCGCCCCCATCTGCCAGATCCAGCCGGCCTTGGCGTCGGTGGCGTCGACCACTTCCTTGGCGGTGTAGGCATCGGGGCCGGCCCAGTACCACACCATGTGCGCGATCGGCGCATACGCGAACGTGAACCACAGCACCATGAACAGCAGCACCGCGGCGAACTTCATGCGCTCGGCGAACGCGCCGACGATCAGGCAGCAGGTGATCGCCGCGAACGTGGCCTGGAAGGCAACGAACACCAGTTCCGGAATCGCCACGCCCTTGCTGAAGGTGGCACCCGGCGTGAACGCGCCGGTCACCGGATCGAACAGGCCCTTCAGGAACAGCCGGTCGAAGCCGCCGAAGAACGCGTTGCCTTCGCTGAACGCGAGGCTGTAGCCGTAGATGCACCAGATCACCACGATCAGCGAGAACGTGACCATCACCTGCATCAGCATCGACAGCATGTTCTTGCTGCGCACCAGGCCGCCGTAGAACAGCGCGAGGCCGGGGATGCTCATCATGATGACGAGCGCGGTCGACACCAGCATCCACGCGGTGTCGCCCTTGTTGATGGTCGGCGCCGAGGCGGCGGCGGCCGGCGCCGCGGCCGACGCGGCGTCGGCGGCGGGAGCCGCGGCCGCAGGCGCCGATGCCGCCGTCGCTTGGGCC
>DASTZF010000014.1:0-19715 GCA_035764445.1 Burkholderiaceae bacterium
GGTGACAACCTCGGCCGCGCGGATGCGCCCGGCGCGGCGGCCAAGCCCGAAACGCCACAGGAAGAAGACCGTCGCGGTCGTCGCGCCCCGCGTGGCGCGCCCCCGGGCGCACCGGGCCGCGGCAGGCCCGGCGAGCGCGCGCCGCGCACCGAGGCACCCGAGGTGGCCAAACCGGTCGAGGCCGCTGCTGCGACGGCACCGGCTGCGCCCGGTGGCGGCGCCCCGGCCAAGCCCGCGGCCAAGCGCGTGCGCAAGGTCACGGCGCCGAAGGCTGGCGACGGCAAAGGAGAGTAAGCATGCTGCAACCGACCCGTCGCAAGTTCCGCAAGGAGCAGAAGGGCCGCAACACCGGCGTCGCGACCCGCGGTGCCTCGGTCTCCTTCGGCGAATACGGCCTGAAGGCTACCGAGCGTGGCCGCCTGACGGCGCGCCAGATCGAAGCCGCGCGTCGCGCGATCACGCGCCACATCAAGCGCGGCGGCCGCGTGTTCATCCGCATCTTTCCGGACAAGCCGATCTCGCAGAAGCCCGCCGAAGTGCGCATGGGCAACGGCAAGGGCAACCCCGAGTACTACGTGGCCGAGATCACGCCGGGCAAGGTGCTGTACGAGCTCAACGGCGTGCCCGAGACGTTGGCGCGCGAGGCATTCACGCTGGCCGCGGCCAAGCTGCCGCTGCGCTGCACGTTCGTGTCGCGCCAGGTCGGTGCGTGACGCGCCGAAAGGATTGACCCGATGAAAGCATCCGAACTGCGCACCAAGGACGTGGCCGCGCTCGAGAAGGAAGTCTCCGATCTGCTGAAGGCCCACTTCGGCCTGCGCATGCAGAAGGCGACCCAGCAACTGACCAACACCGCCCAGTTGGGCCGCACGCGCCGCGACATCGCGCGTGCCAAGACCATCCTGGCGCAGAAGAGGAAGGGGGCCGAGAAATGACCTCGACCGTTGGTGAAATCGTCATCGGCGCGCCGGGCAAGAACCAGCGCAAGCTCGTCGGCCGCGTCGTTTCCGACAAGCGCGCCAAGACGGTGACCGTGCTGGTCGAGCGCCGCGTCACGCATGACCTGTACGGCAAGATCGTCGGCAAGTCGCGCAAGTACCACGCGCACGACGAGAAGGGCGAGTACAAGGTGGGCGACATGGTCGAGATCGCCGAGTCGCGACCGATCTCAAAGACGAAGAGTTGGGTCGTCACCCGCCTGGTGCAGAAGGCCCGCGTCGTCTGAACTGCCGCATCAGCGCACGGTGGGGTGATTCGCACCGCGCGCAGCTCGAAGGGCCGGACCGCTGCAATACTGCGCGCTCCGGCCTCATCGTTTTCAAAGGAGACGCATCCATGATCAAGGTAGGCGACAAGCTCCCCGCGGGCACGCTGCAGGAGTTCATCGAGGTCGAAGGCAACGGGTGTTCGGTCGGCCCCAACAGCTTCGACATCCAGAAGTCCAGCGCTGGCAAGACGATCGCCCTGTTCGCACTGCCAGGCGCCTACACGCCAACCTGCTCGGCCAAGCACGTGCCGGGCTATGTCGCCAAGGCGGGCGATCTGAAGGCGGCCGGCGTCGACGAGATCTGGTGCGTGTCGGTCAACGACGCATTCGTGATGGGCGCCTGGGGCCGCGACCAGCAAACGGCTGGCAAGGTGCGCATGATGGCCGACGGCAGCGCCGACTTCGCCAAAGCCACCGGGCTGACGCTCGACCTCACCGCACGTGGCATGGGCCTGCGCTCCAACCGCTACTCCATGCTCGTCAAGGACGGTGTCGTCAAGTCACTGAATGTCGAGGCACCGGGCAAGTTCGAGGTCAGCGACGCCGACACGCTGCTGCGCCAGGCCAAGGAACTGCGCTGAGCGACGCGGCGACGATCGCCGTCCGGGCGAACACAGCCGCGTGATTTGACGCATCGCCCACCTGCGGGGCATAATCCGCAGCTTCGCCGAGCAGGCCGGTTCCGGTGTGCTCGGCTCATAGCCCAAACCCGCCGTGCGGAGGCGCCGACAGCGCGACCAAGCGGCCAACGGGCCCAAGACTGACCGGCCGCTGTCCTCGAGGGCAGTTCCCGGGAGAAGTTGGGGACAGCAATGATCCAAATGCAATCGCGGCTCGACGTCGCGGACAACACGGGCGCCAAGTCCGTCATGTGCATCAAGGTGCTCGGTGGATCCAAGCGCCGCTATGCCGGCATCGGCGACATCATCAAGGTGTCGATCAAGGAGTGCGCCCCACGGGGCCGCGTCAAGAAGGGCGAGGTCTACAGCGCAGTGGTCGTGCGCACCTCCAAGGGCGTGCGCCGCCCCGACGGCTCGCTGATCAAGTTCGACGCCAACGCCGCGGTGCTGCTGAACCCGAAGCTCGAGCCGATCGGCACGCGCATCTTCGGCCCGGTGACGCGCGAGCTGCGCACCGAGCGCTTCATGAAGATCGTGTCGCTGGCACCCGAAGTGCTCTGACGCCACCCGACCCGAGGACTGGCCATGAACAAGATTCGCAAGGGCGACCAGGTCATCGTGACCACCGGCCGCGACAAGGGCAAGCGCGGCACCGTGACGCGCCGCGTCGACGACGAGCACATCGTGGTCGAGGGCGTCAACGTCGTGAAGAAGCACGTCAAGCCCAACCCGCTGAAGGGCACCACCGGCGGCGTGGTCGACAAGACGCTGCCGATCCACCAGTCCAACGTGGCGATCTGGAATGCTGCCTCCGGCAAGGCCGACCGCGTGGGCATCAGGCTCGGCAAGGATCCCAAGACGAACAAGGTGACACGCACCCGCGTCTTCAAGTCCAACGGCCAAGAGATCAAGGCGTAAGGGGTAGTCATGGCCACCAACGAGAAAGCTGCGCCCAAGGCAAAGGCAGCGCCCGCCGCCCCGAAGGAAAAGGCTGCGCCGGCGAAGGAGAAGGGCGCGCCCAAGGAGAAGGCCGTCAAGGCTTCCGCCGGCGAAACCAAGCCGACCCAGCCGCCGCGCCTGCAGACGTTCTACCGCGAGAAGGTCGTGCCGGACCTGATGAAGAAGTTCGGCTACAAGACGACGATGCAGGTGCCGCGCCTGCAGAAGATCACGCTGAACATGGGCGTCAGCGAGGCGGTGGCCGACAAGAAGGTGATGGACAACGCGGTCGGTGACCTGACCAAGATCTCCGGCCAGAAGCCGGTGGTCACCAAGAGCCGCAAGGCGATCGCCGCCTTCAAGATCCGCGAGAACGTGCCGATCGGCACGATGGTCACGCTGCGCGGCATCCGCATGTACGAGTTCCTCGACCGCTTCGTGACCATCGCGCTGCCGCGCGTGCGCGACTTCCGCGGCATCTCGGGCCGCTCGTTCGACGGCCGCGGCAACTACAACGTCGGCGTCAAGGAACAGATCATCTTCCCCGAGATCGAGTACGACAAGATCGATGTGATCCGCGGGCTCAACATCAGCATCACGACAAGCGCGAAGAACGACGACGAGTGCAAGGCCCTGCTGAGCGCCTTCCGCTTCCCGTTCAAGCAATAAGGGGCTCCTCCAGTGTCGAAACTCTCCCTCAAGCAGCGCGAAGACAAGCGCGAGAAGCTGGTGGCCAAGTACGCCAAGAAGTACGCCGAGCTGAAGGCCATCGCCGACAACGCCAAGAAGTCCGACGAGGAGCGCTACGCCGCGCGCCTGGAGCTGCAGCAGCTGCCGCGCAATGCCAACCCGACGCGGCTGCGCAACCGCTGCGGCATCACCGGCCGCCCGCGCGGCACGTTCCGCAAGTTCGGCCTGGCGCGCGGCAAGATCCGCGAACTCGCGTTCAAGGGCGACATTCCCGGCGTCGTCAAGGCCAGCTGGTAAGCCGCTGGCTGCAGGAGATCACATATGAGCATGAGTGACCCGATCGCCGACATGCTGACGCGCATCCGCAATGCGCAGGGCGTCGAGAAGACCGTGGTGTCGATGCCGGCGTCCAAGCTGAAGGTGGCGATCGCGCAGGTGCTGAAGGACGAGGGCTACATCGACGGCTTCTCGGTGAAGAGCGATACCGGCAAGGACGAGCTCGAGATCGCGCTGAAGTACTACGCCGGCCGCCCGGTGATCGAGCGCATCGAGCGCGTCAGCCGCCCGGGCCTGCGCGTCTACAAGGGCCGCGACGCGATCCCGCAGGTGATGAACGGCCTCGGCGTCGCCATCGTCACCACGCCCAAGGGCGTGATGACAGACCGCAAGGCGCGCGCCTCCGGTGTCGGCGGCGAAGTGCTGGTCTACGTGGCCTGACAGGAGAAAGCGTATGTCCCGCGTAGCCAAGATGCCGATCGACGTGCCCAAGGGCGTCGACGTGCAGCTCTCCGCCGACAAGATCACCGTCAAGGGTGCCAACGGCACGCTGTCGCGCGCGCTGTCGAGCCACGTGCTCGTCAAGCAAGACGGCGGCAAGGTGACGTTCGAGCCCGCTGACGCCAGCGTGCAGGCCAATGCGATGAGCGGCACGATGCGCGCGCTCGTCAACAACATGGTCAATGGCGTCGCCAAGGGCTTCGAGAAGAAGCTGACGCTGGTGGGTGTGGGCTTCCGCGCACAGGCGCAGGGCCAGAAGCTCAACCTGCAGATCGGCTTCTCGCACCCGGTGGTGAAGGACATGCCGGCCGGCATCAAGTGCGAGACGCCGACGCAGACCGAGATCGTCATCAAAGGCGCCGATCGCCAGGTGGTGGGTCAGATCGCCGCCGAAGTGCGTGCGATCCGTCCGCCCGAGCCCTACAAGGGCAAGGGCATCCGCTATGCGGACGAACGGGTTTCCCTCAAGGAAACCAAGAAGAAGTAAGGAGCGGCCACCATGCTGAACAAGAAAGAGCAGCGCCAGCGCCGTGCGAAGCAAACGCGCGTGCGCATCATCAAGCAGGACGTGGCACGCTTGACGGTGTTCCGCTCCAACCTGCACATCTACGCCAGCATCATTTCCAACGACGGTGCCAACGTGCTGGCCAGTGCGTCGACGGTCGAGAAAGAGGTGCGCACGCAACTCGGCGCGCCCGGCAAGGGTGGCAACGCCGCTGCGGCATCGATCGTCGGCAAGCGCATCGCCGAGCGCGCCAAGGCCGCCGGCATCCAGAGGGTCGCTTTCGATCGCTCGGGCTTCGCTTACCACGGCCGCGTCAAGGCACTGGCCGAGGCCGCGCGTGAAGCCGGCCTGCAGTTCTGAGCGCAAAGGATCAAGGAACAACCAACATGGCGAAATTCCAACCGCGTGTTCAGGACGAAGGCCGCGACGACGGCCTGAAGGAAAAGATGATCTCGGTGAACCGCGTCACCAAGGTCGTCAAGGGCGGTCGCATCCTCGGCTTCGCTGCGCTCACCGTGGTCGGTGACGGCGACGGCCGCATCGGCATGGGCAAGGGCAAGGCGCGCGAAGTGCCGGTGGCGGTGCAGAAGGCGATGGAGCAGGCGCGCCGCAACATGATCAAGGTGGCGCTGAAGAACGGCACGATCCACCACAACCTGCGCGGCGAGCACGGTTCGGCCACGGTGCTGATGGCGCCGGCCAAGGCGGGTGACGGCATCATCGCCGGTGGCCCGATGCGCGCGGTGTTCGAAGTGATGGGCATCACCGACATCGTCGCCAAGAGTCTGGGTTCGACCAACCCGTACAACATGGTGCGCGCCACGCTCGACGCGCTGAAGCACTCGTCCACGCCGGCCGAGATCGCTGCCAAGCGCGGCAAGACGGTCGAAGAGATCTTCGGCTGACGCAGGAGTCGTCATGGCAACGATCAAAGTCAAGCTGGTCAAGAGCCCGATCGGCTGCAAGCAGTCGCATCGCGATACGGTGCGCGGCCTCGGGCTGCGCCGCCTGAACAGCGTGCGCGAACTGCAGGACACGCCGGCCGTGCGCGGCATGGTCAACAAGGTCTCGTACCTGGTGCAGGTGCTCTAAGAGCGCATCGAGATCGAGGACACCCTCATGCAATTGAACACCATCAAGCCCGCGGCGGGCAGCAAGAAGGCGCGCCGCCGCGTCGGCCGCGGCATCGGCTCGGGCCTGGGCAAGACCGCGGGTCGTGGCCACAAGGGTCAGAGGTCGCGCGCCGGCGGCTTCCACAAGGTCGGCTTCGAAGGCGGCCAGATGCCGCTGCAGCGCCGGCTGCCCAAGCGCGGCTTCAAGTCGTTGTTGAAGAAGTACTCGGCCGAGATCACGCTGGGCGAGCTCGAGCGCCTGGGCAAGGACGAGGTCGACCTGCTGACGCTGAAGGCCGCCGGTCTGGTGAAGGAAATGGTCAAGACCGTCAAGGTCATCAAGAGCGGCGAACTCAAGCGCAAGGTCAGCCTGAAGGGCATCGGCGTGACCGCCGGCGCCAAGTCGGCGATCGAAGCCGCCGGCGGCAAGGTCGAGGCGGTGCCGGCGGCCGAGTGATCGGCGCGGCTGAACCAAGCAACTGAAAGACGGCAATCCGGTGGTCACCTCCGCGAATCAACTGGCCAAGAGCGGCAAGTTCGGCGATCTGCGTCGCCGGCTGATCTTCTTGCTGCTTGCCCTGGTGGTCTACCGCGTCGGCGCGCACATCCCGGTGCCGGGGATCGACCCGGCGCAGCTGCACGAGCTCTTCAAGAGCCAGCAGGGCGGCATCCTCAGCCTGTTCAACATGTTCTCCGGTGGCGCGCTGTCGCGCTTCACCGTGTTCGCGTTGGGCATCATGCCGTACATCAGCGCGTCGATCATCATGCAGTTGATGACCTACGTGATCCCGACGCTCGAGGCGCTGAAGAAAGAAGGCGAGTCGGGCCGCCGCAAGATCACGCAGTACACGCGCTACGGCACGCTCGGACTGGCGCTGTTCCAGTCGCTCGGCATCGCGTTGGCGCTCGAAGGATCGCCGGGCCTGGTGCTGGCGCCCGGCTTCGGCTTTCGCATGACCGCCGTCGTGAGCCTGACCGCCGGCACGATGTTCCTGATGTGGCTCGGCGAGCAGGTGACCGAGCGCGGGCTCGGTAACGGCATCTCGATCCTCATCTTCGCCGGCATCGCCGCGGGGCTGCCCAACGCGATCGGCGGGCTGGCCGAACTCGTTCGTACCGGCGCGATGAGCGTCATCGTGGCCCTCTTCATCATCGTGGTGGTCGGGCTGGTCACCTTCGCCGTGGTGTTTGTCGAGCGCGGTCAGCGCAAGATCCTAGTCAACTACGCCAAGCGACAGGTCGGCAACAAGGTCTACGGTGGCCAGTCGTCGCACCTGCCGCTCAAGCTCAACATGTCGGGCGTCATCCCGCCGATCTTCGCCAGCTCGATCATCCTGCTGCCGGCGACGATCGTCGGCTGGTTCGCCACCGGCGAAGGGCTGCGCTGGTTGAAGGACATCTCCCAGGCGCTGTCGCCGGGGCAGCCGATCTACGTGCTGCTGTACGCCGGCATGATCGTGTTCTTCTGCTTCTTCTACACGGCGCTGGTCTTCAACAGCCGCGAGACGGCCGACAACCTGAAGAAGAGCGGTGCCTTCATCCCCGGCATCCGGCCGGGCGAGCAGACCGCCCGGCACATCGACCGCATCCTGTCGCGCCTGACGCTGGCCGGCGCGATCTACATCACCGCGGTGTGCCTGCTGCCGGAGTTCCTGGTGCTGAAGTACAACGTGCCGTTCTATTTCGGTGGCACGTCGCTGCTGATCATCGTCGTCGTGACGATGGACTTCTGGGCCCAGGTGCAGAGCTACGTGATGAGCCAGCAGTACGAGTCGCTGTTGAAGAAGGCCAATTTCAAGACCAGTTAAACCAACGCGAAGGCCACCCACGACCCACCCATGTCCAAGGACGACGTCATTCAGATGCAGGGCGAGATTCTCGAGAACTTGCCCAACGCCACATTCCGCGTGAAGCTGGAGAACGGGCACGTCGTGCTGGGCCACATCTCCGGGAAGATGCGCATGCACTACATCCGCATCCTGCCTGGCGACAAGGTGACGGTGGAATTGACGCCGTACGATTTGACGCGCGCTCGCATCGTGTTCCGCGCGAAGTGAGCGAGCTTTAGGAGTGAGAGCATGAAAGTCGCAGCATCGGTCAAGAAGATGTGCCGCCACTGCAAGATCATCCGCCGCAAGGGCGTCGTGCGCGTGATTTGCACCGACCCGCGCCACAAGCAGCGTCAGGGCTGATTGACAAGCTAGAGGAACACCATGGCACGCATCGCCGGCATCAACATCCCCGTGCACAAGCACGCCGAGATCGGCCTGACGTCGATCTACGGCATCGGCCGCCCCACCGCGCAGAAGATCTGCGACACGGTGGGTGTCCCCTATTCCAAGAAGATCAAGGACCTCACCGATCAGGAGCTCGAGAAGATCCGCGAGGAGATCGCGCGCCTGACGATCGAAGGCGATCTGCGCCGCGAGATCTCGATCAACATCAAGCGCCTGATGGACCTGGGCACCTACCGTGGCATGCGCCACCGCCGCGGCCTGCCGGTGCGCGGCCAGCGCACGCGCACCAACGCGCGTACGCGCAAGGGCCCGAAGAAGGGCGCCGCCGCGCTGAAGAAGTAAGCTCGCCCGTCACCGCATTCAAGGCACCGAACAATGGCCAAACCTCCAGTCAACACCGCCGCACGCCGCGTCAGCAAGAAGGTCCGCAAGAACGTGGCCGACGGCGTTGCGCACGTGCACGCGTCGTTCAACAACACCATCATCACCATCACCGACCGCCAAGGCAGCGCGCTGGCCTGGGCGTCTTCGGGCGGCCAGGGCTTCAAGGGCTCGCGCAAGAGCACGCCGTTTGCCGCCCAGGTGGCCGCCGAGACCGCCGGCAGGGCCGCGCAGGAGCAGGGCATCAAGAACCTCGACGTGCGCATCAAGGGGCCGGGCCCGGGGCGCGAGTCGAGCGTGCGTGCACTGGCTTCGCTGGGCATCCGCATCAACTCGATCAGCGATGTGACGCCGATCCCGCACAACGGCTGCCGCCCGCAGAAGCGCCGGAGAATTTAAAGGACGCGACACGGTTCGCTGGCCGCGAACCGTGTCCTTGTGAAGACCACTGTCTGAGCGAACACACGACAACACCCGCCAGACTCGCGCGAACGCCGGCCTTGAAGGCCGTGCGGCTCGCGTCAGATGAAGTAGCAAAGGAATCCAAGTGGCACGTTACCTCGGTCCCAAGGCCAAGCTGGCCCGCCGCGAAGGCACCGACCTCTACCTGAAGAGCGCACGTCGCGCGATCAGCGACAAGGCCAAGTTCGACAGCAAGCCCGGCCAGCACGGCCGCACGTCGGGCTCGCGCACGTCCGACTTCGGCCTGCAGCTGCGCGAGAAGCAGAAGGTCAAGCGCATGTACGGCGTGCTCGAGCGGCAGTTCCGCCGCTACTTCGCCGAGGCCGAGCGGCGCAAGGGCAACACCGGCTCCAACCTGCTGTCGATCCTCGAGTCGCGGCTCGACAACGTGGTCTACCGCATGGGCTTCGGCTCCACCCGCGCCGAGGCACGGCAGCTGGTGTCGCACCAGAGCGTGCTGGTCAACGAGAAGGTGGTCGACATTGCGTCGTACCAGGTCAAGACTGGCGACACGATCACGCTGCGCGACAAAGGCAAGAAGCAGTTGCGCGTGCAGGACGCGCTGAAGCTCGCCGAGTCGGTGGGGCTGCCGGCCTGGGTGCAGGTCGACGCCGCCAAATTCTCGGGTGTCTTCAAGTCGCTGCCCGATCGCGACCAGTTCGGCGCCGACATCAAGGAAGCGCTGATCGTGGAGCTGTATTCACGGTAAGCAAGATGGAAGGCGGGTTGCTGGCCGTCGGCCATCAACCCTTTCCGTGGGTGCTTCGCTTTCCGGGTGCGAAGCATTTGATGTCCCCAACCCGGCATGGTCCATCAGCCTTATCGGTGTAACGAGCCGAGGGTATTGAGAGGAACACAGGACTGCAATGCAAACCAATCTGTTGAAACCCAAAGCCATCAACGTCGAGCCGTTGGGTGGCCACAAAGCCAAGGTCACGCTCGAGCCGTTCGAGCGCGGCTACGGCCACACGCTCGGCAACGCGCTGCGCCGCGTGCTCCTGTCGTCGATGGTGGGTTATGCGCCGACCGAAGTCACGATCGCCGGCGTGCTGCACGAGTACAGCACCGTGGACGGCGTCGCCGAGGACGTGGTCAACATCATGTTGAACCTCAAGGGGGTGGTGTTCCGTCTGCACAACCGCGACGAAGTGACCCTGGTGCTGCGCAAGGAAGGCGAGGGCCCGGTCACCGCGGGCGACATTCAGACCCCACACGACGTCGAGATCATCAACCCTGATCACGTGATCGCGCATCTGGCGCAGGGCGGCAAGCTCGACATGCAGATCAAGGTCGAGAAGGGCCGCGGCTATGTGCCGGGCAACCTGCGCCGCTTCGGCGACGAGCCCACCAAGAGCATCGGCCGCATCGTGCTCGATGCGTCGTTCTCGCCGGTCAAGCGCGTCAGCTACGCGGTTGAGAACGCGCGCGTTGAGCAGCGCACCGACCTCGACAAGCTGGTGATGGAGATCGAGACCAACGGCGCCATCAGCCCGGAAGAGGCGATCCGCGCGTCGGCCAAGATCCTGGTCGAGCAGCTCGCGGTGTTCGCGCAGCTCGAGGGCAGCGAGATCGCCGCGTTCGACCAGCCGGCACAGCGCCAGACGCAATTCGACCCGATCCTGCTGCGCCCGGTCGACGAGCTCGAGCTCACCGTGCGCTCGGCCAACTGCCTGAAGGCCGAAAACATCTACTACATCGGCGACCTGATCCAGCGCACCGAGACCGAGCTGCTGAAGACGCCGAACCTGGGTCGCAAGAGCCTGAACGAGATCAAGGAAGTGCTCGCCTCGCGCGGCCTCACGCTCGGCGCGCGACTGGAGAACTGGCCGCCGCAAGGCCTCGACAAGCGTTAGTACAACGAGTAACCAAGAAGAAGCCGCAGCCATCGAAAGGCTTCCCGAAGAAGAGCCGGCCTGCAACCCTCGGTACCTGATACGGCCGAGGCCGACAACGAAAGGAACGCGCCATGCGCCACCGCCACGGACTTCGCAAACTCAACCGTACCAGCGAGCATCGCCTGGCGATGTTGCGCAACATGTGCGTCTCGCTGCTGACCCACGAGGCGATCAAGACGACCTTGCCCAAGGCCAAGGAGCTGCGCCGCGTGGTCGAGCCGTTGATCACGATGGGCAAGAGCCCGACGTTGGCCAACCGCCGCCTGGCGTTCTCCCGCCTGCGCGACCGCGACGCGGTGACCAAGCTGTTCGGCGAACTGGGGCCGCGCTACGAGAAGCGCCCCGGGGGCTACACCCGAATTCTGAAGATGGGCTTCCGCGTCGGCGACGCGGCGCCGATGGCATTCGTCGAGCTGGTCGACAGGCCCGAGCCTGTGGCCGCTGAAGACGGCAAGACCGAGGGCGCGGCGAAGGCCGAATGACGGGTGACAGCGGCTGCGCCGAGTTCATGGAAGGCCGGCGACCCCGGCCTTTCGTGCTTTTTGCCCCGCGCCACAATGCGATGAAGGAACCCCGAAGCGGGCTGCGCCCCTAAGCTACCGATGATCTCGCAACCGACCCTGCCCGCGCGCCGCCTGTCGGCCTGGTTGTTGGCCCTGCTGGCGCTGCTCAGCACGCTCGCGATGCGCAGCGCGTGGTCCGCCGAGCAGGAGTTCCTGGAACCCGAGAAGGCGTTTCGGTTCTCCGCCCGCGCGGCCGACGAGCGACACGTCGAGGTGCTGTTCCAGATCACGCCGGGCTATTACATGTACCGCGAGCGGCTGAGCGTCGCGTCGCCCGAGGCGTCGATTGGTGCGGTGACGTTGCCGAGCGGCAAGATCAAATTCGACGAGACGTTCCAGAAGAACGTCGAGACCTATCGCGGCGAGTTGCGCTTCAGCGTACCGATCGACAAGGCGCCTGCGAGCTTTGCGCTGAACGTGGTGTCGCAGGGCTGCGCCGACGCCGGCCTGTGTTACCCACCGATGACCAGTGTCGCCACCGTCAGCCTGGCGGGGTTCGGCGGCAGCGGCAGCGTGCAGATCGCTGCGGCCGACACCGGAGCGGCGCCGATCGGTGGTGCGACGCCCGGCACCAACCCAGCAGGCGCCAGCAGCGCCGGCTCCTGGTTCGACGGCAGCGGCATCGACAGGGTGCTGAAGAGTGGCCGCTTCTGGCTCGTGGTCGGCGCCTTCTTCGTGATGGGCGTGGCGCTGTCGTTCACGCCGTGCGTGCTGCCGATGCTGCCGATCCTGTCGTCGATCATCGCCGGTAGCTCGACGCCGATGTCGCGCGGACGAGCGCTCACGCTGTCGGCCAGCTATTCGCTGGGGATGGCGCTGGTCTACGCGGGCCTCGGCATCGCCGCTGGCCTCGCTGGCGAAGGGCTGGCGGCCCGCCTGCAGTCGCCACCGGTGCTGGCGCTGTTCGCCTTGATGCTGTTCGCTTTCGCGCTGTCGATGTTCGATGTCTACGAGCTGCGGTTGCCGGCGGCGCTGGCCACCCGCATGACCGCCCATTCGCAGCGCCTGCCCGCCGGCCAGCTGGCCGGGGTGTTCGGCATGGGCGCGGTGTCGGCGCTGATCGTCAGCCCCTGCGTCAGTGCCCCGCTGGCCGGCGCGCTGTTGTTCATCAGCCAGACGCGTGACGTCGCGCTCGGTGGCACGGCGCTGTTCTCGCTGGCCGCTGGCATGAGCGTGCCGTTGATGGTGGTGGGTGGGTCGGCAGGTGAGTGGCTGCCCAAGTCGGGGCCGTGGATGACGGCGGTCAAGCGCGCGTTCGGCGTGCTGCTGTTCGGCGTGGCGATCTGGATCGTGCAACCGGCGCTGCCGGGATGGGCGGTGCTCGGCGCGTGGGGGCTGCTGCTGGTGGTGGCCGGCCTGATGCTGCGGCCATTCGGCGCAGCGGCGCACACACACGCCGGCGCGCCACGCACCTGGCTGAAGCAGGCGCTCGGCGTGATCGCGCTGATCCTCGGTGCGCTGCAGTTCGTCGGCGCGGCATCCGGTGGCAGCGACCCGCTGCAACCGCTGTCGCACCTGGCGCGTCCGACCGCGGCTGGCAACGACGCGCTGCAGTTCCGGCCGGTGCGCAGCAGCGCCGAGCTCGACGGCCTGCTCAAGGCGGCCAACCGCCCGGTGATGCTCGACTTCTATGCCGACTGGTGCGTCTCATGCAAGGAGATGGAGCGTTTCACCTTCAGCGACCCGGCGGTCGCGGCCCTGATGTCGCGCGCACTGCTGCTGAAGGCCGACGTCACCGCCAACAACGCGGACGACCGCGAGCTGCTGAAGCGATTTCACCTGTTCGGGCCTCCGGGCACGATCTTCTTCGACGCGCAAGGGCGCGAGATCGGCGACCTGCGCGTGATCGGCTTCCAGAAGGCCGAGCGCTTTACGCAGACGCTGCGAGCGGCCGGCCTGTAGCAGCGCTGCGCGCGTCGGTGCGGCGGGAACGAAGCCCGACGGCACGGGTCGTGTTTTGCCTCTGCCCACCGCGGGCGGATCGGCTGCACACTGTGATCGCCCTCTCAGGGCGCGAATCAGCCGGAGCACACCATGCCGACCGCCTCAACGACCTCGCGCACCGTTCGCCGCCGCAGCGATTCGCCGGTGCGCATCGGCGGTGCCTCGGGCTTCTGGGGCGACAGCATGGTCGGGGCGCCACAGCTGGTGCAGTCCGGCCTGATCAACTACCTCGTGTTCGACTATCTGGCCGAGACGACGATGTCGATCCTCGCCGCGGCGCGCGCGAAGAAGCCGGAGCTCGGCTATGCCACCGACTTCGTCGACAGCGCGATGAGGCAGGTGCTGCCCGAGGTGATGCGCCGCGGCATCAAGGTGATCGCCAACGCCGGCGGCATCAACCCGCGCGGCTGCGCGGCGGCGCTGGGCGCCCTGGCGTCGACGATGGCGCTGACGCCGCGCATCGCGGTGGTCGAGGGTGACGACGTCAGCGCGCTGATGCCCGCGCTGCGCGACGCCGGGACGCGCGACATGTACACCGGCGAGCCGCTGCCGACGCAGGTGCTGAGCGCCAACGCTTACCTCGGCGCGCTGCCGATCGCCGCCGCGCTCGACGCCGGCGCCGACATCGTGATCACGGGCCGTTGCGTCGACAGCGCGGTGACGCTCGGTGCACTGATTCACGAGTTCGGCTGGTCGCCATCAGACTACGAGCGCCTGGCCGGTGGCAGCCTCGCGGGCCACATCATCGAATGCGGCTGCCAGGCCACCGGTGGGCTGTTCACCGATTGGGCGCAGGTGCCCGACTGGGCGCACATCGGCTACCCAATCGTCGAATGTGCTGGCGACGGCAGCTTCGTGCTGACCAAGACGCCAGGGACCGGCGGGTTGGTGCGCCGTGCGTGCATCGCCGAGCAGTTGCTGTACGAACTCGGCGACCCTGCGGCGTACCTGCTGCCCGACGTGAGCTGCGATTTCCGCGACGTGCGGATCGAGCAGATCGGAGACGAACGGGTGCGCGTCAGCGGCGCGCGCGGCCGCGCGCCGACCGCCACCTACAAGGTGTCGGCCACGCAACTCGACGGTTTTCGCTGCGCGGGGATGATGGTGATCGTCGGCATCGACGCTGCCGACAAGGCGCAGCGCACCGGCGAAGCGATCGTCGAGCGCACACGCGAGATCCTGCCGCGCATGGGCTTGCCCGACTACACGTCGGTTCAAATCGAGCTGTTCGGTGCCGAGACGCTGTACGGCACGCATTCGCGCACGCGCGCGACCCGCGAGGCGATGGTGCGCGTGGTGGTCGATCACCCGGACAAGCGTGCGCTGGAGATGTTTGCGCGCGAGATCGCACCGTCGGGTACCTCGTGGTCGCCGGGCACCACCGGACCATCGGCGGGTCGGCCATCACCGTCGCCGTTGATCAAGCCATTCTCGTTCCTGCTCGACAAGGCACGCGTGCCGCTGCGCGTGTCGGTCGGCGACGAACGCCTGAACGTCGAGATCCCGGCCGGTGAGGTCACGCCGTCAGCGCCGGCACCGGGCCGCGAACCGTCGGCATGGGCCGATTCCGATGAGGTGCTGATCGAGGTGCCGCTGATCAAGCTCGCCTGGGCCCGCAGCGGTGACAAGGGCAACATCTCGAACATCGGCCTCGTTGCGCGCCGCCCCGAGTGGCTGCCGTTGCTGTGGCAGCGTGTCACGCCGCAGAAGGTGCAGCGGTATCTCGCACACCTGGTGGAGGGCCGCGTCGAGCGGTTCGCCCTGCCGGGCATCGATGCGATCAACTTCATGCTGCACGATGCGCTTGCCGGCGGCGGCCCCGCGTCGGCGAGGTTCGATCCGCTCGGCAAGGGTATGGCGCAGATGCTGCTCGACATGCCGGTCGCGGTGCCGGCATCGCTCGCCGCCAAGCTATGAGCGAGTGGCGCGGCGGCCACGCAGCGTCGCGGCCGGCGTCGATCGGCGCGCGCTGCTAGCGCCCGGTCCAGCGCGGCTTGCGCTTTTCGTTGAACGACGCCAGGCCCTCCTTGGCGTCTTCGGTCAGCGCCAGCAGCGAGACCTGGCTCTCGGTGTAGGCGATAGCTTGATCGAACGACATCGCCTCGATGGCGCGCATCGCGTAGCGGCCGCGGCGGATCGCGGTGGGCGACTTGTCGACGATGCGCTCGACCAGCCACTGGACCTTGGCGTCGAGCTCGGCTGCCGGCACCACGTGGTTCAGCAATCCCGCGGCCAATGCCTGCGCGGCGTCGAACGGCTCGCCGCTCAACGCCCACTCACGGACCAAGCGGCGCGGCGCGATCTGCTGCAGCAGGCTCAGCACCTGCATCGGGAAGACGCCGACCTTCACCTCGGGCAACCCGAACTGAACCGAGGCGGCTGCGATGGCCATGTCGGTCATGCACAGCAGCCCCATGCCGCCGGCCATGCAGGCGCCGTTGACGCGCGCGATCACCGGCAGCGTCGCGTTCTGGGCTTCGCGCAGCAGGTCGGCGTAGTCAAGGTTGGGGCGGGCGACTTCGAACGCAAAGGCCTTGCCGGGCTGCAGGTCGGCGCCGGCACAGAACGCCTTATCGCCGGCTCCGGTGAGCACGATCACGCGCACGTCGGTGTCGGCATGTGCGGCGCGATAGCCCGCACGGATGCCGGCAATCACGTCGGCGTTGATCGCATTGCGCTTGTCGGGTCGGTTGATCGTGATCCAGAACGCAGCGCCGCGCTTGTCATGCAGCACGGCCGCAGCGGTGTCGCTCATCGCGCGTCTCCTCGTTGCGGGTCGGGGACCTCAAGCCGTAGGTGCCTTCGCCGGCGCGGCGCTGCCTTCGGGTGCCGGCGCCGGCTCGATCTCGGCCACCACGTGGCGCGCAGCGACTTGGTCGCCGGCGCTGACGTGGACGGCCCTCACGGTGCCGGCCACCGGCGCCGCGTGAACGTGCTCCATTTTCATCGCTTCGAGCGTCACCATCGGTTGCCCGGCCGCGACGCGTTGGCCCACGGTCACGGCGACGGCGACCACCCGGCCGTTCATTGAGGCGCGCAATTGGCCGTCGCCAGCAGCGCCCGCGTGGCGCGCTGTGGCCTCGCGCGTCGTGTCGACGATCTCGAACGACTCGGCGCTCAGTGCAAGCCACAGGCGATCGCCATCGCGTGACCATGACGCACTGTCCATCACGCCGTCGCAGATGAAGCGCACGCGCGAACGAGTGAGCTCGACCACCTCGACCTCGTGGCGCTGGCCCGCCGAAGCGACGTCGTATCGATGCGCCCCGCGCGGCGTCAGCGTCGCGGTCTGCGTGCGACCGTCGATCTCGCACCGCACGGCCATCGGCCAGGTCGGCACGAGGGCCGCGCCCGCCGTGTGGCTCTGTGCGCCCGGTGCAGTCTCCAGCAGCAGCACGGCCGCCATCGTGCCGGCGCGCCGGTCAGCACGCTGTTCGACCCGCAGCAGGGTCTCGGTGTGCCGTTCGATGAAGGCCGTGGTGGCACCGCCGGCGGCGAACACCGGGTGTGCCAGGCAGCGCGCGAGGAACGCCTGGTTAGTCTTGATACCGAGCGCGACCGTGTCGGTCAGCCCTGCGATCAACCGCCGTCGCGCGTCGTCGCGCGTGGCGCCGTGGCTGACCACCTTGGCGAGCATCGAGTCGTAGTGTGGCGCGATCTCGATGCCCGAGTGCAACGCGTGCTCCACGCGCAGCCGCGCAGGCGGTTGCCACAGCGCAAGCTCGCCACTCTGCGGCATGAACCCTTGGTTCGCATCTTCGGCACACAGCCGCACTTCGATCGCGTGGCCACTGAAGCGCACGTCTTGCTGAGCGATCGGCAGCGGCTCGCCCGCGGCGACATGCAATTGCAACACCACCAGATCGAGCCCCGTGATGGCCTCGGTGACCGGGTGCTCGACCTGCAGCCGCGTGTTCATCTCCATGAAGTGATACTGGCCCTGTGCGTCGAGCAGGAACTCCAGCGTGCCTGCCCCCTCGTAGCCGATCGCGCGCGCCGCCGCCACCGCGGTGGCGCCCATTCGCTCGCGCAGCGCCGCACCCACCGCCGGCGACGGGGACTCCTCGATCAGCTTCTGGTGCCGCCGCTGCACCGAGCAGTCGCGCTCGCCGAGGTGGATCACGTTGCCGTGGCGGTCGGCGAAGACCTGGATCTCGATGTGCCGCGGCTCGGTGATCGCACGCTCGAGGATCGCCGTGGCGTCGCCGAACGCATGCTGCGCCTCGGACTGCGCGCTGCGCAGCGCATCGGCGAACTCGTGCGCCGACGCGACCAGCCGCATGCCGCGGCCGCCGCCGCCGGCCACCGCCTTGATCATCAACGGGTAGCCGATGCGATCGGCCTCGGCCGTGAGCGCTGCCGGGGACTGATCGTCGCCGTCATAGCCGGGCACGCACGGCACGCCGGCGGCTTTCATCACTTTGATGGCCGAAACCTTGTCGCCCATCATGCGGATCGTTTCGGGCTTCGGGCCGATGAACACCAGAGCAGCGTCGCGGCAGGCGCGCGCGAAGTCGGCGTTCTCGGCGAGGAATCCGTAGCCGGGGTGCACCGCGTTGGCACCGCTCCTGCGTGCGGCATCGATGATCGCTGCCACGTTGAGATACGACGTCGAGGGCTGCGGCTCGCCGATACACACCGCCTGATCGGCCGCGAGCACGTGCGGCGCCCTTGCATCGACCGTCGAGTACACGGCCACCGTCCGATAGCCGGCTTCGCGCGCGCTGCGCATCACGCGCAACGCGATCTCGCCGCGGTTGGCGACCAGGACCTTGCTGAACGGCGTGGCTGTCTTCGCTGAGGTCATCGGCTACGGGCGGCGTCGAGGGGTTGCGCGGGGCTGTGGCTGGAGGCCGCTCGACGCGCTCACGGCCGCGCCACCGAGAACTGCATGCGCTGCGGCTCACGCGCATCGCCTTCGCGGCACACCGCGAGCACATGCGCCAGCACCGCGCGTGTGTCGCGCGGGTCGATCACGCCGTCGTCGAGCAGGTGCGCGCTGGTCACGAACACGCTCATCTGGCGGTCGAAGCGGTCGATGATGCGTTGCTGCATCGCTTCGATCTGCGCGCGATCGACGGCACCGCCCTTGCGGGCCATCGCCGCCTCGGTGACGATGGCCATCGTGCGCGCCGCTTGCTCGCCGCCCATCACCGCGGTCTTGGCGTTCGGCCACGAGAAGCAGAAGCGCGGATGGAAGCCGCGCCCGCACATACCGTAGTTGCCGGCGCCGAACGACGCGCCGCAGTGGATCGTGATCTGCGGCACCGTCGCGTTGGTCACCGCCTGGATCATCTTCGAGCCGTGCTTGATCATGCCGGCTTCCTCGTGCGCGCGGCCCACCATGTAGCCGGTGGTGTTCTGCAGATAGACGATCGGCGTGCGCGACTGGCAGCAGCTCTGGATGAAGTGCGTCGCCTTGTTGGCACCCGGCACGTCGATCGGCCCGTTGTTGGTGATCACGCCGAGCGGCCAGCCCTCGATGCGGATATGGCCGCACACCGTGGCAGGTCCGTAGTGCTCGCCGAACTCGAGGAAGTCGGAGTCGTCGGCGATGCGACCGATCACCTGCTTCATGTCGACCGGCCGCTTCCAGTCCAGCGGCATGATGCCGAGCATCTCTTCGGGATCCAGCCGCGGCGGCTTGAAGCCACGCGGCGCGGCGGCCTCATCGGGCCAGTCGATCTTCGCGAGGATCTCGCGCGCGACGCGAATCGCGTCGCGGTCGTCCTCGGCGAGGTAGTCACCGAGTCCCGAAATCGTGGTGTGCATCTCAGCGCCGCCGAGCTCCTCCTCGGTGGCCACTTCGCCGGTGGCGGCCATCAACAACGGCGGCCCGGCGAGGAACGCGCGCGAGCGACCGCGGACCATCACGATGTAGTCGGACAAGCCGGTCTGGTAGGCGCCGCCAGCGGTCGACGAGCCGTGCGTGATCGTCACCACCGGCAGCCCCGCTGCCGACAGTCGCGCCAGGTTGCGGAACAAATTGCCGCCGCGCACGAAGTGCTCGACGCGATACAGCATCAGGTTGGCGCCGGCACTCTCGACCAGCTGCACGAAAGGCAGCTTGTTCTCGAGCGCGAGCTCCTGAATACGCAGTTGCTTTTCCAACCCCATCGCCTGCAGCGCGCCGGCGTCGATGCCCGAGTCCGACGCGGTGATCATGCAGCGCACACCCGACACGAAGCCGATACCGCCGATCACGCCACCGCCGGGCACGCTCTTGTCGAGATCGGGGTCATCGAGTCCGAGCCCGGCCAACGGCGCGATCTCGAGGAACGGCGCGCCCGCGTCGAGCAGCAGCGCGATGCGCTCGCGCGGCA
>DASTZF010000015.1:0-6867 GCA_035764445.1 Burkholderiaceae bacterium
CACGCAGGTCGAGCACCTGCGGATCGAGCTTGATCTCGCCGGTGTCCAGGCTCGACAGATCGAGCACGTCGTTGACCAGCGCGAGCAGGTGCTCGCCGGCGGCCAGGATGTGCTGCAGCTGCTCGCGCGGCTCGCCGCTCAGGCGCAGCGACGAGTCGGTCAGCAGCAGCTGCGCGAAGCCGATCACCGCGTGCAGCGGCGTGCGCAGCTCGTGGCTCATGCGCGCCAGGAAGCGCGACTTGGCGCGGCTCTCGCGCTCGGCGAGCACGCGCTGCTGCAGAGCCTGCTCGGCTTCGCGCGCCTGCGTGATGTCCCAGTTGACGCCGATGCGGCGCACCTCCTCGCCCGCGGCATCGAACACCGGCAGCGACCGCGAGGCGAGCCAGTGCCAGCTGCCGTCGGGCCAGCGCACGCGGAACTGCGAGCTGCCGTGGCGCCGCTCGCGCGCCGACAGCTCGTATTCGCGCAGCATCACCGGCAGATCGTCGGGATGCACCAGGGCTCGTCGCTCGACTTCGGGCAACGGCTCACGGCGCGGCTCGAGGCCGCGCAGGCGCCACATCTGGTCGTCCCAGATCGCCTGCCGCGTGCGGATGTCGTACTCCCACGTGCCGAGGCCGACCGAGCGCGCCGCCAGCGCCGCGCGTTCGTTGGCCTCGCGCAGCGCCTGCCGCGCGGCGCGCTGCGCGGTGACGTCGATCATCGTGCCGAGCAGACGCGGGCCCGACTCGCTGTCCAGCATGCGCACGCGCAGCGACACGTCGCGCCGGGTGCCGTCGGTGCGCACGATCTGGATTTCCGACTGCGCGACGCGCTCGTTGAGGCTGTCGCTGCCGCGCTGCGCGCGTCGCTCCATCTGCGCCCGGTATTCGGGTGCGACGAAGCGCGACATGTAGGTGGCGCGGTTCGGCGCCGGCTGCGACGGGTCGAGCCCGTGCATCTCGTACATCTGCGCGTTCCACACCGCGGTGTCGGTCTCGACGTCGTACGACCAGATGCCGACACCGGCCGCCGACGCCGCGAGTTCCAGCCGGCGCGTCAGGTCCTGCAGGCGACGCTGCTCGCTCAGCCGCTCGCTGACGTCGAGCGCCACGCCGATGAAGGCCACCGGCTTGCCGTCGGCGTCGCGCTGCGTGACGCGCCGCGTCAGCACGTCGAGCCAGCGGCCGTCGGCGGCGTGATAGCGCGCCTCCATGTCGGTGGGCCCGGTGGCGGTGATCGCGCGCTGCATCGCCTGCTGCACGGCTGGCACGTCGTCAGGGTGGATCAGCGCGCGCACTTCCTCGAGGCTCAGGCCCTCGGGACGCGGCTTCATGCCGAGCAGGCGCCACGCCTGGTCGTCGTAGTACAGGCGGTTGGTGGCCAGATCGTGGCGCCAGATCGCGATGCCGCTCAGCTGCAGCGCCAACTCGAGTTGCGCGTTGGCCTCGTGCACGGTCTGCGCCAGACGCCAGATCTCGGTGTCGTCCATCACCACGCCGATCACGCGGTCGGGCTTGCCGTCGGGCCCGTTGCTCACGGTCCACTGCGAATGCAGGCGCCGCAGCGCGCCGTCGGCGCCGCGCACGCGGAAGTGGTGCGAATAGTTGCCGGCGGTCTTCATCGAGTTGAGGAACTTGTCACCCATGCCGGCGCGGTCCTCCGCCACCACGTAGTTCTGCGCCTCGTGGAAGTCGGGCGCTCTGTCCTCGATCGACAGCCCCCAGAAGCGATGCATGTGGCTGTCCCAGCGGCCCTCGAGGGTGCGCGGATCGCGCTCGTAGACGCCGAGGCGGCCGAACTGCTGCGCCATGTTCAGCAGGTCTTCGAGCCGCTCGGCGCGCAGTGCTTCGCGGCGGTCGAGCAGCGTCAGCCAGGTCGCGGCGCCGACCGCGCGCGCCGACAACGACACCGGCCACGCGGCGCCGTTGCCGTCGCGCAGCACCAGCTTCACACCGTCCAGCGGCACGCGGCTGCGCAAGGCGCCGGCCAGCGTGTGCAACGCGGCGTCGGCGCCGCTTGCTCGCGCATCGCACAGGCTGGTGAACGGCCGCCCGATCACCTTGTCGAGCGCGCCAGCGCTGGCGCTGACGAACGCCGCGTTGGCGCCGCGCACCACACCGTCGGCATCGATTGCCAACACGGGCGCCGTGATGGCGTCGGGGACGGCAAAGTCGTGGCTCATGGTCGCGGCAGGCGCCTGGAGGGCCAGGCGCGACGAGTCTAGCGCGGCCATCTGGGACGACCTCCCGCGCGCCGCCCGGCAACGCGGGCCATCGCGACAAACCGCGCACAATGCATGCCCGTTTCAACGCATGCTGCGCTCGCGCGCGGCCACACGATGCCAGCCCTCGTCAGCCACCGCGCCAGCGTGCAAGGCGCCGTCACTGCGGTCGAAGCCGATGTCGGTACCACCGTCAGCCGCGGCGAGGTGCTGCTGCGCCTGGAGTCGATGAAGATGGAATTCACCGTCGAGGCGATGGCCGACGGTGTGGTACGCGCGGTGCACGTGCAGCGCGGCGATGCTGTCGACGAGGGCGACGTGCTGCTCGACCTCGACCCGCTGGCCGCTCCCGTACAGCGCGTCGCAGCGCCAGCCGGCGGGGCCGCGGCGCGCCCCGACCTCGACGAGCTGAACGGGCGCCGCGCGCTGCTTGGCGATGCCGCGCGGCCGCAGGTGCGCGACGCGCGCCATGCGCAGGGTCGGCGCACGGCGCGCGAGAACGTCGCGGCGTTGTTCGATGCCGGCACGTTCGTCGAATACGGCGCGTTCGCGGTGGCGGCGCAGCGCAGCCGTCGCAGCGTCGACGACCTGCAGAAGAACACGCCGGCCGACGGCCTGATCACCGGCACCGGGCTCGTGCAGGCGGCCGAGTTCGGGCCCGAGCGGGCGCGCTGCGCGGCGATGGCGTACGACTATTCCGTGCTGGCGGGCACACAGGGCAACAACAATCACCGCAAGTCCGACCGCCTGCTCGAGCTGGCCGCGCAGCACCAGCTGCCGCTGGTGCTGTTTGCCGAGGGCGGTGGCGGCCGGCCGGGCGATGTCGACTCGCCGTCGGTGTCGGGCCTGCACTGCACGACCTTCCGCGCGCTCGCTGCGCTGTCGGGCCAGGTGCCGACGCTGGGCATCGTCGAGGGCTACTGCTTCGCGGGCAACGCGGCGCTGCTCGGCAGTTGCGACTACGTGATCTCGACGCGCGGCGCCAGCATCGGCATGGGCGGGCCGGCGATGATCGAAGGCGGCGGCCTCGGCGTGGTGGCGCCCGACGACGTCGGTCCCGCCGAGACGCTGGCCAAGGCCGGCGGCATCGATCTGCTGGTCGACGACGAAGCGCAGGCCACGCGCGCGGCACGGCGCATCCTGGCATGGCACCACGGCGCGTTGCCCGACGCCGGTGCAGTCGATCAGAGCGTGCTGCGCGATGCGATTCCGCTCGGCCGCAACGCCGTGTTCGATCCGCGCACGATCATCCGCACGATCGCCGACCGCGACAGCGTGATCGAGTTGCGCGAGTCGTTCGGCCTCGGCGTCGTCACGGCGCTGGTGCGCCTGGGCGGCCACCCGGTGGCGATCGCCGCCACCAACCCGCGCCACCTCGCGGGCGCGCTCGACGTGGCCGGATGCGACAAGCTGTCGCGTTTCATGCAGTTGGTCGATGCCGCGGGCCATCCCTTGATCACGTTGATCGACACGCCGGGCTTCATGGTCGGTCCCGCTTCAGAGGCGCAGGGCATGCTGCGCCACGCTGGGCGCGTGTTCGTCACCGCGGCCGCGCTGCGCGTCCCGGTGGCGTCGGTGGTGCTGCGGCGCGGCTTTGGGCTCGGTGCGATGGCCTTTGCCGCCGGCCACTTTCATGCACCGGTGGCCACCGCCGCGTGGCCGCAAGCGGAGTTCGGCCCGATGGGGCTCGAGGGCGCCGTGCGGCTGGGCTTTCGCAAGGAGCTCGCGGCGGTGCAGGGCGCCGAGCGCGACGCGTTGTTCGAGCGCCTGCTGTCGGGCATGCGCGAGCGCGGGCGCGCGCTCAACATCGCCAGCCACCTCGAGATCGACGACGTGATCGATCCCGCGCAGACGCGCGACTGGCTGCTGCGCGTGCTGGCCACCGCGCGCCGCAACCCGCTGCCGCCGCGGCGCGCGTTTGTCGACACCTGGTAGCCTGGCAGAGTCACCCGGATTCACTGCATCACAAGGAGACCACGATGTTCCGCACCGCGATCGCCGGCAGCCTGCCCAAGCCCGGCTGGCTCGCCGAGACGCACAAGCTGTGGCCGCGCTGGGCCCACGAGGGCGACGCGCTGCGCGAGGCCAAGCTCGACGCCACGCTGATGTGGATCAAGGCGCAGGAGGATGCCGGCCTGACGATCATCGGCGACGGCGAGCAGTCGCGCCAGCACTTCGTGCACGGCTTTCTCGAGCGCGTCGAAGGCATCGACTTCGAGCACAAGGTCGAGATGGGCATCCGCGCCGAACGCTACAAGGCGATGGTGCCGCAGGTGGTGGCGCCGCTGAAGCTCAAAGGCCGCGTGCACGACAGCGAGGCGCGCTTCCTGCGCGCGCACACCAACCGCAAGATCAAGTTCACGCTGCCCGGCCCGATGACGATCGTCGACACCGTGGCCGACCGCCACTACGGCGACCGGATCAAGCTCGCGTACGCGTTCGCCGAGTTGCTGAACCAGGAGGCCCTGGCGCTGCAGGCGGACGGCGTGGACATCGTCCAGTTCGACGAGCCGGCATTCAACGTCTACCTCGATGAAGTGGCCACCTGGGGCGTGCGTGCGCTGGAGCGCGCCGCGCAGGGGCTGACCTGCACGACCGCCGTGCACATCTGCTACGGCTACGGCATCCAAGCCAACCTCGACTGGAAGAAGACGCTCGGCGACCAGTGGCGCCAGTACGAGAAAGTGTTCCCGGTGCTGGCGCACAGCTCGATCGACCAGGTGTCGCTCGAGTGCATCCACTCACACGTGCCACCGGACCTGATGGCGCTGCTGGCCGGCAAGGACGTGATGGTCGGCGTGATCGACGTGGCGAGCGACGAGGTCGAGTCACCCGAGGCGGTGGCCGAGGCGATCGGCGCCGCGCTGCGCTTCGTGCCGCGCGATCGCCTGATCGCCTGCACCAACTGCGGCATGGCGCCGATGGACCGCGCGGTGGCGCTGGCCAAGCTCCAGGCGCTGGCCAAGGGCGCGGCGCTGGCGGACGAACGGCGATGAGCCGCCGAGCCGCCCCACGGCGGCTCGCTCCCTGTCGGGGAGGGCGAGCCAGCGCCGAGCGAGCGCCTGCGCGCTCGCGAGTGGCTGGCGAACGCCTCGCGGTATGCAAGCCGCGGGGCGCGAGCGCAGCGAGCCAGGGGGCACGATGACGGTGGCGGCACCGCGGCCACCGCTGACGCCGGTGGCCGGCGTGCACGAAGGTCTCGCGCGCGATGGCCATGTCGTGGTCGATGCGCAATCGCTGGCCACGCTGTGCGATGTGCGGCTGGCCGACCTGCTGGCATGGCAGCCACGCTGGGACGATCTGCCGAGCGACCGCTATCTGCGCGACGGCGGACACTACCGGCAGCGCCGCCACTCGTGCTTCGTGGTCAAGCACGACAGCGTCGCGCCGGTGCCGCATCGGCCGCACTGGCAGAGCCTCGACTACAACGCGCTGCACGGCGGCATCGAGCGCCACTTCGAGCCGATGAGCGCGACGTGGACCTGCGACCCGACCTGGCTGCAGTTGCTGCGCGGCCTGGCCGGCTGCGCGAGCCGTCTGCGCGGAGCGCAGGACTGGTACGTCGAGGCACACCCGTTTCGCATCACCACCGCGGGCGGCATCGGGCGTCCGACGCCCGAAGGGGCGCACCGCGACGGCGTCGATTTCGTGGCCGTGATCCTGGTCTCGCGCGCGGGCATCAAGGGCGGCGAGACGCGCGTGTTCGACGCCGCTGGGCCGCAGGGTCTGCGCTTCACGCTCGACGAGCCGTTCAGTGCGCTGCTGCTCGACGATGCGCGCGTGATCCACGAGTCGACGCCGATCCAGCCGCTGGACGCGGCGCGCGAAGGGCACCGCGACACGCTGGTGCTGACCTATCGCGGCGGGGGATTCCAGGGCGCGGCCTGATCGGTGCGGCGTCCGCCGCCAGCGCCTTCAGGCCTCGACCAATAGCGGACCGCTGCGGCCGGGGATCGCGCCCCACGCCACGTCGCGCACCGGCAGCGGCGCCTTGGCAACCGTTCGATGGAGCATCGCCAGCGAGCCCATGCGGTGGCCTTGGCGGATCCAGCCGTCGAGCAGGGCCTCGAACGCCGGCGCGAGCAAGCCACCCTCGAGCTCCGCGTGCAACGTGAACACGTGGTCGGCGTCGCGCTCGGTGAGCGAGTGCAGGACTTGTGCGACCTGGTTGCCGTCGATGCTGTTCAAACCGACCAGCTCGTCCAGCGTCGGCAAGGTGGTCGGCAGCTGCACGTGTCGGCAGGTGCGGTTGCCCCAGCGCGGCCAGAACGGGCCGACGCCGCGGCAGTCCGATGCGTAGGGCATGCCCCAGTCGTCGACCTGGGCCAGCGCCTGCTCGTTCATCTGCCATCCGGCAGCGCCATGCGTGGTGGGTGCCGTTCCGAAGATCTCCTCGAAACGTTCGCGCGCGCGGTTCATCTGCGAGCGCGTCCACTCCTCGCCGCGCCGCCTGACGTTGTCCTGCCACAGCACGTGATCCCAGGCATGGATGCCGCACTCGTGGCCGGCGGCCCGGCACGAGCGCATCGGCGCCTTGCCGCGCAGCCCGATCTGCGGCGCCGGCAGCAACAGCCCATACATCAGCGTGCGCAGGCCGTAGTGCCTGAGGACCGACGTGCGCGCGACCTTGGTCAGGAAGCCGCGCCGCCACACCCGCCGCAGCG
>DASTZF010000016.1:0-2572 GCA_035764445.1 Burkholderiaceae bacterium
TCCGGAGCTGGTCTGGAACTGCCACAGCTTCTTCCCGGTGTTGGCATCGACCGCGATGAACTCGCCGGTCGCCGCGCCGGTGAACACCAGGCCACCGCCCGTCGACAACGTGCCGGCCATGCTCGGCTGGCCCGGCCACGCCATCTTCCACTTGCTCTTGCCGGTCATCGGATCGATCGCGCTCAGGTAGCCGTGCGGCTCGGTCTTCGGCATCGTGACGCCGCGCATGTTGACGCCGAGGTACCACTCGCCGCGCTTGTAGTCCTGCTTGGCGATCTGATACGGCCAGCTCATGTTCAACACGTTGGCGTAGGCCAGGCCGGTGGCCGGGTTCCACGACATCGGCGTCCAGTTCTTGCCGCCCAGCACCGACGGCCAGATCTCCACGTCTTCGCCGTTGCGCACCTTCTTGGTCGCCTCGGATTCGACCGGCTTGCCGCTGGCCATGTCGATGCGGTCGGCCCAATTGACCTTGACGTACGGGTTGGCCGCGAGCAGCTTGCCGTTGGCGCGGTCGAGCACGTAGAAGAAGCCGTTGCGGTTGGCCTGCGCCAGCGTCTTGCGCATCTGGCCGCCGACCTTCATGTCGACCAGCATGCCGACCTCGGTGGCGTCGTAGTCGTACGGGTCGTTGGGGCTGAACTGGTAGTGCCACACCAGCTCGCCGGTCTTGGGCCTGAACGCCAGCACCGAGCACACGTAGAGGTTGTCGCCCAGCCGCACCTGCGGGTTCCATGGGCCGGCGTTGCCGGTGCCCCAGTAGACGAGATCGAGCTCGGCGTCGTAGGCACCGGTAAGCCAGGTGGGCGCGCCGCCCTTCTGCGCGGTGTCGCCGGGCCAGGTGTCGCCGCCCTTTTCGCCCGTCGCGGCCGTGGTGTACAGGCGCCACAGCTTCTTGCCGTCATTGGCGTCCCAGCCGTCGATGAAGCCGCGCGTGCCGTACTCGCCGCCGGCGATGCCGGTCATCACGACGCCATTGACCACCAGCGGCGCGCCGGTCTGCGCATGGCCGTCGGTGTACTCGGCGGCCTTGCTCTTCCACAGCTGCTTGCCGGTCTTGGCATCGAGCGCGATCACGTGCGCGTCGAGCGTGGTGCGGTACACCTTGCCGTCGTAGATCGCGGCGCCGCGGTTGAGGATGCCGCAGCAGGCGTACTTGAACACGTCTTGCGGCAGCTCGACCGCGGTCTTCCAGATCTGCTTGCCCGTGAGCGGGTTGATCGCCACGGTCGCGTCGTGCGTGGTGACGTACATCACGCCGTCGTGCACGATCGGCTGCGACTCGTGGCTCTGCGTGTTGTTGAGGCTGTAGGCCCACACCGGCACCAGCTTCTTGACGTTGCCGGTGTTGATCTGCTTCAGCGCGCTGTAGCGCTGGTTGTTGTAGCCCATGCCGTAGGTCAGCACATCGGCGGCGGACTTGGCATCGTTCCTCAAGGCCTGGTCATCCTGGGCCTGCGCACTGCACATCGCCAGCGCGAGCAGCGCGGCGCCCAGCAGGGATTGGTTCCGGATCATCTCCGTGTCTCCTCGTTGATCGAACCTCCGTTGGCGGCCCCGCTGCTCGTTGGCAGCTGTGTAGCCGGTCCGATGTGATGCTATGCGCGGGCCCCGTGATCCAACGCCCTGGGAAAATCCCGGGGGTCGAGCGCACCGTGCGCGCCATGGTGGCAATCGAGGTGTCGATGTCTCACTTTGGGACAGACCGCGCATGCAGCGCGCGCCGCGCTGGCACTCAGGCGACAGAGCGCATCGCCAGGGTTTTGCATCCGCGCCACAATCGGCGCGCTCGAGCAGACGCAACAAAGGCGCAGGAGACAACAGCACGATGGTCAGCCCGTCGGCAGCCCGCAGCGGCCGCGGCAGGAACTGGCGTCACGCCGACGCCGGCCGGCCGATCGCGGCCGCGCTCAACCTGGGGGCCGATCACGAGGAGGCGATCAAGCGCTCGCACGATCGCTGCGCCGCGCTCGGCCTGTCGCGCATCGAACGCCCCGATCTCGGCCTGATGGGGCGCGCCGACCTCGAGATCGCGCGTTCGCGCACGCTGCGCCTGCACCAGCACGCCGCGCCGGTGATGGAGCTGCTGTACGACCAGATCGTCAACACGCACAGCATGGTGGTGCTGACGGACGCCACCGGCACCGTGCTGCACGCGATCGGCGACGACGATTTCCTCACGCGCGCCTCCAAGGTGGCGCTGCAACCCGGCGCGATCTGGTCGGAGTCGCACAAAGGCACCAACGCGGTCGGCACCGCGCTGGTCAACGAGGTGCCCACGCTCGTGCACGCCGACGAGCATTTCTTCCACGCCAACCATTTCCTCACCTGCTCGGCGGCGCCCATCCTCGACCCGCGCGGCAACATGCTCGGCGTGCTCGACGTGTCGGGCGACCATCGCAGCTACCACCAGCACACGATGGCGCTGGTGAAGATGTCGGCGCGCATGATCGAGAACCACTGGCTCACCGACGACCTGCGCAACGTGATGCGGCTGCACTTCCATCAACGCGTCGATTTCATCGGCACGCTGATGGAAGGCATCATCGCCGTGCGCCCCGACGGGCGCATC
>DASTZF010000017.1:0-20764 GCA_035764445.1 Burkholderiaceae bacterium
GCGCATCCACGCGCGACTGCAGGCGATGGCCCGGCTGAAGCCGCGTACCGCACCCTCAACCGACGCAGGAGAAATGCCGATGCTCAACGTGCTGGTGCCGATCGATGGATCCGAGAACGGGCTGAATGCGCTGCGCCACGCGGTCGACGAGTACCGCCGCGATCACGACCTGAAGCTGCACTTGCTGCATGTGCAGCCCCGGCTGTCGCGCCACATCTCGCGCTTCGTCAGCCGCCACGACCGCAACGCCTGGCACGCCGAGCGCGCCAATGCGGCGCTGGCTGGTGCGCGTGAGCTGCTGGGCAACGCCGGTGTGCCGTACGAGGAGCAATGGTGCATGGGCGACCGCGCCGAGGAGATCTGCAGCGCTGCGCAGCGGCTGCAGTGCCATCACATCGTGATGGGAACCGCGCGCAAGAACTCGTTGACCCGCATGCTCGAAGACTCGGTGACGAACGCGGTGCTCGAGAACGCCACTGTGCCGGTGGAAGTGATCGTCGGCCGTGAGGTGTCGAAGCTCGAGCGCTGGGGCGTGCCCACCGGCGTCGGCATCGGCCTCGGCGGCCTACTGTGGGCGCTGGTCGACTGAGCGCGGCACCGCGGGTTCTTCCGGGGCGTCCCGCGGTCACACCGCGCCGGTTGTGTTGACGTACAGCGCGTACAGCGAGTGGCTCGCCGCCATGAACAGGCGGTTGTTGTTGGCTCCACCGAAGCACAGGTTGGCGCAGCGCTCGGGCAGGTGGATGTGCGCGACGTCCTTGCCCGCGGCGTTGTAGACGCGCACGCCGTCGAGCTGGTCGAACTCGGCGCCGGTGCTGCTGCCGAAGCCGCACCACACGTGGCCGCTGACGTCGACCTTGATGCCGTCGTAGGCGCCGGGCCCGTTGGCGTCGACGAACAACCGCCTGTTGGCGAGCGCACCGCCGGCGCCGACGTCGTACGCCCAGATCTTGCGATGCGGCACGCCGCGGCTCTCGACGACGTAGAGGATCTTCTCGTCGGGCGAAAACGCCAGCCCGTTGGGCGCTGCGAGGTCGTCGATCAGGCGCTGCAGCTCGCCGCCGCGCGGGTCGATGCGGTACACCGCCCACGGCGTCTCGCTCGGTGCCGGCGCGCCTTCCCAGTGGCCGGCGATGCCGAACAGCGGGTCGGTGAACCAGACGGCGCCGTCGCGCGCGCAGACGATGTCGTTCGGCGAGTTCAGCCGCTTGCCTTGCCAGCGGTCGGCCAGCACGGTGATCGAGCCGTCGTACTCGGTGCGCGTGACGCGGCGCGTCAGGTGCTCGCAGCCGATCAGCCGCCCCTGGCGGTCGCGCGCGTGGCCGTTGGCGTTGTTCGACGGCGCGCGCCACACGCTGGTGAGCCCGGTCGTCTCGTCCCAGCGCAGGATGCGGTTGTTCGGAATGTCGCTGAACAACAGGTAGCGCCCGTCGCCGAACCACACCGGCCCCTCGGCCCAGCGCAGCCCGGTGGCGAGCTGCTCGACATGTGCGCTGAACAGCCGCAGCTTCAGGAACGACTCGTCGAAGATCTCGATCGCCGGATCGGGATAGCGCGCGCTCGGCGTGAACGCGACGCCCGGCCCCTCGAGCGGCGCGAGGGGCAGACGCGGGGTCGATGAATTCATCTGAACAGTCCGGGCAACCAGAGCGAGAACGCAGGCACGTAGGTCACCAGCATCAGCGTGGCGGTGAGCGCGCCGTAGAACGGCAGTATGGACCGCATCACCTCGCCGACCGAAATCTCGCCGATCGCGCAGCCGACGAACTGCGTGGTGCCCACCGGCGGCGTGTTGAGCCCGAGCGCGCAGTTGATCAGCAGCATCACGCCGAACTGCGTGGGATCCATGCCGAACTGCTGACAGATCGGCAGGAAGATCGGCGTGCACACCAGGATCGTCGGCGCCATGTCGAGGAAGGTGCCGAGCAGAAACAGCAGCACGTTGACCATCAGGAAGATCACCCACGGCTCGCTGGATACCAGCTTCATCATCTCGCCGGTCTTCTGCGGCACCTCGTACAGCGCGAGGAAGTAGCCGAAGGCCGACGAGATGCCGATCAGCAGCAGCACCACGCCGGTGGTCTTGCAGGCCTTCGCGCACGCCTTGAGGAAGTTCTTCCACGACAGCGTCTTGTAGACGAACACAGTGATCAGCAGCGCCCAGAACACCGCGGTGGCAGCCGACTCGGTGGCGGTGAAGACGCCCGACAGGATGCCGGCGAGGATGATCACCACCACCAGTAGCCCGGGTAGTGCGGCGACGAACGCCACCGCGACCGCGTGCCAGCCGGGGAACTTGCCGTGCGTCGGGTAGCCGCGCTTGACCGCGACACCGTAGGCAGCCGCCAGGTTGCAGATCGTCAGGATCAGCGCCGGGATCACGCCGGCCAGGATCAGGTTGAACACGCTGACCGACGCCACGCCGGCCGTGGCCAGCGTGAAGATGATCATGTTGTGCGAGGTCGGCATCAACGCGCCCACCAGCGCCGCGTGCGTCGTCACGTTGACCGCGTAGTCGGCGTGGTAGCCCTCGCGCTTCATCAGCGGGATCATCACCGAGCCCATCGCCGAGACGTCGGCCAGCGGCGAGCCGGCGACGCCGCCGAACAGCGTGCAGCCGAGCACGTTGCTCATGCCGAGGCCGCCGCGCACATGGCCGACCAGCGCATTGGCGAAGCGCACGATGCGATCGGCGATGCCGCCGTACAGCATCAGCTCGCCGGCGAAGATGAAGAACGGGATCGCCAGGAAGCTGAAAATCTGCATCCCGCCGACCATCTTCTGGAACACGATGGCCAGCGGCAGGCCGGCCGCGACGATGGTCGCGATGCTCGACAAGCCGATCGAGAATGCGACCGGCACGCCGATCAGCAGCAGCACCGCGAAGCTGACGCACAGCACGGTCAGTTCCATCGCGCCCTCAATGCCAGGCCGGCTCGACGTCGACGCCGCGCAACAGCGCCACGATGTGCTCGATCGAGAACAGCACCACCAGCACGCCGGCGATCACCAGCGGCAGGTAGTCCATGCCCTCGGGCGTGCCGAGCATCGGCTTGCGCTCGCTCCACTTCAGCGTCATCCACAGCCAGCCGCTCTTGAGCATGAACGCGCCGAACAGCGCCACCAGTGCGTGGATCACCAGTTCGAGGCGCAGCCGCCAGCGCTCGGGCAACAGCGAGACGATCGACTCGAGCCCGATGTGCCCGGCGTCACGCACGCCGACCGCGACGCCGAATGCGGTGACGTACAGCACCAGCAGCAGCGCCAACGCCTCGGCCCAGGTGGGCGTGTCGTTGAAGATGTAGCGGCCGACGACCTGGAACTGCACGCACAGGATCAGCGCGATCAAGCCGCACACGGCCAGCGCGAGCGCGGCCTTCGAGGTCGCGGCGCAGACCTGCGTGAAGCCGCGCGCGAGTGCGGAACCCTCGGCCGCGCGGGGTTGCGCGGCGGTCGCTTCGCTCACTTCGTGTCCTGCACCGCCTTGACCAAGCGCTGCAGGTCCGGTGTGGTCATGAACTTCGCGTACACCGGGCCCATCACGTCCTGGAAGCTCTTCTTGTCGACCTCGACGATCTCGGCGCCACCCGCCTTGACCACGGCCAGCGATTTGGCTTCCTGCTCGTCCCACTTCTTGCGCTGGAACGGCACGCTCTCCTTGGCGGCCGCGCGGATCATGTCCTGGTCTGCCTTGGACAGCTTGTCCCAGACGATCTTGCTCATCAGCAGCATCTCGGGCGCCATCGAGTGCTCGGTCCTGGAATAGATCTTCACCGCCTCGAAGTGGCGCGCGGTGTCGTACGACGGGATGTTGTTCTCGGCGGCGTCGATCAGTCCGGTCTTCAGCCCGGTGTAGACCTCGCCGTACGGCATCGGCGTCGGGTTGGCGCCCATCGCGCTGACCAGCGACACCCACAGGTCGCTCTGCTGCACGCGGATCTTCAGGCCCTTGGCGTCGGCGACCGTCTTGATCGGCTTCTTGGCGTAGATGCTGCGTGCGCCGCTGTCGTAGAACGCCAGCCCGACGAAGCCCTGATCCTCGCAGCTCTTCAGGATCTCGTCGCCGACCGGGCCGTCGAGCACCTTGCGCATGTGGTCGACCGAGCGGAACAGGAACGGCATCGTCGGCACCTGCGTCTTGGCGCAGATCGAGTTCATCGGGCTGATGTTGACGCGCGTCAGCTCCAGCGCGCCGATCTTCACCTGGTCGATCGTCTCCTTCTCGCTGCCGAGCGCGCCCTTGTTGAAGACCTTGATGTGGTACTTGCCGTTGCTGCGCTTGTCGAGCAGCTCGCTCATGTACTTGACCGCCGCCACGGTGGGGTAGTCGTCGGCGTTGTGCACGTCGGCCGAGCGGAACTCGACCGCCTGCGCGGCGAACGCGGCGGCGCCGAGCAGCGCCAGCGTGGTCAACGGCTTGAGCATCGTGTGTCTCCTTGGGTATGAAAGCGGGTGCGACCGATCAGTCGAACGGCCCGGTGCGCACGAAGACGCCGCCCTGGTAGATGACGGCCGGGTCCTTCGAGTCGAGCGCGGGCTGGCGATGCTCGAGCGCGGCACGGAACGGCTCGGAGCTGTCGCGCGGCCGATAACCGAGGTGGCGCGCCGAGGTGTTGTCCCACCACGTGGTGGTGTTGTCCGACATGCCGTAGACGATGGTGTGGCCGACCACCGGCGCGGTCAGGCACGCACAGACGAGTCGCTCGAGGTCGTCGTAGCTGAGCCAGGTGGCGAGCATGCGGCGGTCCTTCGGCTCGGGGAACGACGAGCCGATGCGCAGGCACGCGGTCTCGATGCCGTAGCGGTCGAAGTAGAAGCGCGAGACGTTCTCGCCCCAGGCCTTGCTGATGCCGTAGGCGCCATCGGGGCGCACCGGGTCGCGCGGCGAGATGACTTCGTCTTGCCGGTAGAAGCCGGTCACGTGGTTGGAGCTGGCGAACACGATGCGCTTGACGCCGTGCTTGCGGGCGGCCTCGTAGAGGTTGACGACACCCACCACGTTGGCTTCCAGCACCGGCTCCCATGCCTTCTCGGTGCTGACGCCACCGAGGTGAACCACCGCGTCGACGCCGTCGAGCAGCGCGAGCACCGCCGGCTGGTCCTCGAGCGCTGCGGGCTGTACTTCCTCGCCGGCCGCGGCGGCGCCGAGCTCGGCGATGTCCGACACGCGCAGCGTCGTGCACAGGCGCTTCAGGCGCGGGCGCAGCACGCGGCCGAGGCCGCCGGCGGCCCCGGTGAGCAGCAAGCGGTTGAAGGGCATGCGTCGTTGTGGTGTGCAGCAGCGGCAGCCGCGGGGCGAGGGTTGTGGGGGTTGCCGTCAGTTGTCGGTTGTCGTACAACATCGTCGTCGAAGCGCTGCCCGCTGTCAACGCCGGCGCGGGTTTCCACCGAAGTCACATGCACACCGACCTGTCGCCCCGCCGTCCGCGCACGCTGGCGCTCGAGCTCGTCGACGTGCTCGGTGGCCGCATCCGCGCCGGCACGCTGGCCGCGGGCGACAAGCTGCCCACCGAGGCGGCGGTGATGGAGGAGTTCGGCGTCAGTCGCACCGTGGTGCGCGAGGCGATCTCCAAGCTGCAGGCCGCCGGCCTGGTGCACACGCGGCACGGCGTCGGCACTTTCGTGGTCGACGCCACCCCGGCGCGTCGCGCGTTCCGCATCGAGGCCAAGCACCTGGCGACGCTGAACGACGTGATCGCGGTGCTCGAGCTGCGCATCGGCGTCGAGACCGAGGCGGCGGCTCTCGCCGCGCAACGGCGCAGCAAGGCCAACCTGACGGTGATGCGCGAGGCGCTCGACGACTTCGCGCGTGCGGTCGACGCGGGGCGCGACTCGGTGTCCGCGGACTTCCGGTTCCATGGCGAGATCGCGCGCGCGACGCAGAATGCGCACTTCGCCGGCCTGCTGACGACGCTGGGCGCCAAGATCATCCCGCGCGCACGGCTCGACGCCGCAGAAGCGCTCGACGACGATCGACGCGCCTACCTGCGGCGCGTGCACGCCGAGCACGAGAGCATCTTCGACGCCATCGCCAACCAGGACCCCGACGCGGCGCGGGCGGCGATGCGCACCCATCTGGCCAACAGCCGCGAGCGGCGACGGCGGGCGGCGCAGGCCGACGCGTGATTCACTTGTACGATGACAGACAACTGCGAGGCGCTGCGGTGGCCGCGGCGCGGGCGCCGACTCCCACGGTCGTCGGAGCGAGAATTCCGCCGGGGGCTGACCTACTCGGAGTGACTCGATGAAGCACAGGGTGTTGCAGTACGGCCGGCTGATGCCATCGCTGGAGGAGCAGCTGGCCGAGGCGTTCGACTGGCGCCGCTTGGTCGATGAAGCCGACCCCAAGGCGTTTCTGGCGGCGCACGGGCGCGAGTTCGTTGGGCTGGCGACGGCGGGCTTTGCCGACGCGGCGCTGATCGACGCGTTGCCGTCGTTGAAGGTGATCTCCAGCTTCGGCGTCGGCGTCGACAAGATCGACCTCGACGCGGCGGCCAGGCGCGGCATCCCGGTGGGCAACACGCCCGACGTGCTGAACGACTGCGTTGCCGATCTGGCGCTGGCGCTGATGCTCGACGTGGCGCGCGGCATCGGCGCCTCCGAGCGCTACCTGCGTGCGGGGCTGTGGCCGACCAAGGGTCCGTATCCGCTGCAGCGCAAGCTGAGCGGCAAGAAGCTCGGCATCGTCGGTCTCGGGCGCATCGGGCACGTGATCGCCAAGCGCGCGCTGGCGTTCGACATGGACATTCGCTATCACAACCGGCGCCCGGTGCTGGACACGTCGATCGCGCACGAGCCGTCGCTGGTGGAACTCGCGCGGTGGTGCGACTTCCTGCTCGTCATCGTGCCGGGCGGCGCCGCGACGCGCCACCTGGTGAACGAGGCGGTGCTCGACGCGCTGGGCACCAAGGGCTACCTGATCAACGTGGCGCGCGGCTCGGTGGTCGACGAGGTGGCGCTGGTGCGCGCGCTGCTCGACAAGCGAATCGCCGGCGCCGGTCTCGACGTGTTCGAGAACGAGCCGCAGGTGCCCGCCGAACTGATGGCGCTCGACAACGTGGTGCTGGTGCCCCACATCGGCAGCGCCACGGTCGAGACCCGCGGCGCGATGGCGCAGCGCGTGTTCGACAACCTGAAGTCGTATTTCGACAAGGGCAAGCTGATGAGTCAGGTGACATGAGCCGCCACGCTTGTCGCTCCGCGACTGCGCTGCCCCCAAGCCCTCGTAGCAGGCCCTCCCGGGCCCTCGGGGCTGGTCCGGCATGGGGCGGCCCGGCGCCGGACCGGGCGCGCAAGACAGACATTGGAGAAGCACCGTGAGAGAGAACCGCCTGCGCACGTTGTGGCAGCAGAACCGATACGCCGTCAACGGCTGGCTCGCCATCCCCAACGGCTTCAGTGCCGAGGTGATGGCGCATCAGGGCTGGGACACGCTGACGATCGACATGCAGCATGGCGTGATCGATTACGCCCAGATGGTGACGATGCTGCAGGCGGTCAGCACGACGCCGACGGTGCCGCTCGTGCGCGTGCCGTGGCTCGAGCCCGGCATCGTCATGAAGAGCCTCGATGCCGGTGCCTACGGCATCATCTGCCCGATGGTCAACACCCGCGAGGACGCGCAGCGGCTGGTGGCCTACACACACTACGCGCCGCGCGGCAACCGCAGCTTCGGCCCGGTGCGCGCCAACCTGTACGGCGGCAGCGACTATGCGACCAAGGCCAACGACACGATCGTCGTGTTCGCGATGATCGAAACGAAGCAGGCGCTCGA
Organism: Burkholderiaceae bacterium; assembly: GCA_035764445.1. Classification (GTDB taxonomy): domain Bacteria; phylum Pseudomonadota; class Gammaproteobacteria; order Burkholderiales; family Burkholderiaceae_C; genus JAEUPI01. Next base: position 7,775 of record DASTZF010000017.1, read on the forward strand.
CAACCTCGACGACATCCTTTCGGTCGAGGGGCTCGATGCGGTGTACATCGGGCCGTCGGACCTGTCGCTGTCACTGGGCTGCCGGCCAGTGTTGGACGACGTCGACCCGCCGGCCGCGCAGGCGATTGCGCACATCCTGGCGCGCGCCAAGGCCCACGGCGTGCGCGCTGCCGTGCACAACGGGCTACTCGAAGTGGCCAAGGCACGCGCCGCGATGGGCTTCGACCTCGTGACGCTGAGCTCCGACGCGCGCATCCTCGCTGCTGGCTCGCAGCAGCTGTTGTCGGCGCTGCGGCAGTAATCCACAGGGGGCAACGGCGCGCGGGTCAGGGCGGCGCTCGGCGGTGCTGCATGTCGTCGCTCATCGCGCGCAGCTGCTCCGGCAGCATGCGCGAGCGCGTAGCCGGGAACGCGACATCGTCCTCCAGCGGCAGGTGCTGCTCGTGGATGGCGATGAACGCCGCTGCCTGTGCGCGCAGTCGTTGCGAGTCCTCGGGCGTCAAGGCGGATGGCGCGGCATGCACCTTCGACAGCAGCGGCCCGAGCGCGCGCCACACCGCGCGCAGCGCGTCGTGATCGGCCTGTAGCCGCTGAGCCACGTCGACCAGGTGCGGATCACCCGATTGGCACAGCAGCGGCAGCACGTGCCGCTCCTCGTCGGTGTGGTGCGCCGGTGCCGCCAACTCGAAATAGCGCCACACGTCGTGCGCCGCGGCGCGTGCCTGCTCGTCGCGGCCCACGCGATCCAGGTGCTCGAGCAGGCGCTGCAGCAGGTCGAGCGACCGTACCACGCGCTCGTGGCACGCTGCCAACATCGCAAACGGCTGCTCGAAGCCGGCGCCCGGGGTTTCGAAGCGGAGCAACGACACAGCAGCAGCGTCCATGTCGCCATTGTCGGCGCAACGCGATCGCCACGTCGGCTGCCGACTTGATGCAGCGCAAGCGGCGGCGACGACGCGCGCGGTGCTCGCGATCGCGCTCAGTGGCGGCCCATCGGGCTCGCCTTGATCTCGTCGCTCACGCAGCGCATGAAATCGCGCCCCTGCTGCGGCTCGCAGGTCTTGAACGCCGCCGACTCCGCCGCGCAGCGCTTCTGGTCGTCGCCGCTCAACCCGTCGCAGCGCAGCGGGTTGGCGAGCAGGAATTCGCGGTCGCACGCGAAATGCGCCTCGCCCTTGATCGGGCCGCAGCGCTCGGCCATCTTCTGGTGCCGTTCGCAGCGCGCCAGCTCGATGCCGCTGCGGCCGCTGCAGTCGATCGTCTGCGCCGGCGCGCCCAACGCCACCGACGCGGTCACCGCAGCGAAGGTGCAGACGCGCAGCCGGTGGTGCAAGCAGGAAGGCATCGTGTTCTCCGGAGATCTCATGCCCGGCGTTGCAGCAGCTGCGCGACCACCGCCACCGCGATCACTTCGGGCTCCTTGCCGTCGATGCCGGGCATGCCGATCGGGCAGGTCAGCCGCGCCAGCACGTCGGGCGCGATGCCGCGCTGCTCGAAGCGATGGACGAAGCGCGCACGCTTGGTCGCCGAGCCGATCAGGCCGAGATAGGCGAAGTCGCCGCGACGCAGAATCGCTTCGGTGATGCGCAGGTCGAGGTCGTGGCTGTGCGTCAGCACCAGGTAGCTGGCAGCGCGCGGCGCTTGCGTCACTTCGGCCTCGACCGGCTCGACGCAGACCCGCTCGATGTGCGGTGGCGCGGCCTCGATCGGAAACTCGCTGTCGCGTTCGTCGATCCACTGCACACGGCAGTCGATGCCGGCCAGCAACTGCACGATCGCGCGGCCGACGTGGCCCGCCCCGTACAGCTGCAGATGAAAGCGCGGCGGCGGCTCCAGCCAGGCTGCCAGCGCAGTGTGCGACAGCAGCTGCCAGCGCAGGCGCAGCACACCGCCACAGCACTGGCCGAGCGATGGCCCGAGGGCGACCTCGCGCTCGTGCGGGGCACGCTCGCCGGCGCCGGCGAGGAGGGCGCGCGCCTGTTCGATCGCCTGCAGCTCGAGGTGACCGCCGCCGATCGTGCCGACCACCGCGTCACGCGCCACCAGCATGCGCGTGCCGGTCTCGCGCGGTACCGAGCCCTTGAAGTCGACCACCTCGACCACGGTCGCGGGCCGGCCCGCCGCCAGCCAGGCGCGCGCGCTGTCGAGCACCGTGCGGTTCATCGGGGCCGGTTCGCGCTGCCGGCGCCGCAAGCCCGGCGTGGCCTCATGCGCTGGCACGCACCGCGGCGATCGCGTCGAACACCGCCTCGGCGGTCGCCGGCGCGCGCAACGGCGGATCGATGCGGTGGCCGCCGAGCGACGACACCGCGTCGCGGATTGCGAAGAAGACCGAGAACGGCAGCAGCAGCGGTGGTTCGCCGACTGCCTTACTGCGGTGGACGCTGTCGGCCACGTTGTCGGCCTCGTACAGCGCCACGTGGAACTCGGCGGGGCAGTCGTTCGCGGTGGGAATCTTGTAGGTGCTCGGCGCGTGCGTCAGCAGCAGGCCCGACTGGGGGTGCCACTTCAGCTCCTCGCTGGTCAGCCAGCCCATGCCCTGGATGAACGCACCTTCGACCTGCCCGATGTCGATCGCCTGGTTCAGCGAGCGGCCGACGTCGTGCAGGATGTCGGCGCGCAGCAGGCGCGACTCGCCGGTCAGCGTGTCGACCACCACTTCGCTGACCGCCGCGCCGTACGCGAAATAGAAGAACGGCTTGCCCTGCAGCGTCTCGCGGTTCCAGTGCAGGCCCGGCGTCGCGTAGAAGCCGTCGGCCCACAGCTGCACGCGCGCCGCATAGGCCTGCTGGACCAGCTCGGTGAACGCGATGCGTTGCTCGCCGGCGAACACGGTCTGGTCGGCGAACCGCACCTGCGACTCGCTGACCCGCCAGCGCTCGGCGGCGAACGCGGCCAAGCGATCGCGGATCTTGCGCGCCGCGTCCTGCGCCGCCTTGCCGTTGAGGTCGGCGCCGGTCGATGCCGCGGTGGCCGACGTGTTGGCGACCTTCTGCGTGTCGGTGGCGGTGCTGCGCACGCGCGCCAGCGGCACGCCGAGCTCGTGCGCCACCACCTGCGCCACCTTGGTGTTGAGCCCCTGGCCCATCTCGGTGCCGCCGTGGTTCACCAGGATCGAGCCGTCGACGTACACGTGCACCAGCGCGCCGGCCTGGTTGAAGTGCGCGACGTTGAACGAGATGCCGAACTTCACCGGTGTCAGCGCGAGGCCGCGCTTGAGCACCGGGCTGCCGGCGTTGAACTCGGCCACCTGCCGGCGCCGCCGCGCGTAGTCGCTGGTCTTGACGAGCCGCTCGACCAGCTCGTCGATGATGTTGTCGTCGATAGGCTGGCCGTACGGCGTGACGCGCCGTTCGCTGTTCGCACTCGCGCCCGCGCTCGGGCCGTAGAAGTTCACGCGGCGCACGTCCAGCGGGTCCTTGCCGAGTGCGCGCGCGATCTCGTCGAGGATCGCCTCGATCGCGATCGCTCCCTGCGGGCCGCCGAAGCCGCGGAACGCCGTGTTGCTCTGCGTGTTGGTCTTTGCCGAATAGCCGTGGGCGGCGACGTGCGGCAGCCAGTAGGCGTTGTCGAAGTGGCACAGCGCGCGCGTCATCACCGGCCCCGACAGGTCGGCCGAGAAGCCCGCGTTGCTGATCAGGTCGATCTCGGCGCCGAGCACGCGGCCGTCGTCGTCGTAGCCGACCTCGTAGTCGTACTCGAAGCCGTGCCGGCGTCCGGTAACGAGGAAGTCGTCGTCGCGGTCGGGCCGCAGCTTCACCGCCCGCCCGCTGCGCCGCGCCGCGATCGCCGCCACGCAGGCGAACAAGGCCGATTGCGATTCCTTGCCGCCGAAGCCGCCACCCATGCGGCGGCACTCGACGCGCACGCGGTGCGCATCGACGCCGAGTGCATGCGCGACCACGTTCTGCATCTCGGTGGGGTGCTGGGTCGAGCAGTGCACCAGCATGCCGTCGTCCTCGAGCGGGATCGCATAGGCAATCTGGCCCTCGAGGTAGAACTGCTCCTGGCCGCCGATCGACAGCGAGCCCTTCAGCCGTCGCGGCGCGCCGGCGATGGCGGCCGCCGCGTCGCCGCGCACCAGGTGCATCGGCGGCAGCACGTATTGCTTCTTCGCGTGCCCATCGCGCGCAGTCAGCACCGGCGGCAGCGGTTCGATCTTCAACGCCGACTTGGCCTGCGCGGCGGCGCGGCGCGCGGCTTCCCGTGTGTCCGCCAGCACCACGAACACCGGTTGCCCGAGGTACTGCACGATGCCGTCGGCGAGGATCGGGTCGTCGTGCACGATCGGTCCGCACTCGTTGCGCCCGGGAATGTCGCGCGCGCTGAACACGTCGACCACGCCGGGCAGCGCAGCGATCGATGCCAGCGACGGCTCGGCGAGGCGACCGTGCGCCAGCGGCGACAGGCCGAGCGCCGCGTGCAGCGTGCCGGCAAGCTCGGGCATGTCGTCGACGTAGGTGGCCCCGCCGGCGACGTGCAGGTGCGCCGATTCGTGCGGCGACGGCACGCCGACGGCGGGCGTTGCCAACAGCGTGGGCGATGACGGCAGCGCCTGCGGGCGCGCTTCGATCACCGCAGCTTCGTGGGGCTTGTTCATCGTGGCCTCGTCATACCGTGGCGCGCGCCCACACGCTGACCGATCGCGCCGGTAACGCGTCATGCGGCCTCGTCTCGAGCCAGTAGCGTTGCAGCAGCCCGCCGGAGACCGCGAGGCGGTACGCGGCGCTGGCGCGCAGGTCGGTCAGGGGTTTGAAGTCGCTCGCCAGCGCAGCGGTGGCGCGCTGCACCGTGGCCTCGTCCCAGCGCTGGCCGACCACCGCGCGTTCGACGGCGGCCGCGCGCTTGACGATTGCTGCCATGCCGCCGAACACGAAACGAGCATCGCTGACCGTGTCGCCGTCGAGCCGCACACGGAAGACGCCGAACACCGCCGAGATGTCGCTGTCGAACCGCTTGGAGATCTTGTACGCGCGCAGCGAGCGGTCGAATGCCGCCAGCGGGACCTCGATCGACTGCACGAATTCGCCGGGCTCGAGCCGGTTGACCATGTAGTCGACGTAGAAGTCGGCCAGCGGCAGGCGTCGCGTCACCTCGCCCTTGCGCAACACGAGCTGCGCGTCGAGCGCGATCAGCACCGGTGCGCTGTCGCCAATCGGCGAGCCGTTGGCAACATTGCCGCCCATCGTGCCCATGTGGCGGATCGGCGGCGAACCGAAGCGCAGCCACGCTTCGGTCAGCGTCGGCGCGCGCTGCGCGAGCGCGGCGAAGGCGTCCTCGAGCGACGCGCCGGCGCCGATGCTGAGCACGCCGTCGCGCACCGCGATGCGCTTGAGCTCGGCGACCTCGCCGACGTAGACGATGTCGCCGAGGTCGCGGAACTGCTTGTTGACCCACAGCCCGATGTCGGTGGCGCCGGCCAGCAGCCGCACTTGCGGGTGGGCAAGCCGCAGCCGTGCCAGATCTCTGAGCGTGCGCGGCGCGAAGTAGCGGTCGCTGCGACCGGGTACGACAGTGCTCGGCGCGGTGTAGCTGAACGCACCGCGCGGCAGTTCGCGCAGCGCGGCAGCCGCCGCATCGACCGGCAGCCGCCTGACCGGCGCATCGAACATCCGTTGCCCCGCGTCGAGGATCGGCCGGTAACCGGTGCAGCGGCACAGATTGCCGGCGATCTCGTCGGCAAGCTGCTGCCGCGTCGGCCGCTTCTTCGTGCCGGCGTAGCGCTCGTAGCAGGCGGTGAGCGACATCACGAAGCCCGGCGTGCAGAAGCCGCACTGCGAGCCTTGGCAATCGACCATCGCCTGCTGCACCGGATGCAGCGCGTCGCCGCCGGCGTCGGTGAGGTCTTCTACCGTGAACAGCGCCTTGCCGTGCAGCGTGGGCAAGAAGCGGATGCACGCGTTGACGGTCCGTAGCGCGAGCTTGCCGCCGCGCGCCGGCTCGCCGACGATCACCGTGCAGGCGCCGCAATCGCCCTCGGCGCAGCCTTCCTTGGTGCCGGTGCAGCGCGCGTCCTCGCGCAGCCACTGCAGCACGGTGCGCGTCGGCGCAGCGCCGGCCACCTCGACCATCTGGCCGCGATGGAAGAAGCGGATCGCACGCGTGGTCATCGACACCTGCAGGTCATCGGCCCGGGCAGCGACCCGATCCGAAGATTCCCGTCTGTGAGCAAGGAGTGCGCCCGACTATAGTCCACGCGATGAGCGTGAGCGCGGGCCCTCACACAGGGTCGACAGACCCTAGACGCCGAGCGCTGCGCGCCGACCTGCTCGATTTCGTCGGCGACCCCGGGCTCGGCACGCCCGCCTCCGCTGCGGTGCGGCACCGGCCCGACCACTGGCTGCTGATCGACAACGGTCGCATCGCTGCCGTGCTGCCCGGCGCGCAGCCGCCTGGCGACGACTGGGCACGCGAAGAGCATCGCGGCCGCCTGCTGCTGCCGGGTCTCGTCGACACCCACGTGCACAGCGTGCAACTCGACGTGATCGCCTCGTACGGGACCGAGCTGCTCGACTGGCTCGAGCGCTACACCTTCCCGGCCGAGCGTCGCCATGGCGACGCCGAACACGCGCAGGCACAGGCCGAGGCGTTCGTCGACGCGCTGCTCGCCCACGGCAGCACGGCGGCGGTGGTGTTCCCGAGCGTGCACGCGACGTCGGTCGACGCGTTGTTCGCCGCCGCGCGGCGGCGCGGCATGCGGCTGATCGCCGGCAAGGTGCTGATGGATCGCCACGCACCGGAGGATCTGCGCGACGACGTCGCTCAGGCGCAGGCCGACAGCGAGGCGCTGATCGCCCGTTGGCACGGTGTCGATCGCCTGGCCTATGCGGTGACGCCGCGCTTCGCCGCCACCAGCACGCCCGAGCAGCTGGCGATGGCGGGCGCGCTGCTGCGGCGATACGCCGCCCTGTACATGCAGACCCACGTGGCCGAGAACCGCGCCGAGGTGGCGTGGATCGCCAAGCTGTTTCCGCAGGCGCGCAGCTACCTCGACGTCTACCACCGCCACGGCCTGCTCAACGAACGCGCGGTGCTCGCGCACGGCATCTGGCTCGACGATGCCGATCGCCAAGTGCTCGCCGACACCGGCGCGCAGATCGCGCACAGCCCGAGCTCGAACCTGTTCCTCGGCAGCGGATTGTTCGACTGGCAGGCGATGGCCGACGCGGGCGCCGAGGTGTCGCTGGCCAGCGACGTCGGCGGCGGCACCAGCCTGTCGATGATCCGCACGATGGCCGACGCCTACCGCGTGCAGGCGTTGCGCGGCGTGCGCCTGAGCGCGTTCAAGGCACTGCACGCGGCTACGCAAGGCGCCGCGCAGGCGCTCAAGCTCGACCACGAGATCGGCAGCCTCGAACCCGGCCACGTGGCCGACGTCACCGTATGGGACTGGGCGGTCGGCAGCGTGGCCACGCCGCGCGACACGCTGGCACGCGACCTGCACGAGCGCCTGTTTGCATGGATGATGCTCGGCGACGAGAGAAACTTAGTCACCACGCTGGTGGCCGGGCGCACCCAATACACGCGCCGGAGCGGCGATTCCGGTGCATCGGAGACATCGCATGGCTTCGCCGCCGCGGCTTGAGCTGATCGGCATCGGCAAGCAGTACCCCGCGGTCAAGGCCAACGACGGCGTGAACTTGACGGTGACGCCGGGGCAGATCCATGCGGTGCTCGGCGAGAACGGAGCCGGCAAGTCGACGCTGATGAAGATCATCTACGGCGCCGTGCAGCCCGACGAGGGCGAGATCCGCTGGAACGGCGTTCGCGTCGCGGTGCGCAACCCGCACGAGGCGCGTGCGCTGGGCATCAGCATGGTGTTCCAGCACTTCTCGCTGTTCGACACGCTGAGCGGCGCCGAGAACGTCTGGCTTGGCCTCGACAAGTCTTTCACGCTGACCGAGGTGACGCGTCGCATCGTCAAGGTGGCGCAGGACTACGGCCTCGAGGTCGACCCCGCGCGGCCGGTGCACACGCTGTCGGTCGGCGAACGGCAGCGCGTCGAGATCGTGCGCGCGCTGCTGACCAACCCGAAGCTGTTGATCCTCGACGAGCCGACCTCGGTGCTGACGCCGCAGGCGGTGGAACGGCTGTTCGTCACGCTGCGCCAGCTCGCGAAAGAGGGCTGCTCGATCCTCTACATCAGCCACAAGCTCGACGAGATCCGCTCGCTGTGCCACCACTGCACGGTGCTGCGTGGCGGCAAGGTCACCGGCGAGGTCGACCCGACGAAAGAGAGCAACGCCAGCCTGTCGCGGCTGATGATCGGCGCCGAACCGCCGCAGCTGCAGCACCGCGGAGCGAGGCCGGGTGCGGCGGTGCTGAAGGTGCGGGGGCTGGCGATGCCGAAGCAGGACCAGTTCGGCACCGACCTGCACGACATTGGGCTCGACGTGCACGCCGGCGAGATCGTTGGCGTGGCCGGCGTCTCGGGCAACGGTCAGCAGGAGCTGATGGCCGCGTTGTCGGGCGAGGACCCGCGCGCACCGGCGGGCAGCATCCGCGTGTTCGACGACGACGTGTCGCGCGTGTCGCCGCGTCGGCGGCGCCGGCTCGGCCTGCACTTCGTGCCCGAGGAGCGGCTCGGGCGCGGCGCGGTGCCGACGCTGTCGCTGGCGCAGAACACGCTGCTGACGCGCACCGAGAACGTCGGCCGCGGCGGCTGGCTGCGCATGAAGGCGGTGGAGTCGCTCGCCGCCGCGCTGATCGAGCGCTTCAAGGTCAAGGCCGGCGGCGCCGGAGCCGCGGCGCGCAGCCTGTCGGGCGGCAACCTGCAGAAGTTCATCGTCGGCCGCGAGATCGACGCGCGGCCGAAGCTGCTGATCGTGTCGCAGCCGACCTGGGGCGTCGACGTCGGTGCCGCGGCGCAGATCCGCGGCGAGTTGCTGGCGCTGCGCGACGCCGGCTGCGCGGTGCTGGTGGTCAGCGAGGAGCTCGACGAGCTGTTCGAGATCAGCGACCGGCTGCTGGTGATCGCGCGCGGCCGCCTGAGCCCGAGCGTGCCCACCGCGCAGGCGACGATCGAGATGATCGGGGAGTGGATGTCGGGCCTGTGGCCGCAGTCGGGCGCGCCGCAGGAGGCCGCCCATGCTTAGGCTCGAGGCGCGGCCGCAGCCGTCGAAGACGATGTCGATGGCTTCGCCGCTGCTGGCGCTGCTGGTCACCGTCCTGATCGGCATCGTGATGTTCGCGCTGCTCGGCAAGGATCCGGTGCGCGCGCTGCAGATGTTCTTCTGGGAGCCGATCAAGAACGCGTATGCGTGGACCGAGATCGCGGTGAAGGCCACGCCGCTGGTGTTGATCGGCCTCGGGCTGGCGATCTGCTACCGCTCCAACGTGTGGAACATCGGCGCCGAAGGCCAGTACGTGATCGGCGCGATCTTCGCCAGCGGCATCGCGATGCAGGCCGGCGCCGACACGCCGCGCGCGATCGTGATCGTGATCCTGCTGGCGGGCATCGTCGGCGGCATGGTGTGGGCAGGCATCGTCGCGCTGCTGCGCGACCGCTTCAACGCCAACGAGATCCTGGTCAGCCTGATGCTCGTGTACGTGGCGCTGATGGTGCTGAGCTACCTCGTCTATGGCCCGTGGAAGGACCCCAAGGGCTACAACTTCCCGCAGACGATCACCTTCGCCGCGGTGACCAAGGTGCCGCGGCTGATCGAGGGCTTTCGGCTCAACATCGGCGTGCTGATCGCGCTGGCCGCGGTGGCGCTGGCGTGGCTGTTCCTGTTCCGCACCTACCGCGGCTTCGCGCTGCAGGTCGGTGGCCTGGCGCCGGCCGCCGCGCGCTACGCCGGCTTCTCGTCACGGCGTGCGCTGTGGACGGCGCTCCTGATCTCCGGCGCACTCGCCGGGCTCGCCGGTGCATTGGAGGCCACCGGCCCGTTGGGACAACTGACGCCGCACGTGCCGGTGGGCTACGGCTTCGCGGCGATCATCGTCGCCTACGTCGGACGGCTGCACCCGGTGGGCGTGGTGTTCGCCGGCATCCTGATGAGCATGTTCTACATCGGCGGCGAGCTCGCGCAGTCGCGCCTTGGGCTGCCGAAGTCGCTGACCGGCGTGTTCCAGGGCTTGCTGCTGTTCGCGCTGCTGGCGTGCGACACGTTGATTCACTACCGCGTGCGGTGGCGTAGTGCGGTGCGGGCGCATGCGAGCGCAGCTGCATCGCTCCCATCGGTCAGCGCGACGACCGCGAAGGAAGCCTGACATGACGTGCGACGGTTCGGCGCGGCGCGGCGGGCGGTACCCGGAGCGGCCTCATGATGGGGCGGTCTGCGCTTCGCTCCGACTCCGCTGTGCTTCTCGCAGCGCGCTCGCGCCGCGAAACTCGCTTCACTCCCTACGGTCGTTCCGCTCAAACAGTCGCGGCGAGTCAGAGGTGGGAGCGCGCGCGTTGCGCGCGCCGAGCGCGCTACTGCGATGCTCGCCGCCCCATAAATCGCCCGCCCCGGGTGTCGCCCACCGCGCTGCGACGCTCGTGGTGTTTGTCGGCGAACAACTCGGTGCCGCCGGCAAAGGCGCGGGTGGGTGTGCGGTGGCGCGATTTATGCGGCGCCGAGGAGCGCAGGGTTGCGAGGGGGAGCCCGGCGGCGCCCTAGCGGCGCCGGGCCGGCGAGGATTGGCGAGCACCGAGCATAGGCGCGACGCGCGAGCGTCGTGCCGGCCATGCGAGGGCGAGTTCCGCAGCCGCCCTCGCAAGCCGAGCACCGCAGGGCACCGGCGCACAGCGCCGGCGCCGCATCATGAGCGCCGCCGCATACGCGCCCGCGGCTTTGCCTCGCTCATCGACATCGCATTGCAACGCGCAGAACGATAGCGAGGCGCAACAAGACAAATGGACGCCTTCGCACTGCTCCTCGCCGCCACGCTCAATGCCGGCACCGTGCTGGCGATCGCCGGCCTCGGCCTCTTGATCAACGAGCGCGCCGGCATCGTCAACCTCGGGGCCGAAGGGATGATGCTGGTGGCGGCGATCGCCGGCTTCGCAACCGCGGTGCACACCGGCAACGACTGGCTGGCGTTTGCCGCCGGCATGGGCGCCGGCGCGGTGCTGGCGGCGGCGTTCGGTGTGCTGGTGATCTGGCTCAACACCAACCAGTACGCGACCGGGTTGGCGCTGAGCCTGTTCGGTGCCGGCTTCTCGGCATTCGCCGGCATCAAGTACACGCAGGAGAAGCTCGGTGAGCGGCCGAAGTTCGAGATCCCGGGGCTGGCCGACATTCCGTTCATCGGGCCGGCGCTGTTCAAGCACCATCCGATCGTCTATCTCACGGTGATCGGCACGGTGGCGCTCGCGTGGTTCCTGTATCGCTCGCGCGGTGGACTGGTGTTGCGCGCGATCGGCGAGTCACCGGAATCGGCGCATGCGCTCGGCTACCCGGTGCGGCAGATCCGGCTCCTCGCGGTGGTGATCGGTGGTGCGCTGTGCGGGCTGTCGGGCGCCTACATCTCGGTGATCTACACGCCGCTGTGGGTCGAGGGGATGATCGCCGGCAAAGGCTGGATCGCGCTGGCGCTGACGACGTTCGCCACCTGGCGGCCCGCGCGCGTGCTGCTCGGCGCGTACTTGTTCGGCGGGGTCACGATGCTGCAGTTCCATCTGCAGGGCGAGGGCGTGCACGTTCCGAGCCAGTTCCTGACCATGCTGCCGTACCTGGCGACGATCGTCGTGTTGGTGCTGATCTCGCGCAACGCGACGTGGATTCGCATCAACATGCCCGCGTCGCTCGGCAAGCCGTTCTATCCGGGGTCGTAAAGCCTGCCGACAGGTGGACGCCGCATAATCGCCGACCTCGCGCCTGAGCTGTCTTCATTTCGATCACGCATTCCAACGACTGGAGGACCCATGACAAGCAAGACCAAGCGTTCGTTGCTCAAACTCGGTGGCTTCACGGCCGTGGCCGTGGCCGCCGCCCTGGTGGGCTGCGGCAAGAAGGAGGAGCCGCCGCCACCGCAGGCCGCGGCACCGGCGTCGGTGGCCGAACCCGCCAAGCCCGCGCCGCTGAAGATCGCGTTCGCCTACGTCGGCCCGGTCGGCGACGGTGGCTGGACCTTCGCGCACGACAACGGCCGCAAGGCGATCGAGAAGGAGTTCGGCGACAAGATCACCACCAGCTTCGTCGAGAACGTGCCTGAGGCGGCCGACGCCGAACGCGTGTTCCGCGACATGGTCGGCCAGGGCGCCAAGTTGATCTTCGGCACCACGTTCGGCTACATGGAGCCGATGCTCAAGGTGGCCGGCGACACCAAGGACGTCAAGTTCGAGCATGCCACCGGCTACAAGACGGCCGAGAACATGCGCACCTACGACAGCCGCACCTACGAGGGTGCCTACATGGCCGGCGTGATTGCCGGCGGCATGACCAAGACCAACACGCTGGGCGTGGTCGGCTCGATCCCGATTCCCGAGGTGATCCGCAACATCAACTCGTTCACGATGGGCGCGCAGAGCGTCAACCCGAAGATCAAGACGAAGGTGGTGTGGGTCAACGAGTGGTTCAACCCACCCAAGGAGACCGAAGCGGCCACCGCGCTCATCAACGGCGGTGCCGACGTGCTGATGCAGAACACCGACTCGCCCGCGGTGCTGAAGACCGCGCAGGAGAAGGGCAAACGCGCGTTCGGTTGGGACTCCGACATGACCGCCTATGGCCCGAAGGCGCACCTCGGCTCCGCGGTGATCAACTGGGGGCCGTACTACACCAAGGCCACGCGCGATGCGCTCGAGGGCAAGTGGTCCACCGGCAAGGCCTGGTGGGGCGTCAAGGAAGGCGCGATCGACTTCGTCTCGGTCGCCGCCGACGTGCCGGCCGACGTGAAGGACAAGATGGAGAAGGTCAAGGCCGGGTTGAAGGACGGCAGCTACGTGATCTGGAAGGGCCCGATCGTCGACAACAGTGGCAAGACGGTGCTCGAGAAGGACAAGGTCGCCGACGATGAGTGGCTCGGCGGCATCAAGTTCTTCGTCAAGGGGGTCGAAGGCAA
>DASTZF010000018.1:0-2122 GCA_035764445.1 Burkholderiaceae bacterium
GGCGCGCGGAAACTCCCACGGGGTGCCGTCGGCCAGCCACGGGTCGGGGTATTCCACCTGGCACCCTCGGTCGATCTCCTGCGCGAACATGCCGTACTCGTAGCGAATGCCATAGCCGAACGACGGCAGCCCGAGCGTGGCCATCGAGTCTAGGAAACAGGCAGCGAGCCGGCCCAGACCGCCGTTGCCGAGGCCGGCATCGGGCTCCTGGTCGGCCACGTCCTCCAGCCGCTGGGCGTGCAATGCCAGTCCGGCGGCGACGCCGTCGTGCAGATCGAGCGCTGCGACGGCGTTGCCAAGGGTGCGGCCGATCAGGAACTCCATCGATAAGTAGTACACCCGCCGCGCCTTGTTGGTGCGGTCGACCGCTTGGGTGGCGACCCAGCGGCGAGACAACTGCTCGCGCGCGACACGCGCCACCGATTGCATCAGGTCGTTGGGACTGGCCAGCGCCGGAGCGACTCCCACGGTGTTGAGCAGATGGTCTTCGATGCCCTGCGTGGTCGTCGCGAAGGTGGTGGCAGGTGTGATCGTCATCATTGCAGGTAAGGCTCAGAATGTGACCCGGAACGCAATTTTCGCGCCGCCGCGCAGTCGGTGATGGCCACGCCGTCAGCGCATGGATTTCACGACGGCAGCCGCGCGCGCGGCGGCGCGGTACGCTTCAGGTCGGCGGACGGCGAGACAGCAGCGCAGAGACACATCATGACGCCTACTGAGCTGGCCCTTAGCCTCGATCTGCCCAAGCGTGCAGTCGCCCTCGTCCTGGCCGGCGGGCGCGGCAGCCGGCTGAAGAACCTGACCGATCGACGCGCCAAACCCGCCGTGTACTTCGGCGGCAAGTTCCGCATCATCGATTTTGCGCTGTCGAACTGCTTGAACTCGGGCATTCGCCGCATCGGCGTGATCACGCAGTACAAGAGCCACAGCCTCTTGCGCCATCTGCAGCGCGGCTGGGCATTCCTGAAGAGCGAGATGAACGAGTTCGTCGACTTGATGCCGGCGCAACAGCGCGTTGACGAAGAAAGCTGGTACCGCGGCACCGCCGACGCGGTCTACCAGAACCAGGACATCCTGGCCGCCTATCGCGCCGACTACATCGTGGTGCTGGCCGGCGATCACATCTACAAGATGAACTATGCATTGATGCTGGCCGACCACGTGTCCAAGGGGCGCGAGTGCACCGTCGGCTGCATTGCCGTGTCGCGCATGGAGGCCACGGCATTCGGCGTGCTGGCGATGGACGACAAGTACAACATCACGGCGTTCGTCGAGAAGCCTGCCGATCCACCGTCGATGCCCGGCAGGCCAGACCGCGCGTTGGCCAGCATGGGCATCTACATCTTCAACGCGCGGTTTCTGTACAAGGAGCTCGAGCGCGACATCGCCGACCCGAACTCGAGCCACGACTTTGGCCGCGACATCATTCCGCATGTGGTGTCGCTGGGTCAGGCAGCAGCGCACCCGTTCGATCTCAGCGCCGTGGGCGCACGCCGCAATGAAGAACCGTACTGGCGCGACGTCGGTACGATCGACGCCTACTGGGACGCCAACATCGACCTCACCGCGACCGACCCGCTGCTCGACTTGTACGACACGCACTGGCCGATCTGGACCTATCAGCCACAGCTGCCGCCGGCCAAGTTTGTGCACAACCAAGACGAGCGTCGCGGCGTGGCGGTGGAGTCGCTGGTGTCAGGCGGCTGCATTGTCTCAGGCTCGGTGTTCCGCTCGGTGCTGTACTCCAGCGTGCGTGTGCACTCGTATTCGAACGTCAGTTGGGCGGTGCTGCTGCCCAGCGTGCAGGTGGGACGCGGTGCCCGCCTCCATCGCGTGGTCGTCGACCGCGGCTGCGAAATCCCCGACGGCATGGTGATCGGCGAGAACGCCGACGACGATCGGCGGCGCTTCTACCGCACTGAGCACGGCATCACGCTGGTGACCCGAGAGATGCTCGACAAGCTTCAACCAGCATGAAAAACCGCTGCGCATGAAGGTGCTGCATGTCGCGGCGGAGATCTTTCCGCTGGTCAAGACGGGGGGCCTGGCCGACGTGGTGGGCGCGCTGCCCCAGGCGCTGATCGAAGCCGGTGCCGAGGCACGCCTGCTGCTGCCCGGCCTG
>DASTZF010000019.1:0-2926 GCA_035764445.1 Burkholderiaceae bacterium
CCGATCAGCCCACCGTACAAATAGCCGGTGCCGCCGATGATCAGCACCAGCAGCAGGTCGGCCGAGCGGTCGAAGGCAAACACGTCGAGGGAGGCAAACGCGGTGGTCTGCGTCAGCAGCGCCCCGGCGATGCCGGCATAGCCCGCCGCGATCGTATAGATCGCCACCAGCCGCCGGTTGACCGGGATGCCGACCGCCGCGGCCCGCAGCGGATTGCCCTTGATCGACTGCAGCGACAACCCGAACGGCGAGTTGACGATGCGCCGCGCCAGCAGGAACATCACGAACAGTACGGCGAGCGTATAGGCGTAGGCCGTGTGCCCGAACATGTCGAAGCGCCACAGCCCGAGCAGCGGAGCGATCTCCACGCCCTGCAGGCCATCGGCGCCGCCCGTCAAGCCGGCATAGCGGTTGGCGATCTCGCGCAGCACGAGGGCCACGCCCAGCGTCACCATGATGCGGGTGAGGTCCGAGCCGCGCAGCACCAGGAAGCTGGTGGCAAAGCCCAGCAGCATGGCGGCGAGGCCCGACACCAGCAGCGCCAGCAGCGGCTCGGTGATCAGGCCGTGCTTGGCGAGCAGTCCCGCCACGTAGGCGCCGAAGCCGAAGAAGGCCGCATGCCCCAGCGAGATGATGCCGGCGTAGCCGAGGATCAGGTCGAGCGACAGCGCGAACAGCGCCAGAATGGCGATCTCGGTCAGGATCAGGTGCTTGCCGGGCAGCAGGACCACGGTGGCCAGCGCCGCCAGCCAGAAGGCGATCTCCAGCACAGGCCAGCGCGAGCGCGCCGCGAGCCGGTCCTGGATGGCGCCGATCAGGGGACCAGAGCTCATGTTCGCTTCCCGCTCATCGGGCCGCCCCGCGCGCGAACAGGCCCTGCGGCCGCCAGATCAGCACCACGATCATGATGGTGTAGATCACGAACGCACCCAGCGTCGGCACGTAATACTTGCCGGCCACATCGCCGATGCCGAGCAGCAGCGAGGCCAGGAACGGACCCGTGATGCTGGAGGTGCCGCCAACGGTGACCACGATCAGGAAGTAGATCATGTATTTGAGCGGGAAGGTCGGATCGAGGCCGAGGATCTCCACACCCAGCGCCCCGCCGAGCCCCGCCAGCCCCGAGCCGAACGCAAACGTCAGCGCGAACACGCCAGACACGTTGATGCCGAGCCCGCGCGCCACCCGCGCGTCATCCACCGAGGCACGCAGCCGGCTGCCGAAGCGCGTCTTCGACAGGATCAGCTGCAAGGCGATGGTCAGCAGCCCGCAGATGACGATGATCAGCAGCCGGTAGCGGCCGAGCCCGACGCCCATCACGTTGATCTGCCCTTCGAGCCAGGTCGGCACCCGCGCGAACACCTGGCCCGATCCCATCACGTAGTCGACCGCGGCGACCGACATGAAGACGAGGCCGATGGTGAACAGCACCTGGTCGAGGTGCGGCTTGCGGTAGACATGCACGTACAGCGTCCGCTCCAGCACGAAGCCCAGCACGGCGCTCGCCAGGAAGGCGGCCGGCAGCGCCGCGAAGAACGGCACGCCCCAGCGGTTGACCAGCACCACCAGGCAGTAGCCGCCGGCCATGGCGAAGGCGCCATGCGCCAGGTTGACGAAGTTCATCAGGCCGAGCGTGACGGCCAGCCCGCAGGCCAGCACGAACAGCAGCATGCCGTAGGCTATTCCATCGAACAGAATGGTCAGCATCTGCTATGGGCCAAGTCGGGACACGGGCTGCACATAAGACAAAGCACGCGATGACAGCCCGTCACCGCGTGCTTTGCTGGTCGATCACTTCTTGATCTTGCCGGGGTCCTTGACCGCGTCGAAGGTGGCAAACTCGACGTTGTAGAGCTCGCCGTCCTTCTTCTCGACCTTGCGGATGTAGATGTTCTGCACGATGTCGCGCGTCTCCGGATCGATCGAGATCGGCCCGCGCGGGCTCTCCCAGGCCAGCCCCTTCATGGCCGCGATCAGGCTGTCGCCGTCCGACTTGCCGCCGGTCTTCTTCAAGGCTTCGTAGATCAGGTGCATGCCGTCGTAGCCGCCGACCGACATGAAGTTCGGCCGGAAGTTGTTGGCCTTCTTGAAGGCCGCCACGTACGCCTTGTTCTTGGCCGAGTTGTGGTCGGCCGAGTAGAGGTGCGCGGTAATTGCACCGATCACGGCATCGCCCATGGCGGGCAGCAGATCATCGTCCGTCACGTCGCCCGGGCCGATCAGCTTGATGCCGGCCTTGTCGAGGCCGCGCTCGGCGTACTGCTTCATGAAGGTGCCGCCCTGGCCGGACGGCACGAACACGAAGATCGCATCCGGCTTGGCGTCGGCGGCGCGCTGCAGGAAGGGCGCGAAGTCCGGATTGGCGAGCGGCACCTTGATCGATTCCGTCACCTGCCCGCCGGCGCCCGTGAAGCGCTCCGTGAACGACTTCTCCGCGTCCGCGCCCGGCGCGTAGTCGGACACGATCGAGACGACCTTCTTGATGCCGTTCTTGGCCGCCCAGTCGGCGATGATCACCGACGACTGCGGCAGCGTGAAGCTGGTGCGCACGATATAGGGCGAGCGCTCCGTGATGATCGAGGTGCCGGCCGCCATCACCAGCTCCACCACCTTGGCCTCCGTCGCCAAGGGCGCCACGGCCAGCGCCGTCGGCGTGATGCCGAAGCCCGCCACCACGGCGACCTTGTCGTTGACGATCAGTTCCTGGGCGATGCGCTTGGTGTTGTCGGGCACCGCGCCGTCGTCCTTCAGGATCACCTCGATCTTCTTGCCGGCCACGCTGGCCCCGTTCTCGGCCATGTACAGATCGACCGCCGCCTTGATCTGCTTGCCGGTCGAGGCCTGCTGACCCGTCATCGGCAGGATCAACCCGACCTTCACCGTATCCTGCGCCAACGCCCCACCCGGCAGCCCCAAAGCCGCTGCG
>DASTZF010000020.1:0-23554 GCA_035764445.1 Burkholderiaceae bacterium
GAGCGTCGTGCGCACCGCGCGTAGGTCGCGCAGCAGGTGCGCCGTGGTGTTGTCCGAGATCGCGCCGCGGGGCCGGCTCTCGCCGGCGCCGCGCTGGTCGATGCAGACGATGCGGTAGCGCGTGGGGTCGAAGAAGCGGCGCAACAGCGGCGAGCAGCCCGAGCCGGGCCCGCCGTGCAGCACCACCGCGGCGATGCCATCGGGTCGGCCCGATTCGCGCACCGACAACCGGTGACCGCCACCGACGTCGAGCGTGTGGCTGCGGAACGGGGGCGGGTCGACGTGCAGGCCGCGCGGGGGCTCGCTGGATCTCACGCACCCGATGGTATCGGGGCGGCCGATCGGGACGGGCGCGCCCGGCAAGCCGCGTGCCCGTTGATTCATGAAAATCATGAGGGACGATTCAAGACCCTGGCGCTGTGCTTCGGTGCCGCGTCGCGCCAGCATAGGACGTGGAGTTGAGAGATTCCCGCGGGACCCGGGGCCGGGCCCGTGCAACGAACCGAAAGGAGGTGATCCATGATCTGGCAAACCCCCGTGGCGACAGACATTCGCCTTGGATTCGAGATCACGATGTACGTCGCCGCCCGCTGAACCGCGGATACGGGATGCAACGCCCCGCGGGTCACTCCGGCGGGGCGTTCTTTCGATAGAGCCATCCCTTCGATGCGCATCACGATTCTGGGCAGCGCCGCTGGCGGCGGCTTCCCGCAGTGGAACTGCAACTGCCGCAACTGCGCCGGTGTGAGGGCGGGCACCGTGCGCGCGAGGCCGCGCACGCAGTCGTCGATCTTCGTGCGGCCCGACGGCGGTGACGACGGCATCCTGTTCAACGCGTCGCCCGACATCCTCGAACAGATTCGCGCCAACCCACTGCTGCAGCCTGGCCGGCAGGTACGCGACACCGCGATCGCCGCGGTGGTGCTGATCGACGGCCAGGTCGACCACGCCACCGGCCTGCTGATGCTGCGCGAGCGCGGCAGCCCGCTGCCGCTGTGGTGCACCGACCCAGTGGCCGAAGACCTCGCAAGCGGCCTGCCGCTGCTGCGCGTGCTCGAGCACTACTGCGGCGTGCAGCGCCAGCGCATACCGCTCGATGGCTCGACGTTTCAGGTTGCAGGCGTGCCGACGCTGACGCTGCGCGCCCTGCCGCTGACCAGCAAGGCTGCACCGTACTCGCCGCACCGCGACCATCCGGTGCCGGGCGACAACATCGGCGTGCTGATCCGCGACACCGCGCGCGGCAGCAGCGCGTTCTACGCACCGGGGCTCGGTGCGATCACGCCCGAGGTGTTCGACGCCATGGCGGGCAGCGACTGCGTGCTGGTCGACGGCACCTTCTGGCGCGACGACGAGATGCCGCGCCTCAAGCTGTCGCGCAAGTCGGCGCGCGACATCGGCCACCTGCCGCAGTCGGGCGCCGGCGGCATGATCGAGTGGCTGTGCAAGCTGCCCGCGGCGACGCGGCGCATGCTGATCCACATCAACAACACCAACCCGATCCTCGACGAGGACTCGTCCGAGCGCGCCACCTTGCGCGGCGAGCGCATCGACGTCTGCGAGGACGGCATCACCTTCACCGTGTGACACCGACGATGAGCGACGCCTGGACCCGTGAACAGTTCGAAGCCCAGCTGCGCGAGCGCGGCAGGGCCTATCACATCCACCACCCGTTCAACGTGATGCTGAACACCGGCAAGGCGTCGCGCGAGCAAGTGCGCGGTTGGGTGGCCAACCGCTTCTGCTACCAGACCGCGATCCCGATCAAGGACGCCGCGATCCTGGCCAACTGCCCCGACCGCGAGGTGCGCCGCGGCTGGGTGCAGCGCATCCTCGACCACGACGGCTTCGAGAGGGGCTCCGGCGCGACGGCGTTGCGCGACGACGGCGGCATCGAGAGCTGGCTGCGGCTGGCCACCGCGGTGGGCTTGACGCGCGAGGAGGTGCTCGACGGTCGCCACGTGATCTCGGCGCTGCGCTTCGCAGTCGATGCGTACGTGAACTTCGCGCGCCGTGCACCGTGGCAGGAGGCGGTGTGCTCATCGCTGACCGAGTTGTTCGCGCCCGAGATCCACAAGCAGCGCCTGGCCACCTGGCCCGAGCACTATCCGTGGATCGAGCCCGAGGGCCTGCAGTACTTTCGCAACCGCGTCAGCCAGGCGCGACGCGACGTCGAGCAGGGACTGGCGATCACGCTCGAGCACTTCAAGACGCGGCCGCAACAGGAGCGTGCGCTGCAGGTGCTGCAGTTCAAGCTCGACATCCTGTGGGCGATGAACGATGCGATGGCGCAGCGCTACGGGGTGAACACGTGAGTGACGCGAAGCAAGCCACCTTCGGCGGCGCCATCCGGCCGCGCATCGGCAGCGGATTCCGGCTGCAGTGGGAGCCGGCGCAGAGCTGCCACGTGCTGCTGTATCCCGAGGGCATGGTCAAGCTCAACCAGAGCGCCGGCGAGATCCTCAAGCGCTGCGATGGTGCTCGCTCGCTCGACGACATCGTGCGCGACCTCGAGGCCGCGTTCAACGCGCAGGACCTGAAGAACGACGTGCACGCCTTCATCGACATCGCAGCGAAGCAGCGCTGGCTCCAATGGGACTGAGGCCGACAGCGTGACGACAGCCGCCAACACGCGCCCGGGCCCGCCGCTGTGGCTGCTGGCCGAGCTCACTTACCGCTGCCCGCTTCACTGCGTGTTCTGCTACAACCCGCTGGACTTCGCGCAGCATGCCGACGAGCTGTCCACCGACGACTGGCTGCGCGTGCTGCGGCAGGCGCGCGAGCTCGGCGCGGTGCAGTGCGGCCTGTCGGGCGGCGAGCCGCTGTTGCGCGACGACCTCGAGGTCATCGTCGCCGAGGCGCGGCGCCTGGGCTACTACACGAACCTGCTGACCTCGGGCGTCGGCCTCACCGCCGACCGTGCCGCAGCGCTGAAGGCCGCCGGGCTCGACCACGTGCAGCTGAGCTTCCAGGACTCGACGCGCGAGGTCAACGACTTCCTGTCGCACACGAAGACGTTCGAGCTCAAGCAGCGAGTCGCGCGCGAGATCAAGGCCCAGGGCTGGCCGATGGTGATGAACGTCGTGATCCACCGGCTGAACATCGACCACATCGACCGCATCATCGGCATGGCCGCCGAGCTCGGCGCCGAATACCTCGAGCTCGCCAACACGCAGTACTACTCATGGGCCTACCTGAACCGCGACCAGTTGCTGCCGACGCGCGAGCAGCTGCGCCACGCCGAGAGCGTCACCGACCGCTGGCGCCAGACGTTGGGCGAGCGCATGCGCATCTTCTTCGTCGCGCCCGACTACCACGAGGGCGTCGCGAAGAAGTGCGCCAATGGCTGGGGCAGCACGATGATGGTGGTCGCCCCCGATGGTGCCGCGTTGCCGTGCCACACCGCGCGCATGCTGCCGGGGCTCGCGTTCCCCAACGTGCGCGATTCGAGCGTGCGCGAGATCTGGTTCGATTCCGAGGGCTTCAACCGCTACCGCGGCACCGCGTGGATGAAAGAGCCGTGCGCGAGCTGCGACCAGCGCGAGCACGACCTCGGCGGCTGCCGCTGCCAGGCCTACCTGATCGCCAACGACCCGGCCGCGGCCGACCCGGTGTGTCGCTTCAGCCCGCACCATGAGCAGGTGGTGGCCGCGGTCGAACGCGCGCGTGCACCGGTGCGCGAGCAGCCGATCGTCTTTCGCGACCGCCAGTCGTCGCTGCGCCTCAGCCACGCCGAGCCTACAATCGCTCGCTGATTCCAGCAGTGCCCCGCGCCGGCGTGCCACCGCGGCGCGGGAGCCCATCGATGTGGCCATGTCGAGGCAAACCATGATGCAAAACCTCAAGCGCGTGCGCGCGCGTGTCCTGTGCGCACTCGCCATCGCGCCCTGGCTGGCGCTCCCGCTCCGAACCTCCGCCCAGCCGGCACCCCCGCTGAAGGTGGCGTTCGTCTACGTGACCCCGGTCGGGCAGGCCGGCTGGACCTATCAGCATGACCTCGGGCGCCGCGAGATGGAGCGCGCGCTCGGCGATGCGGTCAAGACCACGGTGGTCGAAGACGTCGCCGAAGGCCCCGACGCGGAGCGCGTGATGCGCGACCTCGCGCGCCAGGGCCAGCAGTTGATCTTCGCCACCAGCTTCGGCTACCTCGAAGGCGCGCTGCGGGTGGCGGCCGAGTTCCCAGACGTCAGGTTCGAGCACGCCGGCGGCTACAAGACAGCGACGAATCTCAACACCTACAACGTGCGCGCGTACGAGGCGCGCTGGCTTGCCGGGCGGCTGGCGGCGCTGAACAGCAAGAGCGGCGTCGCCGGCTACGTGGCGGGCTTCCCGGTGCCCGAGGTGGTGCAGGGCATCAACGCGTTCGCGCTCGGCATGCGGTCGATCAATCCGAAGGCGAGCGTGCGCGTGGTGTGGCTCAACACCTGGTTCGATCCGGCGCGCGAGCGCGACGCCGCGCTGGCACTGGTGAACCAGGGCGCCGACGTGCTGGCCAACCACACCGCGTCGCCGGCGGTGGCGACCGCCGCCGAGGAGAAGGGCGTCAAGCTGATCGCCAACCAGAGCGACATGCGGGCGTTCGCGCCGCATGCCCAACTCGCCGCGGTGATGCCGTCGTGGGGCGGCTACTACACGCAGGTGGTACGAGATGTGATGGCGGCGCGCTGGAAGCCGGTGCCGGTGTGGGGTGGCGTGGCCTCGGGCATGGTCTCGCTGGGCGCGATCGGCGACGCAGTCACGGCGTCGCAGCGTGGCGTGATCGACGAGTCGCGACGCGCGCTGGTCGAGGGTCGCGCGACGATTTTCGCGGCGCCGCTCTCCGACAACCAGAGCCGCCCTCGCGCCACCAGCGGGGCACTGGGCGACCCGCAGATCGCGGCGATGGATTGGCTGGTGCAGGGCGTGGTGGGCACGATGCCGTCGCAGTGAACCGGCCAGCACCGGCGCGGCGACGTTAGCGCTGCGGCGCCGCGACGCCGAAGCGCGCCCGATACGCCGCCGGCGTGGCATCGGTATGGCGCAGCAGCGCGCGCCGCATCGTCTCTTCCGAGCCGAAGCCGCATCGCTGCGCCACCCGCTTGATCGGCAGCGCGGTGGTCGCCAGCAGCTGCCGCGCCGCCTCGACGCGCAGCCGTTGCACCGAGTCGGCCGGTGTCTGGCCGGTCGACGCTCGGAAGTGGCGCACGAAGCTGCGCTCGCTCATGCCGGCATGCTCGGCCAGCACGGCCACCGACAGATCGCTCGTCAGGTGGCCGGCCATCCAGGCCTGCAAGCGCTCGAAAGCGCCGCCGTGGTGTTGCGTGGCCAGCGTGGCGCTGAACTGCGCCTGGCTGCCGGGTCGCTTGAGGAACACCACGAGGTCGCGCGCCACCGCGATCGACACCGCGTGGCCGAGATCGTCCTCGACCATCGCCAGCGCCATGTCGATGCCGGCGGTCACGCCGGCGGACGTCCACAGCGCGCCGTCGCGCACGAAGATCGGCTCGGACTCGACGCGCGCGCTCGGGAAGCGGCGCGCCAGGGCCTCGCACACCTCCCAGTGCGTGGTCACGCGCTTGCCGTCGAGCAGCCCGGCGGCGCCGAGCACGAAGGTGCCGCTGCACACCGAGCCGACGCGGCGCGCCAGCGGCGCGCGCGCACGCAGCCAGCGCAGCAGCGCGGCGTCGCGCGACGCCTGCGCCACCGCGCGGTGACCACCAGCCACCATCAGCGTGTCGACCGGCACGTTGGCGCGCGGCAGCGGAGCGGCGAGCAGCGCGACGCCGGCCGACGACACGACCGGGCTCGCCGCCGCCACCACCAGCGGCCGATACGGCGGCGGCGCGCCCGCCGCCGCGGCATGGTCGTTGGCGCTGGCGAACACCTGCAGCGGGCCGGTCACGTCGAGCAACTGCACCTGCGCGAAGGCGACGATCTCGACGCGCCGCGGCACTGGCGGATTCCGAGGGTTGTTTGTCATTTCCGCCAAGTCTAGCGACGCTAGAGTGCACGCCATAAGCCGGCAAAGGATGCGATCGAATGGCTCTGGCCCTGCGACCCAACTGCGAGTACTGCGACATCGACCTCGCCCCCGACGACGCGCGGGCGCGCATCTGCTCGTACGAGTGCACTTTCTGCGCCGACTGCGTCGAGGCGCAGCTGCACAACGTGTGCCCCAACTGCGGCGGCGGCTTCGTGCCGCGACCGATCCGCCCGCGCCAGGAATGGCGGCCCGGCCTCTCGGTGGCCAAGCGCCCGCCGTCGACCCAGCGCGTGCACCTGTCGTACAGCGAGGCCGACATCGCGGCGTTCAGCGCGCGGCTGCAGGCGATTGCGCCACAACAGCGCTAGCGACGATGGGCGGGCGGCTCGCGGGCTACCCGGGCGAGCGCGTGAGCGAGGCGCGCCTCAGTAGGGCGAGACCTCGACCGCATCGCGGCGCTGATCGGCGCACGACGCGAAGAGTTCCTGGAACGCGCGCTCGCCCGGCGGCGTGAACTGCACGATGCGGGTGTCCTTGACGCGGCGCGCCCAGCCGAGCTGGAACAGGCGCTGCAGCAACGCCGTGCCCCAGGCGCCGGCCAGGTGGTGGCGACGCTCGCTCCAGTCGAGGCAGGCGCGGCACATCATGCGGCGCTGCACGGCCACCGCCTGCACGTCGACACCGAAGGCGGCGAACCATTCGACTCCGCGCTCGGTGATGCGCAGGCCAGCAGCGTCGGACTTGAAGACCTGTTGCGCCACCAGTGCCTCGAACGCTTGCACGCCGAGCTCGCCGGCCAGGTGGTCGTAGCAGACGCGGGCACGCCGCAGTGCCGGCTCGCGCGGGCTCGACTTCAGGCGCAGCGCGCCGGTGCGGAACGCCACTCCCATCAGCGATTCGAGCAGCTGCGCAACGTCGCGGTCGGCCAGCCGGAAGTAGCGGTGGCGGCCCTGGTCGTGCACTGCGAGCAACCCGGCGCCGCACAGCTTGGACAGGTGCGTGCTGGCCGTGGCCTTGCTGACACCGGCGACGGTGGCCAGCTCGGTGGCGGTGAGCGCGCGGTCGGCCATCAGCGCCGTCAGCATCTCGGCGCGCGCCGGCTCGCCGATCAACGACGCGATGCCAGAGATGTGAGGTCCTTCGCGCATGTCAGTGCCGCCCGCCCGCCCGAAGGCACTGACGCGTCCCAGGAGCCACGAAGGGGCTCCTTCGGAGCCCTCGGGGCAGCGAACGCAGTGAGCGTGGGGGCTGCTTCAGCCTAGGCATCCTAGCGATGTGCGAGCGTCCATGGTTCGACGGTGGTCGAATCGTCGGCAGCGGGCGCCGCCCTAGCATGAAGGCGAGTTCGACCGGGGAGCACCCATGACCATCGCCTGCTTCATCCGCTATCAGATCGACCCGTTCCAGCGCGATGCCTTCGCGCGCTATGCCGAGCGCTGGGGCCGCATCATCCCGCGCTGCGGTGGGCACCTGATCGGCTACTTCGTGCCGCACGAAGGCACCAACGACGAGGCCTGGGGCGTGCTGCAGTTCGATTCACTGGCTGCCTACGAGGCGTACCGCAAGCGCATCAAGACCGACGCCGAGGGGCGCGAGAATTTCGAGTTCGCGCACGCCCATCGCTTCATCCTGCGCGAGCAGCGCACCTTCGTCGAGGCGGTCGAGGGCACGCTGAACCAGCCCGCGCGGCCGTTCGCGGCTTGAGCGGCGCGAACCGGAACAAGGAGAGCGCATGATCGCCGTGATCTTCGAGGTCGTGCCCCGTGAAGGCCACGCCGATGCGTATTTCGCGCTCGCCGCAGGGCTGCGCCAGCAATTGGAGGCGATCGACGGCTTCGTCTCGGTCGAGCGCTTCCAGAGCCTGACGCAGCCGGAAAAGGTGCTGTCGCTGTCGTTCTGGCGCGACGAGGCGGCGGTGCGCCGTTGGCGCGAAGTCGAGGCGCACCGCGCGGCACAGCACGCAGGCCGCCGGCAGCACTTCGCCGACTACCGCCTGCGCGTGGCGCAGGTGCTGCGCGATTACGGGTTGAACGAGCGCGAACAGGCGCCTGCTGATTCGCGCGCCGCGCACGGCTGAAGGCGCGGCCGGGATGAACGCTTGATCGCCGGCGATCTGACGGCCATCAGGCCGCGACCGCCTCGTGCAGTTGTTGCTGCAGCGACGGCGCACCCGCCCCGAACGCATAGGCGTCCATGCCGAGGCAGCTGGCCGTCACGCTGTCGTGCACGCGCAGCATCGGGCCCTCGTGACCGGCGCCCGCGGCCACGTACCAGGGCAGCAAGTGCTCGTCGGTCGGGTGCATCGTCGCCGCGTGCGGTGCCTGCCGCCGATAGTCGAACAGCGCGTCGCGGTCCTGTGCCGCGCTGCGCTCGACGAACCAGCGGCGAAAGGCCGCACTTTCGGGCATCTCGGGCTCGTCGGTGCGCGCCGTGTGGTCGTGCGCGCGCCGCGAGAAGACCAATCGCAGGTTGTGCGTGATGCTGCCGCTGCCGATCACCAGCACGCCATCGCTGCGCAGAGGCGCCAGCGCCTGACCGAGCGCGAACAGCTGGCGCGGCGACCAGTTCGGTGGAAACGCCAGCGGCAACACAGGTATGTCAATGCCCGGATAGGCAAAGCGCAGCGGGATCCAGATGCCGTGGTCGAGGCCGCCGTCGGGCACCACGTGCACCGGCAGGCCGGCATCGTGCACGTGCTGCGCCACGCGCGGTGCCAGCTCGGGCGCTCCCGGCGCGTCGTAGCGCAGCTCGTACAGCGGCTGCGGAAAACCGCCGAAATCGTGCACCGTGTCGTGGCGGGCCGCCGCCAGCAGGGCCGGCTCGCGGGTCAGCGAATGCGCCGATGCGACCACGATCGCGCGTGGGCGCTGAAATGCGGCGTCGATCGCCGGACCGAGCTGCTGCATGAACGCGCCGGCGACACCGGGCTCCAGCGCGAGCATCGGCGAGCCGTGCGAGATGAACAACGAAGGCAGGGGCGTTTGAGGCATGTCGGCCATTACAGCACCGCGCGCCGCGGCGGGCGTTGCGCCGGCTTGCACGCACGGTTTCAACCGTTTGTCGAGTGCCGGCGCGCTCGCGGGCGCTGGTGTACCGTGGCGCCATTGCTGCCGGCTCGGCAGCCTTCGCACCGCCCGCATGAGCTCCGCCACATCCGCTCCCCTGCCTGTCAGCGTTGCATCGATGGCGGCGCGCCAATTGCGACGCGACCTGCGTGCGGGCGAGTTGCGGCTGCTGGTGGTGGCGGTGATGCTGGCGGTGGCGGCGCTCACCGCGGTGGGCTTCCTCGCCGATCGGCTCAACGCGGCGCTGGCGCGCGACGCGCGCGCGCTGCTCGGCGGCGACGCCATCGTCGCCAGCGACCAGCCGGCGCCGCCTGCTTTTGCCGAGCAGGCGCAACGCTCGAAGCTGCGCACCGCGACGCAGGCCACCTTCCCGAGCATGGCGCGCGCCAGCGAGGCGCGCGGTGGCGCGGCACGGTTGGTGTCGGTGAAGGCGGTCAGCGAGGCGTATCCGCTGCGCGGACGGCTCACGCTGCGTGGCGCCGATGGCCGCGAGCAGATGCTCGCCGCCGCGCCGGCACGCGGCCGCGCGTGGGTCGATGCAGCGGTGCTCGGCTCGCTGAAGCTGGCCCTCGGCGACCAGCTGCTGCTCGGCGACGCGCAGTTCACGATCGAGCGGGTGATCATGCTCGAGCCCGACCGCGGCGCCGGCTTCGTCAGTTTCGCGCCGCGCGTGATGATCGCGCAGGCCGACCTCGACGCCACCGGCCTCGTGCAGCCGGGCAGCCGCGTGACCTACCGGCTCGCGGTGGCCAGCGACGACGGCGCGCGCGGGCAGGCTCAGGTGGCGGCGTTCGTGCACTGGGCCGAGGAGCATCAGAAGGCCGACAAGCTGCGCGGCATGCGCATCGAGTCGCTGGCGTCGGGGCGGCCCGAGATGCGGCAGACGCTCGACCGCGCGGAGAAGTTCCTCAACCTGGTGGCGTTGCTGGCAGCGCTGCTGGCGGCGGTGGCGGTGGCGATCGCCGCGCGCGACTTCGCGCAGCGCCGGCTCGACGATTGCGCGGTCCTGCGCGTGCTCGGCGCGCCGCAGCGCGCGATCGCCTGGTCGTACGCACTGGAGTTCTGCGGCGTCGGCCTGGTGGCGAGCGTGTTCGGCGTGGCGCTCGGCCTGGCGGTGCACCAGGTGTTCGTCGGCCTGCTCGGCGATCTGATCGAAGGCGCGCGCTTGCCCGCTCCGGGCGTGATGCCGGCGCTGTTCGGGCTCGGGGTTGGCATGACGCTGCTGGTCTCGTTCGGCCTGCCGCCGGTGCTGCAGCTGGCGCGCGTGCCGGCGCTGCGCGTGATCCGGCGCGACCTGGGCGCGCTGCAGCCGGCGTCGCTGGTCGTGCTCGGCGCCGGCGTGGCCGGCTTCGTCGCGCTGCTGCTGGCTGCGTCGTCGGACCTCAAGCTCGGTGGCCTGGCGGTCGGCGGCTTCGCCGCCGCGGTGGTCGTGCTGGCCGCGCTGTCGTGGCTCGCGGTGCGCGTGCTGAAGGCGGCGGTGCCCGAGTCGCGCGCGCCGCGCTGGCTGGTGCTGGCCACGCGGCAGGTGGCCGCGCGGCCGGCGTTCGCCATGCTGCAGGTGTCGGCGCTCGGCGTCGGCCTGCTGGCGCTGGCGCTGCTGGTGCTGCTGCGCACCGACCTCATCGCCAGCTGGCGTGCCGCCACGCCGGCCGACGCACCGAACCGCTTCGTGATCAACCTGCAGCCCGACCAGGCGCAGCCGTTCCAGCAGCGGCTCAAGGAGTCGGGGGTCGCGCAGTACGACTGGTTCCCGATGATCCGCGGCCGCCTGGTCACGATCAACGGCAAGGCGGTCGGCCAGGACGACTTCACCGACGAGCGCGCGCGCCGGCTCGCCGAGCGCGAGTTCAACCTCAGCCACCAAGCGTCGCTGCCGGTGCATAACACGATCGTCGAGGGCCAGTGGCGCGCCGACGAGCGCGATGCGCTGAGCGTCGAGGAGGGCCTGATGCAGACGCTGAAGCTCAAGCTCGGCGACCGCCTCGGCTTCGACATCGCCGGCCGCATCACCGAAGGGCGCATCACCAGCGTGCGCAAGGTCGACTGGGGTTCGATGCGGGTCAACTTCTTCGTCATGTTCCCGCTCGCGAGGATGGCCGACGACCTGCCGGTCAGCTACATCAGCGCATTCCGCGCGCCGGCCGCGCCGGGCTTCGACAACGCGCTGGCGCGCGAC
This sequence comes from Burkholderiaceae bacterium, assembly GCA_035764445.1. GTDB lineage: Bacteria > Pseudomonadota > Gammaproteobacteria > Burkholderiales > Burkholderiaceae_C > JAEUPI01. The sequence goes on from DASTZF010000020.1 coordinate 11,204, forward strand.
TTTCCGAACATCACCAACATCGACGTCTCGGCGTCGATCGCACAGGTGCAGCAGGTGCTCGACCAGGTGGTGCGTGCGGTCGAGTTCCTGTTCGGCTTCACGCTGGCCGCCGGGCTGGTGGTGCTGTTCGCCGCGGTCAGCGCGACGCGCGACGCGCGCGAGCGCGAGTACGCGGTGATGCGCGCGCTCGGCGCCGGTGCGCGGCTGCTGGCACACGTGCAGCGCGCCGAGCTGCTCGGCGTCGGTGCGCTGGCCGGTCTGCTGGCGGCCACCGCTGCGGTGGTGGTGGGCGCGCTGCTGGCGCGCTACGTGTTCGAGTTCACCTGGAACGCGTCCCCGTGGGTGCCGCTGGCCGGTGCGCTGGCCGGCGCCTTGCTGGCGCTGGCGGCCGGCTGGATGGGCCTGCGCGGCGTGCTGCGCCGTCCGGTGGTCGAGACGCTGCGCCGCGCGCCGGAGTGATTGGATCGGCGGGGAAGGACCCGCGACCCTGCGAGTTCACCGTGTACGCGATCCGCAACGGGCTGGTGGGCAGTTGAGCGACGTGCGGCGCTGGTGGTTCGCGCTGCTGGCGTGGCTGCTGCCGTGGGCCGCGGCCGCGCAGGTGATCGGGCTCACGTTCGACGACGGCCTGGATCCCGCGCGCCAGCCGCGCGCCGAGGCGTGGAACGCGCGCATCCTGCACACGCTGGAGCAGCAGCAGCTGCACGCGATCGTCTTTCCGTCGCTGAGCCACATCGGCGGCGAGCCGGGGCTGCGGCTGATCGAGCAGTGGGCGGCCGCCGGCCACGGCGTCGGCAACCACACGGCGCAGCACCGCAGCCTGGCGTCGCCGAAGGTGACCCTGGCGTCCTTCATCGCCGACGTGCAGCGTGCCGACGACGCCTTGCATCACCTGAGCACCTGGCTGCCGATGCTTCGCTTTCCGTACCTGAAGGAGGGCGACACGGCGGCCAAGCGCGACGGCATGCGCGACTGGATGCGCGAGCACGGCTACCGGCCGGCGCCGGTGTCGATCGACACCAGCGACTGGTACTACAACCAGCGCTACCTGGCGCTGCGCGCCGCCGGCCGCAGCGAGCCGGTGAAACGCCTGAAGCGCGCCTACGTGCAACATCTGCTCGAGCGCGCCGCCTACTACGACAACCTGGCGCGCGCGGTGATCGGCCGCAGCCCGATGCACGTGATGCTGCTGCACACCAACGCGCTGAACGCCAGCGCGCTGCCCGAGATCATCGAGGCGTTTCGCAACCGCGGCTGGCACTTCGTGGCGGCACGCGCAGCGTTCGACGACCCGCTGTACGCGATGCAGCCGACGACTTTGCCGGCCGGCGAGAGCATCGTCTGGTCGCTCGCCAAGGAGCGCGGCGTCGACGGGCTGCGCTACCCCGCCGAAGACGCGGCGTACGAGCGGCCGCTGCTGCAGCGCCAGGGTCTGGCGCCGTAGCCGCGCGACGGTTTAAGCTGTCGCGGCCATGACCATCCGGATCCGCGACATCGATCATCTCGTGCTGCGGGTGGTGAATCTGCCGCTGATGGAGCGCTTCTATTGCGACGTGCTCGGCTGCAGCATCGAGAAGCGCCAGGAGGACATCGGCCTGGTGCAGCTGCGTGCCGGCCGCTCACTGCTCGACCTGGTGCCGGTCGACGGCCCGCTCGGCCGTGCCGGCGGCGCTGCGCCCGGACCCGAGGGACGCAACCTCGACCACTTCTGCTTTCGCGTCGAGCCGTTCGACGAGACGGCGATCCGCGCGCAGCTGCAGCGCTTCGGGGTCGCGGGCGGGCCGGTGCAGTCGCGCTACGGCGCCGAAGGCGAAGGGCCTTCGATCTACGTCGATGATCCCGAGGGCAACGTGGTCGAGCTGAAAGGCCCCCCAGGGCCAAACGAGCCCCGCCCGCCCGCCGCGGGCGTCTGAGTCAGTTGGCTGAGCCGACAGTGGGTCCACCGACGGTGCCGCTCGGTTAACCTTCGCACATGGACATCACCTGCGATGCGGCGCTGCGTGCGCTGTACCCACAGCCGAGCGAGCGCGCGCTGAAGAAGCAGCTGGCCGCGATCGACGTGCATGCGCGGCGCTTCATCGAGCTGTCGCCGTTCGTCGTGTTGGCCAGCTGCAACGCGTCGGGCGCCGTCGATGCCTCGCCGCGCGGCGGCGCGCCGGGCTTCGTCAAGGTGATGGATCCGCACACGCTGCTGGTCCCGGACGCACCGGGCAACAGCCGGCTCGACTCGTTTCGCAACATCGTCGAGGCGGGCGGTGTCGGACTTTTGTTCCTGATTCCCGGCTTCGACGAGACGTTGCGCGTCAACGGTCGCGCCACGCTGACGCAGGACTCCGCACTGCTCGCGCGCTGCGCCGACGAGCGACGCACGCCCAAGCTGGTGATCCGCGTGCAAGTGGCCGAGGTCTACCTGCACTGCGCGAAGGCCTTCATGCGCTCACGGCTGTGGGACCCGAGGTCCCAGGTGCCGCGCGAGACGCTGCCGACGATCGGCCAGATGCTCAGCGACCAGACCGGCATCCAAATTCCATTTGAAACACGCGAAGAAATGTGCCGGCGCTACGCTGCCGACCTGTGAGCGCGCCAGTACAGCGCTTGCCGTGATGGTGCGTGTTGCAAGGTGTGTCCGTTCGGCAATCGCACCTGCGTGATACCGAGGCTCGTGTACGCAGGCGGCAGGCCTTGCGACCCGCGGACGCCGCGGCGCGCGACCGAAGCGACGCCGCACCTCCTTCGCCTCTTTCGTGAAAGGCCTCGCGATGCCCAGGACCCTTGCATGTGTTTCAACGATCGTGCTCGCCGCACTCGGTGTCGGCGGCTGCTCAACCATCGGCGTGTCGCCGCCCGACGTGCCCGGCGTGATCAAGGCGCCGGCCGACCAAGAGCCCTTCCTCGAGGCGCTGGCCACAGGGGCACAGGTGTACGAGTGCGTGCCCAAGCAGTCCGGCGGCTACGAGTGGGCGTTCCGCGCGCCCGAGGCCAAGCTGACCAGCCGCCTGCTCGGCAGCGACCTCGGCAAGCACTATGCGGGCCCGACCTGGGAGGCCCCCGACGGCAGCCGCGTGCTCGGCGAGGCCAAAGAGCGTGCGCCGGCGCCCGATCCCAACGCAATTCCGTGGCTGCTGCTGAACGCGAAGTCGACCTTCGGCAAAGGCGTGTTCACGCAGACCAAGAGCGTCCAGCGCGTGGCGACCAAGGGCGGCACGACGCCGACCGAGCCGTGCTCGGCGAGCAACGCGAACCAGTTCGCGCGCGTGCCGTACACGGCGACGTACTATTTCTACCGCAGCCGCTGACGCGCGGCCTTAGCCGGCGCAGCCGTGCGCGGCGGCACCGGCGATGACAACAACCCTCTCGACGCTGTTGGGTCCGTGGGTGCGCGAGATCGATCGCGCGACCCTGCGCGTCGACGCGCTCGCCGGGTTGCTCGGCGCCGTGCTGGTGCTGCCGCAGGCGATCGCGTTCGCGGCGCTGGTCGGCCTGCCGCCGTCGTACGGCTTGGCCACCGCCGTGCTGCCGTGCATCGTGGCGGCGCTGTTCGGCTCGAGCCGCCACGTGATGTCGGGGCCGACCAACGCCAACTCGCTGGCGATGGTGGCGATGGTGGCGCCGCTGGCCGCGGTGGGCAGCCCCGCCTACATCCAGCTCGTGCTGGCACTCACCGTGCTGGTGGGCGTGCTGCAACTGGCGGTCGGCGCGCTGCGGCTCGGCGCGCTGGCGCACTTCATCTCACCGGCGGCGTTGCGCGGCTTCACCGGTGGCGCAGCGCTGCTGATCGCGGTGCACGCGCTGAAGGACGCGCTCGGTGTCGTCGTGCCGTCGGGCCTGAGCGCGCCGGCGGCGCTGTCGCTGCTCGGGCAGCGGCTGTCGCAGGCCAATCCGGCGGCGATCGCGGTGGCGGCGATCACCATCGGCGTCGCGTTGGCCGCGCGCCGCGCGGGGCCGCGTTCGCCGCACCTGCTGCTGGGCATGATTGCCGGCATGCTCGGCGCCGCCGCGCTGGCCCGCTGGGCGCACGGCTGGCAGCCGGTGGAGGTGGTCGGCATCGTGCCGCAGGCGTGGCCGCGCTGGCAGCCGCCGGCGATCGACTGGCAGCAACTGCCCGACCTGGCTGGGCTGGCGATCGCGCTGACGATCATCGCGCTCGGCCAGTCGTATGCGATCGCCAAGGTGCTGTCGCAGCGCTCGGGCCAGTACATCGACGCCAACCGCGAGTTCGTCGGCCAGGGGTTGTCGAACATCGCGGGCGGCTTCTTCTCGTGCTTTCTGTCGTGCGGCTCGCTGAACCGATCGCTGCCTAACCTGCAAGCCGGTGCCCGAACGCCGCTGGCCAGCGTGTTCTCGGCGCTGTGGCTGCTGGTGCTGGTCGTGTTGAGCGCGGCGCTGATCGCCACCATCCCGATGGCGGCGGTGGCCGGGCTGCTGCTGCTGGTGGCGTGGTCGCTGCTCGACATCGCGCAATGGCGGCGGCTGCTGCAGCTGTCGCGCCTGGAGTTCGGCATCGCGCTGGCGACGCTGGCGGCGACGCTGGCGATCCGCCTGGAGCTGGCGATCCTGCTCGGCACGCTGCTGTCGCTGGCCGCCTACCTGTGGCGCACCGCGCGCCCGGCGATGCGCACGATGGGCTTCGACACCCGCGACGCCGGGCGGCCGTTCGTGATCGCAGATGACAACCCGAAGGCGCTGCCCGAGTGCCCGCAGCTGAAGCTGCTGCGCATGGAAGGGTCGGTGTACTTCGGCGCCACGCAGCATGTCGGCGAGCGGCTGCACGCGCTGCGCAGCACGCCCGCGCCGCAGCGGCACCTGCTGGTGATGACCAAGAGCATGAACTTCATCGACCTGGCCGGCGACGAGCTGTGGCGCGACGAGATGCGGCTGCGCCGCGCGTTCGGTGGTGACCTCTACTTCCACCGCCCGCGGCCGCCGGTGATCGAGCTGTGGCAACGCAGCGGCTTTCTCGACGAGCTCGGCCGCGACCACGTGTTCCCCGACAAGCGCATCGCGATCGCCAGCATCGTGCCCCGGCTCGACCTCGACATCTGCATGCGCTGCACGGTCAAGCTGTTCGACGAGTGCCCGCGTTGAGCCGCTGAACCGGCGGTGGCTCCTGGCTGGGCCAGCGTCCTCGCCGGCGATACGTCGAGGCGCCATCAGCGGCAGCCGCCTTTCGTGGGCACCGTGTTTGCCGGGCTACGGGATCGCAGCGGATGGCAGCACGAAGGGTTCCACATGGCGACAGCAGCGGCGGCGTTCCGCCATCGGCAGATCGTGCTCGACGGCCTGTCGATCCATGCCGTCGAGCGCGGACCGGCCAACCGGCCGGCCGTTCTCTTTCTGCATGGATGGCCGCAGGATTGGTCGTCGTTCGAAGCCGTGATGGGCGCGCTCGGGGACGACCGGCGTCTGGTGGCGATCGACCTGCCGGGCATCGGCCTGTCAGAAGGTGCGCTGCCGTCGAGCGACAAGCGGATGATCGCGCGCTGCGTGAGGCGCTTGGTCGATGCGCTCGAGCTGCGCGAAGTCACGCTGGCCGGCCACGATGTGGGGGCCATGGTGGTGTTCGCCTACCTGCACGAGTTTCCCGACGAACTGAGCCGCGCCGTGCTGATGAACAGCGCCATTCCCGGCGTCGAGCCGTGGTCGCAGGTGGTGCGCCACCCGAAGACCTGGCACTTCGCCTTTCATGCGCTGACCGAGCTGCCCGAACTGCTGGTGACCGGCCACCAAGCGGCCTACTTCGACTATTTCTTCAACATGCTGTCGGCGCACCGCGGCGGCGTGCCGACCACGGCGCGTGCGGCCTACGCCAGGGCGTACCGGCGACCCGCCGCGCTGGGCACCGGGTTCGATTGGTACCGCGCGTTGGAGCAGGACGAGCAGCACAACCTGGAGATGCGCGATCGCCCGCTGCGCACGCCGGTGCTGTACCTGCGCGGCCAGCGCGAGCTCGGCAGCATGGACGACTATCTGAGGGGCCTGCGCGCGGCCGGGCTGCACGATCTGCGCGGCACGCTGATTCCAGACAGCGGCCACTACGCGCCCGATGAGCAGCCGCGAGCGGTGGCGCAGGCGATCGGACGCTTCATCGGGGCGCTGGCGCCGTGACCGCGGCAGCGCGGAACAGCAGCCCGAACACGTCGCGCGTGCGCTGCGTCATGTTGCGCGGCTGCGGGCTCAGCATGTCGTCGCCGTCGACCAGCGCCTTCGCGTAGAGCGCTTCGTAGACGCGCTTGACGACGCCGGGCGCGACCAGCTCGCGGTCGAAGCCCGGTGCGATGCCGATCAGCTGCCAACCGGCGCACTCGAACGCGCGCTGCGAGTACGGCGACTTCAACGTTGCCATGCCGTAGACCATGCCCATGCCCAGCCAGCGGCCCACCGCTTCGGTGAGCGACATGCCGGCACGCGCGAGGTTGGCGCCGCGGTGCTCCGGCGCGACCACGCCGATGCGCGCATGGATCGACAGCGACTGGCGATTCATCTCGAACGAGAACATCCCGACCAGCTGGTCGGCATGGCGCAGCGCGAGCACCACCACGCTGCGCCGCGGGCCGGGGTCGAACCACACGCGGCGCTGATAGAAGCGCCGGTCGAGGTAGCCGCTCGCGCTGCCGACGCTGACGTCGGGGTACCAGCGCGCGATCAGCGCGATGACCGCTCCGATCTGAGAGCGTTCGAGCAACTGCAGCCGATAGCCGGTGGCGACCGGCGCGCGCCGAGCCAGCTCCTGCAGCGCTGCTCGATCGAGCGCTGCGGCGTCGGACGGCGCGCGGGCGCTGCCGCCTGCGGGGCCGGTGTGATTGACGGTGCGAGGGAAGGTGGCCACGGCGCAGCTCCTCAGCCTCTGTCGCCGCTGCAGTCGCGCGGCACGATGTGCCTGTCGGCGGCGTACTTCTTCGCGGCCTCGTCCATCATCGGGCGCAGCAGCCTGGCATCGGACTCGTACCAGTCGCTGCTGTAGCGCCAGCGCGCGCCGTCCCAGGTGTGAAGGCGGTACTGGTGGACGCCTTCGTGGTCCTGGCACGACGTCTTCAGCGGCCGCAGCATGCCCTCCATGCCCAGCGCCCGGATGCGCGCGGCGTCGATGTCGAGGTGCTCGGCACCCCAGCGCACCTGCTCACCGGTGAGCGGCTTGGGGCCAAAGCGCGCCTGCGCGGTGCGCACGGCCTCCACCGCCAGCATCGCGTTGAGCATGCCGCGGTTGTAGAGCACCTGGCCGACGTCCTCGCGCCTGCCCGCGCCGTGGCCGGCATCGTAGACGTGCTTCAGCAGGTCGTCGTGCACGCCCGTGTGCTCGGCACTGTGCTGCAGCGTCAGCGAGCTGTAGCCGGTGGCGGCCTTGTCGAGGGCCACCACATCCTGCTCGGCGCCGGCCCACCAGACGCCGAACATGCGCTCGCGCGGGTAATCGATCGCCACCGCCTCGCGCAGCGCGGTGGGGTTCATCACGCCCCAGCCCCAGAGGAACAGGTAGTCGGGCCGCTGCTGGCGGATCAGCAGCCACGCTGAGCGCTGATCGATCCCCGGGTGGGCCACCGGGAGCGCGGTGAATTCGAAGCCGCGTCGCTTCGCGAGCTCCTGCAGCACGGGGATCGGCTCGCGCCCATACGGCGAATCGTGGTACAGCAGCGCGATGCGCTTGCCGCGCAGTGCGTCGGGTGCGCCACCTTCCTTCTTGGCGAGGTGCTGGATCAGCACGTCGGCCGCGTCCCAGTAGGTGCCCATCAGCGGAAAGTTCCAAGCGAACACGCTGCCGTTGGTCGACTCCGAGCGGCCGTAGCCCATCGTGATGATCGGGATCTTGTCGATCAACGCCTTCTCACTGATCGCCAGCGTGATGCCGGTGGACAGCGGGCTGAAGCTCGCCGCTCCGGTGGGACCTTTGCCTTTCAGGCGCTCGTCGCACTCGACGCCCTTGTCGGTGGCGTAGCCGGTCTCGCACTCCTCGTGCGAGATCTTCACGCCGTTGATGCCGCCGTCGCGCGCGTTGACCAGGTTCAAATAGTCGACGAACCCGTTGGCCCATGGCACGCCGTTGGGCGCGTACGGTCCGGTGCGAAATACCAGCAGCGGAAAGAACTGCTCGTTGGGCGTCTGCGCCGCCGCCAGCCCGGCGGCCGCGGCGCACAGCGCTGCCGCGCAGCGCCGAAGATTGCTGATCGTGCGTGTCATGCGAAGGCTCCCGTGCAAGTCGTGATTGCGATGGGTCACCGCCCGCGGCGTGACCACGGGCGGGACTTACGAAGTTCCACGGCAGCGGACGCGTCGGCGTCGTCGCGCGTGCGCGGTGTGTCGTCGCGCGGCGACGATCGGGTCAGCGCGGTGATGCGTCGCGCCGCAGCGCAGCAGTCAGCGCCGACGGCGAGTGGTAACCGCAGCGCGCCGCCACCATCCCCACCGGCAGGCCGCCGGCACGCAGCCGCAGTGCGGCAGCCAGGCGCTGCCGGCGCACCAGCGCGATCGGCGCGCAGCCAAACTCCGCGGTGCAGCGGGCAGTGAACTGGGTCGGGCTCAGATGCACCTGCGCGGCCAGCGCGGCCACGTCCAGCGGATCGGCCAGGTGGCGGTCGATCCAACCGAGCAGCTGCGGCCAGTCGATCGCGCGGCGGTGGCGCGGCGGCGCCGGCTCGCCGGCGGCCGACACGCTGTCGAGCAGCAACTCGGCCGCCGACGCCGACCACGCCGGCTGCGCGGCCAGATAGCGCAGTAGATAGCCGACGGCGGGATCGGTGGCGCGCACGCGGCCGGCCAGCGGCAGCAGCCGCTGCAGGTGGTGCTCGCTGCTGCAGCCGACGACGAAGCAGCGTGCGCTGCGCGGCGCGGCCAGGGCGCGGCGGCGGCCCGGCGCGACCACGACGGAGTGGCCGGGTGCCAGCCGCGTCGTGCCGCCGTCGAGCTGCAGGTCGAGCTGGCCCTCGAACGCCCACACCACGTGCAGCTGCGCGTGCGACAGCCAGCGCGACGCGCTGCCGATCTCGTGCAGCGCGAGGGTCGGGACAGCGGTTGACATGCGGATCGCGGCCGGCGACGCGCCACGTCGCCTAAAATCTGAATCGGCCATCAATCTATGAATGGCCATTCAAATCTTAGACCGGCTGCGGTCGGCGGACAAGCGGATGGCCTACCAGCGCACCCCCTATGTTGAAAGCAAGCGCGCCGAGGCCCGGCAGCGCCTGGTGGAGGCGGCGGTGGCGCTGATCGAGCGCGGTGGCTGGCGCGAGGTACAGATGTCGGCGGTGGCTGCGGAGGCCGGCCTGTCGACCGGCGCGGTGTATCTGCACTTTCCGTCGAAGACCGATCTGCTGTCCGAGGTCTACCGCACGCAGGTGGGCACCGAGCTGCACGTGCTGTCGCTGATCGCCGAGCAGTCGGTGCCAGCGAGCGACCGGCTTCGCGCCGGCATCAACGCGTTCGCTCAGCGCGCGCTGAAGAACCCGCGGCTCGCCTATGCGCTGGCGCTGGAGCCCACCGACATCGAGGTCGAGGAGGTGCGCTTGCAGTTCCACGCCGAATTCGGACAGCTGTTCCGCCGCATCCTCGACGACGGCGTGGCCGCCGGCGAGTTCAGGATCGCCGACACGAGGGTCGCGGCGGCCTGCATCTTCGGCGGCATCGTCGAGTCGCTGATGGGACCGCTGGGCGCCAGCGCGCTCACGGGCGCGGGCGCGCGCACCAGGCGGCCCGGTGATGCGTCGTCGCTGGTCGACGGGGTGATCGCGTTCTGCTTCCACGGGCTCGGCAGGCCGATCCCGCGCGCTCGCGCAGCGTCGCCCGCGCGCGGCGTCGTCAAGGGCCCTCGCACGAGGCGCTGAAGCGGTCGCGCACCGGCATCGTTCGATGGCGGTCGAATTCGGCCGCCGGCTGCGCAAGGCATGCTGCGGGCATGAGATCCCGCGTCGACGCGACCACGCCGCAGTGCTTGCCGCCGCGGCCATTCTTCGGCCGCCGCGTCGTCGCTGCGGCATTCGTGCTGGCGATGTTCGGCTGGGGCATCGGCTTCTACGGGCCGCCGGTCTATCTGCACGCGGTGACCGAGCGCACCGGCTGGTCGCTCGCCTGGGTGTCGTCGGCGGTGACCGTGCACTACCTGTTCGGCGCGCTCGTCGTCGCGCGCCTGCCGCGCCTGCATGCCCGCTTCGGTGTCGGCGCCACGGCGCTGGCGGGCGCCGGCGTCGCGACGCTCGGCGTGCTCGGTTGGGCGCTGTGCAGTCAGCCGTGGCAGCTGATGATGGCCGCGCTCCTCAGCGGCGGCGGCTGGGTCACGATGGGCGCGGTGGCGGTCAACGCGATCATCGCGCCGTGGTTCGTGCGCACGCGGCCTGCGGCGCTGGCCAAGGCCTACAACGGCGCGAGCATCGGTGGCGTGGTGTTCTCGCCGTTGTGGGTGGCGCTCATCGGCGCCTGGGGTTTCGCCCCCGCGGCGATCGTGGTGGGGTCGGTCGCGATCGCGGTGGTGCTGTGGCTGCATGCACGGGTCTTCATCGTCACGCCGCATCGCATCGGCCAGGCTGCCGATGGCGATGCGCCTTCGACGCCGGCCAGCGCCGCGACCGACACGCCGTCGCTGCCCGGTGTGCGGCTGTGGCGAGACCGGCGATTCCAGACGCTGGCGCTCGGCATGGCGATCGGCCTGTTCGCGCAGATCGGACTGCTCGCGCACCTGTTCGCGCTGCTGGTGCCGGTGCTCGGTGCGCAGGCCGCCGGCTGGACGCTGGGCCTCGCCACCGCGTGCGCGATCGGCGGGCGCTACGCCGTCGCGGCGGCGATGCCGCCGCACGCCAACCGGCGCTCGGTGGCGGCGCTCGCCTACGCGGTGCAATTGCTGGGCACGCTGCTGCTGTGCGCGGTCGATGCCAACCAGTTGGCGCTGATCGTGCTGGCGGTCGTCTTGTTCGGTTCGGGCATCGGCAACGCGACGTCGCTGCCGCCGCTGATCGCGCAGCAGGAGTTCGCGCGCGTCGACGTCGCACGGGTCGTCGCACTGATCGTCGCGATCGCGCAGGCGACCTACGCCTTTGCGCCGGCGCTGTTCGGTGCACTGCTGCAGGCCGGCGGCGCGGTGCGCGTCGGCGAAGGCGCGTCGATGTTCTTTGCCGCCGTGGCGCTGGTGCAGTTGCTGGCGATCGCGTGTCTGCTGTTGGGGCGTCGGCGCTAGGCGACGACCACCGCGGCGCCGCACCGTTCAGCCGAGCCCGATGAGCGCTGCCGCGCGCCGGATCAGCAATTCGGCGTCGGCGCCGAAGCGGAACGCGTTGAGGAAGTCGTCGACCCGATAGCCCGGTACGCGGTTGTGGATGGTGGCGGTGATCGCGCGCGCCTGGTCGACGCGACCGGCCAGCGCCAGGCAGTGCGCTCCGATGCTGAGCACGTGCACGTGCGCGTTGGGACGCACCGTCGCCTTGGCGGCCCATTCGGCGGCCTCGTCGAAGCGGCCCAGGCGGATCAGCGCCATCGCGCGCGTGGCGAGCATCGCGAACAGCAGCGGATCGAATGGGCTCAGGTTGCGCGAATGGTCCGACTCGCGGATCGCCGCCTGCGCGTCGCCCGACTGCGCGTGGATGAAAGCCAGCGTGTAGTGGCCGAGCGCGAAATTCGGGCTCAGCTCCACCGAGGTGTCGAGCTCGGTCAGTGATTCGTCCAGGCGCCCGCGCAACCACAGCGCGCGTCCCATCGCCCAGTGCGCGGCGGGGTCGTGCTCGTCGGTCAGCAGCGCGCGCGACGCGGCGCCGTACGCCTGCTCGACCTCGTGCCCGCGCTCGCCCCAGCCGAGAAAGGCGTTCTGGAAGTGCGTGAAAGACAAACCGGCGTACGGGCGCGAGAAGGTCGGGTCGCGCTGGATCGCGTCCTCGAAGAAGTGCTGCGCCTGCCGGTTGTCGTCGCGGTTGAAGCGGTACATGTGCCACAGGCCGCGGTGATGCGCCTCCCAGGCGTCGAGCGAATTCGGCGCTTTCAGCACCGCGCGGTTGCGCTCGGCCAGCTCGATCTGGTGGTCGATCGACGCCACGATGCGGTTGCCGATCTCCTCGAGCACGCCGAGCGCGTCGTGCTGGTTGGCACTGAAGGTGTCGGCCCACACGATGCGAGCGCTGCGCGTCTCGGTCAGCTGCACGTCGACCTGCAAGCGGCGCTCGCTGCGACGCAGCGTGCCGCTGCACACGTAGTCGACGTTGAGCGCGCGTCCGGCTTCCTCGGCGCCGATGCGGCGCTCGTCGAGCGCGAACACCGTGCCCTGCGCGATCACGAACAGGCTGCGCAGCTTGGCCAGCCGCGTGATGACGTCGTACGCCAGGCCATCGCCGAGGCCGCCGCGCACCGCTACGTCGCGTGCCGAATCGGTGAACGGCATCACCA
>DASTZF010000021.1:0-5074 GCA_035764445.1 Burkholderiaceae bacterium
GTGATGTGCTCGACCATCGACCCCAACGTGTCGATCGCCTTCGAGCAGCGGCTGGCCGAGCGCGGCGTGCTGTACCTGGACGCGCCGATCTCCGGCGGCGCTGCGAAGGCGGCTTCGGGCCAGATGACGATGATGACCGCGGGCCGCCCCGAGGCCTACGCGAAGGGCGGCGGAGCGCTCGACGCGATGGCGACGCAGGTCTACAAGCTCGGCGACAAGGCCGGCAACGGCAGCAAGGTCAAGATCATCAACCAGCTGCTGGCCGGCGTGCACATCGCCGTGGCCGCCGAGGCGATGGCGCTGGGCCTGCGCGAGGGGGTGGATCCCGAGGCGCTGTACGAGGTCATCACCCACAGCGCCGGCAACAGCTGGATGTTCGAGAACCGCATGGCGCACGTGCTGGAGGCCGACTACACGCCGCTGTCGGCGGTGGACATCTTCGTCAAGGACCTCGGGCTCGTGCTCGACACCGCGCGCGCGACCAAGTTTCCGCTGCCGCTGGCCTCCGCCGCGCACCAGATGTTCATGCAGGCGTCGAGCGCCGGCTTCGGCCGCGAGGACGACGCGGCGGTGATCAAGGTTTTTCCCGGTATCACGCTGCCACAGAAGAAGGCCTGAGCATGGGCAAGCTCCTGCTCGGTGCGATTGCCGACGACTTCACCGGCGCCACCGATCTCGCGAATACCCTGGTGCGCGGCGGCATGCGCTGCGTGCAGACGATCGGCGTGCCTGATGTCACGAGAGGGGGCGCGCTCGATGTGCAGGCCGACGCGGTGGTCGTCGCGCTGAAGTCGCGCACGATCGCCGCCGCCGATGCGGTGGCGCAGTCGCTCGCCGCGCTGCGCTGGCTGCAGGCGCAGGGCGCACAGCAGATCTACTTCAAGTACTGCTCGACGTTCGACAGCACGCCCAACGGCAACATCGGGCCGGTGACCGATGCGCTGCTCGACGCGCTGCATGGTGCGGGTCAGGGCTTCACGATCGCGTGCCCGGCGTTCCCGACCAACCAGCGCACGGTGTTCAAGGGCCACCTGTTCGTCGGCGACGTGCTGCTGAGCGACAGTGGCATGCGCAACCACCCGCTGACGCCGATGACCGATGCCAACCTCGTGCGCGTGCTGCAGGCGCAGACGACGCGCAAGGTCGGCCTGGTCGCGCACGAGGTGGTGAGGCAGGGCGCTGCAGCGATCGGTTCACGCTTCGACGCGCTGCGCGGGCAAGGCATCGGCATCGCGATCGTCGATGCGATCTCGGATGCCGACCTGATGCAGATCGGCGTCCCGCTGGCCGACGTGCCGCTCGTCACCGCGGGCTCCGGCATCGCGATGGGCCTGCCGCAGAACTGGGTGGCCAGCGGTGCGCTGCAAGCCGGAGCCAACGTACAGTCGCTGCCCGCGGCCAGCGGTCGCACCGCGGTGGTGTCGGGCAGCTGTTCGGTGGCCACCAACGCGCAGGTGCGGCACTTTCGCGACCAGGGACTGCCGGCGCTGCAGATCGACCCGATGACGCTGGCCGTCGCCGCCGACGACAACGTGAGCAAGGCGTTGAGCTGGTGCGAGCGGCAGCGTGCCGACGCGCCGCTGCTGGTCTATGCGACCGCCGAGCCGGCCGCGGTGCAGCGCGCGCAGGCCGAGCTCGGCGTCGCGCGCGCCGGCGAGCTGGTCGAGCACGCGCTGGCGCGCATCGCGGTCGGCCTGGTCGAGCGCGGCGTGAGGCGCCTGGTGGTCGCCGGTGGCGAGACGTCGGGCGCAGTGGTGCAGGGCCTGAGCATCACGCAGCTGGCGATCGGTGCGCAGATCGACCCCGGCGTGCCGTGGACCGCGGCGCGCTCGCCGGTGGTGGCCAACGAGTGGCTGCATCTGGCGCTGAAGTCGGGCAACTTCGGCAGCACCGATTTCTTCACCAAGGCCTTCGACGTCGGGGTGAGAGCGTGAGCGCGGCACGGCCGCTCCGAAGGCGTTGGCTCCCCCTCGGGGGGACGGCGCGCAGCGCCAAGGGGGCGATGTGACCGACGCGCTGCGCGCCGGGATCTGCCGCGTCGGCGCATCGCTGTACGCGCGCGGCTACGTGCACGCGAGCGCGGGCAACATCAGCGCCCGCACCGACGCCGGCGGCTATCTGATCACGCCGACCGATGCCTGCCTCGGCACGCTCGACGCCGCGCGGCTGGCCGAGGTCGATGCGCAAGGCGAGCAGACCGCCGGCGACCGCGCGTCGAAGACGCTGGCGCTGCATCGCGCGATCTACGCGGCCGACCCCGACGCGCGCTGCGTGATCCACACCCACGCCACGCACATGGTCGCGCTGACGCTGGCCGGCGTGTGGAACGAGCACGACGTCGTGCCGCCGATCACGCCGTACTACGTGATGAAGGTCGGCCACGTGCCGCTGATCGCCTACCACCGGCCCGGTGACCCGCAGGTTGCCGCCGCGGTGGCGCAGCGCATCGCCGCCGCGCGCCAGCGCGGCGTGCCGATCCGCGCCGTGATGCTCGAGCGCCTCGGGCCGGTGGTTTGGCATCGCACGCCGGCCGAAGCAAGCGCGGTGCTCGAGGAGCTCGAAGAGACCGCGCGCCTGTGGCTGATGACGAAGCCCGCGCCGCTCAAGCCGGCCCAGATCGACGAGCTGCGCACGCACTTCGGCGCGCAGTGGTAGCGTCGGGGCTCGCCACTTCGAGACGCCATGCCACGCTTTGCCGCCAACCTGAGCATGCTCTATCCGGAGCACGACTTCCTCGACCGCTTCGCCGCCGCTGCCGGCGACGGCTTCGCCGCGGTCGAGTACCTGTTCCCGTACGCGCACGACGCATCGCTGCTGGCCTCGCGCCTGCGCGAGCACGGGCTGCAGCAGGTGCTGTTCAACGGACCGCCGGGCGACTGGGACCGCGGCGAGCGCGGCATGGCGGCGCTGCCGGGGCGCGAGGACGAGTTCCGGCGCTCGGTCGACCAGGCGCTGCGCTATGCCGAGGCGCTGTCGTGTCCGCGCGTGCACGTGATGGCGGGCCTCGCGCCCGCCGGTGCCGAGCGCGCGAAGCTGCTGGCCACCTACCGCAACAACCTCGAGTGGGCCGCGCGCCAGGCGGCCAGTGCGCGCAAGACGGTGCTGATCGAGCCGATCAACACGCGCGACATCCCCGGCTATGTGCTCAACCGGCAGGACGAGGCGCATCGCATCGTGCAGGACATTGGGGCGTCGAACCTGAAGGTGCAGATGGACTTGTACCACTGCCAGATCGTCGAGGGCGACGTGGCGATGAAGATCCGCCAGTACCTGCCCACCGGGCGCGTCGGCCACATGCAGATCGCCGGCGTCCCCGAGCGCCACGAGCCCGACATCGGCGAAGTCAATTACACCTACCTGTTCGGCGTCATCGACGAGGTGTCGGCCGCCTGCGGCTGGGACGGCTGGGTCGGCTGCGAGTACCGGCCGCGGCGCGGGGCGGTGGCCGGTGGCACGACGGCCGGCCTGGGATGGCGGCGCGCCGGCCGATAGCGGCTCTCTGTCGCTTTCGGCGACGGTCACGGTCGACGCGACAACAGCGAGACCAGCATGCCGGCCGTCACCAGCGCAATGCCGGCCAGCACCGGCCACGACGGCGATTCATGCAACAGCAGAACAGCGCCCAGCGTCGTCACGCAGGGAACTGCGGCTGTCAGCACGGCGGTCCGCTCGGGGCCGAGGCGGGCGAGCGCTGCCGAATAGACATAAATCGACACGACGCCGATCAGCAGCCCTTGGAAGACCGCCTGCAACACCCATTCATGCCATTGCGCGGCGGTGTGATGAACACCCGGCAGCGCCACGAACGCGGGGACTGAGGCGCCCATCGACAGCACGGCCACAATCGATGCGCAATGCGCGGGGCGAAGTCCCATCCGCTGCACCTGCAGTCCGTATGCCGACCAACTGAGCGACGCCAGCAGCAGTGCAGCGTCGCCCAGCCACTGCAACGGCGTGCCCCTCGAAACGCCCTCCCAGGCCATCGCCGCGACACCGAGTGCGATGAGCGGCAGTCCCGCGACGCGCGCACCTGAGGCTCCGGCGTGCTGCGCCCGCGCCAGCAAATAAGTCGACAGCGGCAACGTCCCGTGCAACAGCACAGCGCCGTGGGTGGCGGGCGCGAGGGCGAAACCCGCGTACGCGCAGGCCGCAAAGCCAAGGCCACCGGTGAAGGCCAGCGCCAACGCATCGCGCAGCCCGATCCTGCCGAGGCCGTTGCGCACGAGCACCGGCAACAGCACGAGGCCGCCGATGCCGAAACGCAGGATCGCGAGGTCCCACGGCTTCAGCGACGCCGTCAGGCCGACCCGGGAGACGAGCGTGAACCCGGAGAACAGCACAACCGACAGTGCGCCGCACAGGAATCCCGCGGCGATGCCGCGACCGCCGTCGGGCCGGCGCGGCAGCGCTTCGCTCGGCGATCGCACGGGCACATCAAGCCTGCGCAAGGCGCTCGCGCAGGCGCGCGAGGACCACCGACGGCTCGGCGCGACGGCGATGGTCCACGTCGACCCAGGCTCCGCCGACCGTGCCGTCGCGCTCGACGAGAAACGTCGCAGGCACCGGCAGCTCGAACGACGCATCGCCGTTGTGCGCGGGCAGGTCGACGCCGAAGGTCTCGAGCACCTGCCGCATGCCGGCGTCGAGCGTGAACACGATGCCGAACTGGCGGGCGACGCGGTTCCCGAGGTCCGACAGCACCGCAAACGCGAGCGCGTGCTTCTCGGCCAGGGTGAGCGATGCGTCGGGCGTCTGCGGCGAGATGGCGACCAAGGTCGCGCCGAGCGCCTGCAACTCCGCCAGCTGTCGCTGCCACGCCTGCAGCTCCAGGTTGCAGTAAGGGCACCACGCGCCGCGATAGAAACTGATTACCAGCGGCCCGCGCGCGAGCAGCGTCTTCGAATCGACGCTGCGGCCGGTGGCATCGGGCAAGACGAACGCCGGGGCGCGCTGTCCGACGCGCAGTGCGTGTGCAGCCAACTTGCTGTCGGCGAGCTGGCGATTCGCGTCGTCGATGGTGGCGACGACGTGCGCGGGCGCCTGCGTGCGCACCGACTCGGTCACCGCGTCGAGC
>DASTZF010000022.1:0-28463 GCA_035764445.1 Burkholderiaceae bacterium
GGGGCGTCACGCAACGCGAGGCCTGCCTGCGGCTGAAGCCCGGCGGTGCGTGCTACTTCCAGATGCACGAGGACGACGTGCAGCGCGTGCTGTCGCACGCGCGCAGCATGATCGGCTCCGACGGTCTACCGCACGACCGGCACCCCCACCCGCGCCTGTGGGGTGCGTTTCCGCGCGTGCTGTCTCGCTACTGGCGCGATCTGCGGCTGTTCACGCTCGAGCAGGCCGTGCACAAGATGACAGGGCTGCCGGCGCGGCACTTCCGCCTCAGCGAACGCGGCGAGCTGCGGACCGGATGGTTCGCCGACGTGGTGGTGTTCGATCCCGAGCGGGTGCGCGATCTCGCCACCTACGAGCAGCCGCTCCAGCGGAGCGTTGGCATCGAGCGGGTGTATCTGAACGGACAGCTCGCCCTGACCGCACGCGACACGACGTGCCGGCATCGGGCCGGTCGGGTGCTCGAACGCGCGGTCGGGTGAGGCGGCCGGTCGTGACAGTGCGACCGAGCGCTAGGTCGGCACCGGCTGTCGCTGGCGCTTCATCGACGCCTGCGTGCCCACCAGCTGTGCGACCACCAACCGCACGTCGGCCTGCATCTTCGCCACGGCCTTCTTGTCGCCCGACAGGTGCTTGAGCAACGCTTGCTGAAACAGCCCGTCGAACATCGCGTAGGTCACGCTGCTCGGGGCCCGCACGGGCTCGCCGGTGATCTCGGCAAAGCGTGACATCACGCGCCAGATCATCCGCTCCAGGCTCTTGTCGATCTCGGCCACATCGGCACGAAACGCCTCTTCGAACAACGACTGGGCCCGCAGGTCGTACCAGAGGCGATGCAGCGGCGCCTCCTTGCGCAAGGTGTCACCGAGCGCCGCGACGAAACCCTCCAGCAACTCGTCATAGCTCGTCGCGGTGGCGGTGACGTCGTCGTAGCGCTTCACGCAGCGCGCCTTGTACTGCCGCACGCTGCACAGAATGAGGTCGAGCTTGTCGGTGAAGTAGTAGTGCAGCACGCCGTGCGAAAACTCGGAGTTCTGCGCGATCTCGCGCAGGCTGGTGCGCGCGTAGCCGAGCTCGGCCAGTGTCTGCAGCGCCGCTTCGCCGAGTTCGGCGCGACGTTCGGCGAACTTGACGTCGCCCTTGCGCGGTGTGGGTGCCATGCGTGCGATTGTAGGGAGAGCGGCGCACTGCCCCCAATCCGGGTCGGCCCGGTGTGCGATCTTGACGATTGTCCAAAAATTCTTGACAGTTGTCAAAACGACTCCTAGCATCGGCCCCCCATTCTTGACAATTGTCCAAACAGCAGGAGACAGGCATGAAGAAGTTCGACCTGACCGGCCGCAAGGCGCTGGTCACCGGCGGCGCGCGCGGCCTCGGTGAAGGCATGGCCCAGGCGCTGGCGTCCGCCGGAGCGGCGGTGATGATCGGCGACGTGCTCACCTCACTCGGCCGCGACACCGCCGGCAAGCTCTCCGCCGGCGGCGCGAAGGTCGGCTTCGTGCAACTCGACGTCACCAAGGAAGACGATTGGGCCGCCGCCGTGAAGGCGACCGTCGACACGCTCGGTGGCTTCGACATCCTCGTCAACAACGCCGGCATCGAAGTCACCGCCCTGGTGTCCGAGATCGAGCCCGGCGAGCTGCGCCGTATGCTCGACGTGAACATCGTCGGCACGGCACTCGGCCTGAAGCACGCGTTCCGTGCCATGCGCCCCGGCGGGGCCGCCGGCAAAGGCGGCGCGGTGGTCAACATCTCGTCGGTGGCAGCGACCATCGCGTTCCCCTCGATCGCCGGCTATTCAGCGACCAAGTCGGCCGTCGACCGCCTGACCCGCGTGGCCGCCATGGAGGCCGGCAAGCTCGGCTATGGCGTCCGTGTGAACTGCATCTACCCCGGCCTGGTGCCCACCGAGATGGGCATGAAGCTGGCCGGCGACGTGGTCGCCGCCGGCTTGTTCCCATCGCCGGAAGCCGCGGTCGGCGCCATCGTCGAGCAGACCCCGGCGGGCCGCCTCGGCGAGGTCGGCGACATGGCCGATGCCGTGGTGTTCCTGTGTTCCGACGCCGCCCGCTTCATCACCGGCGTCGGCCTGCCGGTCGATGGCGGCATGGGCATGTGAGCCCAACACCCGACACCGGAGACATCCAATGAGCAACAGCAGCAGCAAGAAACCCGTCGTGGTCTACGGCGCCTCCGGCTACACCGGCCGGCTGGTGTGCGAGTACCTGCGCGAATACAACATCCCGTTCATCGCCGCCGGGCGCAGCGCCGACAAGGTCCAGGCCGCGATGCAGTCCAACGTGGCCGGCATCGAAACCGCGAGCTACGACGTGGTCGAAGTGAAGCACTCGACCGACGCCCTGACGCAACTCTTCAAGGGCGCGTCGGTCGTGCTGAACACGGTGGGGCCGTTCGCGAAGTTCGGCCATGAAGTCGTGCAGGCTTGCCTGGCGGCCAAGTGCCACTACACCGACACTACCGGCGAGCAAGATTGGCTGATCACGCTCGACCAGGAGTACGGTGGCCGCTTCGCCGCGGCCGGCCTGTTGTTGTCGCCGGGGCTGGCGCACATGTACACGACCGGCGAGATCGCCGCGCAGCTGTGCCTCGAAACGCCTGGCCTCGATACGCTGGACATCGCGGTGTTCTGGGGCGGCAGCCCGACGATCGCCTCGACGCAGACGATCCTGGTCAACGCGGCGATGGCCAAGGCCTACTACCTCGAGCAGAACCAGTACGTCGAGCATCAGCCCGATGCCGGCCTGTACAGCCTGACGATCCCCGGCCAGCACGAGGCGGCGCTCGCGTTGCCCTGGGGCGGCACGTCGCACCCGGTGTGGTTCAAGCGCGACCCGCGCGTGGCGAACGTCAAGGTGCTCGGCGGCGTGTTCAACAAGCCCTTGATGCAGGGCGTGCCGCAGATCGTCGGCGCGGCGCTGAAGGCCACCGAAGGCATGAACGCCGAGGACCGCTACGCCGCGCTGGCCAAGACGGCGTCCACGGTGATGAACACCATGCCGCCGCGCGAGAACCCGCGCATCAACAAGTCGGTCGACTCGGTGCACGCATCGGGCCCGCTGGCGCGAGCGCACTGCGTCATCTTCGGCAATTGCAACTACAAGCAGACCGGTTTGTTGCAGGCCTACGCGGCCGCGTCATTGCTGCAGCAGGCGCCCAAGCGCGTGGGCTTTGCGTCGGGCTGCCAGGCCTTCGGCCACCACGAGCTCCTGGGCACGCTGCGCAGCTTCGGCCTCGTGCAAACCCCGGTGCTCACCGTGCACCGCTGACCGGGCCCACGTCATGCGCTTGGTCGACTACCTCGACAAGGGGGCGATGCTGGGCGTTGACGCGCCGTGCTTCACGATGGGCGAGGTCGACCTGTCGTACGCACAGGTGCAGCGCCTCACCCACCGCGTGGCGCGCGGCCTGCAGCGCTCGGGCATCGCCGCCGGCGACAAGGTGGCGGTGCTGTCGAGCAACGACGCGTTCGCCTTTGCCTGCGTGTTCGGCCTGTCGCGCGCCGGCGCCGTCTGGTGCCCGATCAACCCGCGCAACGAGACGGCCGAGAACCAGTTCGTGCTCGACGCCTTCGACTGCGCCGCCCTGCTCTTCCACAGCGCGTACGCGCCGATGGTCGAGAGAATGCGCACCGGGCTGCCCAAGGTCCGCGTGTGGGTCTGCCTCGATCAGCCGACCGCGTTCGCGCCGTCGCTCGAGCAGTGGCTCGAGGGGGTGGGCGACGACCCGATCGACGTGCCGCGGCGCGACGATCTGGCGCTGATCGCCGGCACCGGGGGCACCACCGGGCGGCCGAAAGGCGTGATGCTGTCGGGCCGCAACCTCGAAACCATGAGCGCGCTGACGCTGATGGGCTATCCCTTCGAGGGCCGACCTTCGTACCTGGCCCTCGCCCCGCTGACGCACGCCGCCGGCGTGCTGTGCCTGCCGGTGATGGCGCTCGGCGGACGCGTGGTCATCATGCCGAAGCCCGACCTGACGGAGTTCCTCGCGCTGATCGAGCGGCAGCGCATCACGCACACTTTTCTGCCGCCGACATTGATCTACATGCTGCTCGAGCACCCGAAGCTCGCGCAGACGAAGCGCGACTCGTTGCAGTGCTTCTGGTACGGCGCGGCGCCGATCTCGGCGGCGCGGCTGGAGGAGGCGCTCACGAAGATCGGCCCGGTGATGGCACAGCTGTTCGGCCAGACCGAGGCGCCGATGATGATCTCGATGATGGCGCCGCGCGACCACTTCAACGCTGACGGCAGCGCGGCGCGACAACGTCTGTCGTCTGCTGGCCGCCCGGGCCCACTGGTGCAGGTGGCGACGATGAACCGCGAGGGCGACCTGTTGCCGCGCGGCGAGACCGGCGAGATCGTGATCCGCGGCTCGCTGGTGATGATGGGCTACTACAAGGACCCGGCCGCCACCGAGGAAGCGGGCCGCCATGGCTGGCACCACACCGGCGACATCGGCCGCATCGACGACGACAACTTCCTGTACATCGTCGACCGCGCCAAGGACATGATCATCAGCGGCGGCTTCAACGTCTACTCCGTCGAGGTGGAGCAGGCGCTGATGCAGCACCCCGACGTGCAGGACAGCGCGGTGATCGGGCTGCCCGACGACAAGTGGGGCGAGAAGGTGGTGGCGGTGGTGCAGCTGCATGCGGGCCGTCGAGCCGACCCGCAGGAGATCCAGGCCTTCGTGAAGGCACAAATCGGCAGCGTCAAGACGCCCAAGCTCGTCGACATCTGGCCAGACCTGCCGCGCTCGAAGGTCGGCAAGGTGCTGAAGAAGGACATCCGCGCCGAGATGCTGAAGCGCGCCACGGAGGGGACACGATGAGCAAAGCGTTCGTCGCCGGTGTCGGCATGATCCCGTTCACCAAGCCCGGTGCGAACGAGCCGTATCACCGCATGGCGGCGGCTGCGGCCGGGCTCGCGCTGGTGGATGCCGGCATCGAGTTCGAGGCGTTGCAGCAGGCCTATGCGGGCTACGTCTATGGCGACTCCACCAGCGGCCAGAAGGCGTTGTACACGCTGGGCATGACGGGCATTCCGGTGTTCAACGTCAACAACAACTGTTCCACCGGTTCGACCGCTCTCTTCCTGGCGCGCCAGGCGATCGAAAGCGGCGCGGCCGACTGCGTGCTGGCCCTCGGTTTCGAGCAGATGAATCCCGGTGCACTGGGCACCGTGTTCAACGACAGGCCTAGCCCGTTCGAGGACTTCGACCGCGAGGCCGAGGCGCTGGTCGGCATGCCCGAGTTGCCGTTGGCGCTGCGCTATTTCGGCGGAGCGGGCCTGTCTCACATGCAACGCCACGGCACGCCGCTCGAAGCGTTCGCGAAAGTGCGCGCCAAGGCCAGCCGACATGCCGCGCGCAACCCGCTGGCGCTGCTGCGCAAGGAGCTCACCGTTGACGACGTGATGAACGCACCCATGCTGTGGCCAGGCGTGCTGACCCGGCTGATGGCGTGCCCACCGACTTGCGGCGCGGCGGCGGCGGTGCTGGTCTCCGAGGCGTACGCCAAGCGACACCAGCTGCGCACCGATGTGTTCATCGCCGCGCAGGCGATGACGACCGATCGCCCAGACAGTTTCGACAGCCACGACATGATCGAGCTGGTGGGCTATGGCATGAGCAAGGCCGCCGCGCAGAGGGTTTACGAGCAGGCCGGCATCGGCCCGGAGGAGCTCGACGTGGTCGAGTTGCACGACTGCTTCGCGCAGAACGAACTGATCAGCTACGAGGCGTTGGGGCTGTGCCCGGAAGGCCAGGCCGCCGCGTTCATCGATGCCGGCGACAACACGTATGGCGGCCGGGTGGTGACCAATCCGTCCGGCGGGTTGCTGTCCAAGGGTCACCCGCTCGGTGCGACCGGCCTGGCGCAATGCTTCGAGCTGACCCACCAGCTGCGCGGCAGTGCCGAGCAGCGCCAAGTGGAGGGCGCTCGCATCGGTCTGCAGCACAACCTCGGCCTCGGCGGCGCGTGCGTGGTGACGCTGTACCAGGCGGCCTGAGCGGCCACTGATCGGCGCAGCAGGCTCGCGTTCATCCGTGGGCCTGCTACGAGCCGGTATTGCAGTTGCGGTCGGGGAGTTCGGAACGGCGCGGCAGGTCGGCGCCGCGTCGCGAACAGGTGATCGTTGCTGCGTCCACCGCAAACGACAAGGCCGCTTGCAGTGTCTCGTGCTGCACAGTGCAGAGCGCGTCACGCGAAAGCGCCTCGCGCTCGGCCAGGGCGGTCAACAGGGCGGCCTGGAACGTGTCGCCCGCCCCGACCGTGTCGACCACCTGGACACGTGGCGCCGGCAGCTCGATGCGATCGCGCGCCGTCCAGCCGCAGCAGCCGAGCTCGCCGCGCGTGACGACCACCAGCAAAGCGCCTGCGGCCAACCACGATGCCGCGAGCACATCGACCGACGCGCCGGGATGCAGACGCCGCACGTCCTCGTCGCTCACCTTCAGGATTGCGCAGCGCGACGCCATCCAGGCCAGCGTGTCGCGCCACCGCGCGAGGTCGGGCTCGACATTGAGCCGCACGTTGGGGTCGTACGCGATCACGCTGCGCTCATGCTCTCGCTCGACCAGCGCGCGCAACGTACTCGCGGTGGGCTCGACCACCATCGCATACGAGCCGAAGTTGAACGCCTGCGCCGGCGGAACGTCGGCGAGTGCGTCGATCGGCAGCAGGCGATCGGCTGCGGCATCACCGTAGAAGGCGTAGTCGGCGACGCCAGATGCATCGAGCGCGACCAGACCGAGTGTGGTCGGCGCCTTCAGCCGCGGCACGCTGTCGGTGTTGACGCCCTCCTCGCGCAAGGCACTCATCAGCCGATCACCGAGCACCCCGCGCGACACCGCGCCGAAGAACGCCACCGGCTGCCGCAGGCGGGCGAGGCCAATGGCCACGTTCAGCGGCGAGCCGCCGATGCGCGCGTCCATCGCCACGCCGGCGGGCGTGTCTTGGGTGACGAAGACGTCCATCAGCGCCTCGCCGCACACGACGATCACGGCGCCTCCTCGCGGAGCCGCCCATACAGCGCGCGGAAGCGCTCGTGGCGAGGCAGCATCGCGGCGCGCCATCGTGGGTCGGGCTCGAAGCGCTGGCGCAGCGCCAGTGGGCGGCAGACGTCGCCCTCGGTGCCGCCGGCAGCCAGCCAGGCGAGCCGCGCGGCGCCGAGCGCGGCGCCGATGTCGCCGCCCTCGACCTGCAGCAGCGGCCGGTCGAGCAGAGCGGCCAGCAGGCGCACCCAATGCGCACTGCGCGCGCCGCCACCGACCAGCACGAGTTCACTCACTTGCTCGCGCAGGCGATGATCGAGCGCATGCCAGCCATCGAGGAGCCCGAAGCCGACGCCTTCGAGCACCGCGTGCGCGAGTTCGGCACTGCCGTGCGCGTGCGTCAGGCCGATCAGCGCACCGGTGGCGCGCGGATCGTTGTGCGGCGTGCGCTCGCCACTCAGGTAGGGCAAGAACAGTGGCGCCCGGGCTCGCTGAAGCGGGGTTAACGCCTGCGCCTGCGCCACCAGCGCGGCCTCGTCGGCCGCACCGGCGAGCCGCGTCGCCCAGCGCAGCGCACTGGCCGCAGACAGCATCACCGACATCTGGTGCCAGCGGACCGGTAGCGCATGGCAGAACGCGTGCACCGCCGAGCGCGGATTGGGCATGAAGCTGTTCGCCACGACGAAGATCACGCCCGACGTGCCCAGCGACACGAAGCCCTGGCCCGCGCGCGCCGCACCGATGCCCACCGCGCTGGCGGCGTTGTCGCCACCGCCGCCCGCAATGACGACGTCTTCGCGCAGGCTCCAGCGCTGCGCCCACTCGGCGCGCAGGCGCCCTGCAGCGGCCGAGCCTTCGACCAGCGTCGGCATCTGCGCCTCGCTCAAGCCACAGGCCGCGAGCAGCTCGGGTGACCAGCGGCGTGCGCGGACGTCGAACCACAAGGTGCCCGACGCGTCGGAGCAGTCGGTGATGCGCTCACCGCTCAAGCACCAGCGCAGCCAGTCCTTCGGCAACAGTACCGTCGCCGTGCGATCGAACACAGCGCGCTCGTGCTCGCGCAGCCACAGCAGCTTCGGTGCGGTGAAGCCCGGCATCGCGAGATTGCCGGCGATCGCATGCAGTTGCGGTACCGCGGCTTCGAGCGCCGCGCACTGCGCGCCGCTTCGACCGTCGTTCCACAGAATGGCCGGACGCAGCACGTCGCCGGCGGCGTCGAGCAGCACCGCGCCGTGCATCTGGCCCGACAGGCCGATCGCCTGCACAGCGCCCAGCGCGGCGCCGGCCTGTGCGCGCAGGCGCAGCATCGCCGTGTCGAGGGCTGCCCACCAATCGTGCGGATGCTGCTCGCTCCACAAAGGCTGCGGCTGCGCGACCGTCAGCGGCTCGCCCGCGCTGGCCAGCACCCGGTGCGTGGCGTCGAGCAACAGCAACTTGATCTCGGAAGTGCCGAGGTCAATGCCGAGGAACATCGGGGTTTCAGTCGTTGGGAGCCGGCGTTGCGGTGGAACCGGTGAAACGTCGCTCGGCCTGGCGGCGGAACTGCCGCGGCGTCATGCCCTTCACCTCGAGGAAGCGGCGATTGAAGTTGGCCACGTTGTTGAAGCCCACCTCGTAGCAGATGTGCGTGACCAGGCGGTCGCTTTCCATCAGCAGCTGGCAGGCGCGATTGACGCGCACGCGGTTGACGAAGTCGACGAAGGTGTTGCCGGTGGCGCGCCGAAACAGCCGCGAGAAGCGGCTCTCGCTCATGCCGAACTCGGCCGCCAGCTGCGACAAGACCAGCGGTTCGGCGAGATGATCCGTGATGCGCGCCACGATCGCCTGCACCTGCTCGGTGTCACCGTCCCCGTGCTCGCCCTGGATCTGCACGCTCGACAGCAGGCGGTAGTCGGTGCTCGAGGCGAGGTCGGCCAGGTAGTCGCAAAAGGCGGCGAAGCGCTGCATGCCGTGGCTCGACTTGACGCGGTGCCAGTGGTGATGCGCCTGCTCCGACAAGCCGAAGAACTCCACGCCGTGCCGCGAGCGCTCCAGCAGCGCGAGCACGTCGGCCAGCTCGGGAATCTGCTCGGCCGCATGCGCCACCGGCTCGTGGGCGAACTGGATCACCAGGTCGCGTTCGGCGACGCCGCCTTCGGGCAGGTCGTACGACACCCAGTTGTGCGGCAGCCGCGGCCCGCACAACACCAGATGCCCAGGCTGGAACGGCCCGATCCAGTCGCCGACGAAGGCCTTGCCCGAGGTGCAGGTGATCAGGTGCAGCTCGTATTCGTCGTGGAAGTGCCAGCGTGCCAGCGGCGTGGGGAAGCCGTGCGCGAGGCATCGCACCAGCCCAGCCTCGTCGGGTGCCTCGTAGCCGAGCGACGGCGAGCGCGAATAGTCGTGCTCCAGCTCGGGATGGCGCTGGCGCGGCACGGTGCGGGCGTGGTGATGGGCCATGGCGTGACGATTGTGAACCACTACGACATCACGTTGCCACCGTCGACGTTCAGAGTCTGCGCGGTGATGTAGCGCGCCTCGTCGCTGGCCAGGAACACTGCGGCGCCGGCGACATCGTCGGGCACGCCCATGCGTCCGAGCGGCACGGCTTTGCCGACCGCGGCCTTCTTCTCGCCGGGCTGCAGCCCCTCATGGCGCGCGAACAGGGCGTCCACCTGAGCCCACATCGGCGTGTCGATCACGCCGGGCGCGATGGCGTTCACGCGGATGCCGTGCGGCGCCATCGCAAGCGCCGCGCTCTGCGTGTAGCTGATCACCGCGGCTTTGCTCGCGCAGTAGTGCGACACCAGCGCCTCGCCGCGTCGCCCGGCCTGCGACGCGAGGTTGATCACCGCGCCCTTCGCACGATCGGCCACCATCTGCGCGAGCACGGCCTGCATCACGAAGAACGTGCCCTTCACGTTCACCGCGAAAAGCCGTTCGTACATCGCCTCGTCGCTTTGCAGCAGCGGCGCGAGGTCGAACACCGCGGCGTTGTTGAACAGCACGGTGATGGTGCCGAAGCGCGTGCGCGCCGCGCCGACCCACTCGGCGATGCGAGCGGTATCGGCCACGTTGGCGCTGCGGTAGAGCACACGCTCGGGCGCCTGCGCACTCAGAGCTTTGACCCCGGCGGGCGCGTCGTGCGGCAGGTCCACCAGCGTGCAGCGCGCGCCTTCGCGCAGGTAGGCGTCGGCCACCGCCAGCCCGATGCCGCCGCCGGCCCCGGTGAGCAGCGCGTGGTGACTTGCGAGGCGGCCGCTCATGGACCCCTCAGGGTGCGCCGCCAGTCACGAACCGCTGCACGCGCAGGCTGGCGGCCTGCAGCGCCACGAGCAAGCGTGCGTCACCTGCCAGCGGCCCCCACAGCACAGGGTCGGCGGCGAACGCAACCACCGGATCGGCGGCGGCACAGATCGCATGCGCCTGATCGACGTCCATCGCCTGGTCCTGGTAGGCATACGGCAGGCTGCCCTGGTGCCAGCGCTCGAGGTAGGCGAGGAACAGCGCCGGCAGCATCGCGACACTGGCGATCGAATGCCCGCGGCCCAGCCGCTCACGGATCGTCGGCGCGATGAAGCCCGGGATCTTGCTGAACCCGTCCATTGCCACGCGCTGGTTGGTGTCCTGGATCGCCGGATTGCCGAAGCGCTCGAGCACCACATCGCGATACGACGCCAGGTCGATCGGGCTCGGCCTTTCTGGTGTGTGAAGGCACGGAATCACGTCGTCGGTGACGTAGTCGTGGGCCACCTGGCGGATCGCCGGGTCGTGCGTGCCCTCGTGGATGTAGAGCATGCCGCGCAGCGTGCCGGCCCAGGCGATGCAGCTGTGGCTGGCGTTGAGGATTCGGATCTTGGCTTCCTCGTACGGCGCCACCGAGGGCACCATTTGCACGCCCACCGTCTCCCACGCCGGCCGGCCGTTGCAGAAGTCGTCCTCGATCACCCACTGGGCGAAGCGTTCGCCCATCACAGGCGCCGCGTCGTCCCAGCCGGTGGCGGCCTTCACGCGTTGCCGCACGTCGGGTGTGGGCCGAGGCGTGATGCGATCGACCATCGCGTTGGGGCAGCTGGTGTTCGCCTCCACCCAGGCCAGCAGAGACGCATCGCCGACCTGCTCGATGAACTGCAGCAGGCCGGTACGCACGCGCTCGCCGTTGTGGCGCAGGTTGTCGCAGTTGAGCAGTGTGACCTTTCCTGCCCCGGCGTTCGAGCGCGCGTTCAGGATCGCGGTCAGCGCGCCGTAGATCGTGCTTCCGATGCGGCCGGCGCGCGCAGCGGCGAGGTCGGCGGCAACGTCTGGCGACGTCACGTCGAGTCGGTCCTTGTCGTCGAGGTAGTAGCCCGCCTCGGTGACGGTGAACGACACGATCCGCGTCGCCGCATCGGCGCCGATCGCAATCAGGCGGGTCCCTTCGAGGGTGTGGCGGACGACGCGGCGGATCGAGCGAATGCGCGTGTAGTCGCGATCGCCGGCCGGCGACACGGTCTCGAGCACGTACTCGCCACGCTGCGCGATCAACGCGTCGATGGTGTCGGCCATGTCGGGTCGCAGATTGCCGGCGGCCAATTCCCAATCGTCGTCGCCGGCTTCGATCAGGCGATGCAGATAGACCGCCTGATGCGCCCGATGGAACGAGCCCAGGCCGAGGTGCAGCATCACCCGCCGCCGAGCGCCGGCCTGCGCCATCGTGCGACCCCGAGCTCTAGCCCGCCGCGGCGGCGCGGCCGTCGAACACCCGGCCCTGCGCATCGAACACGTGCGCGTTGGCCGCGTCGACGCTCAGGCCGACCGCATCGCCCGCGCGCAACGGGGTGCGCGTGTTCTGCCGCGCCACCAGCTGCGTGCCGCCCTCGGTGCTGACGTAGATCAGCGTCTCGGCGCCGAGCGCCTCGACGAGCTCGACACGGCCCTGCACCTGTCCCTGTCCCGCCGGCTGCAGACTGAGGTTTTCGGGCCGCAGGCCGACGAAGCCGCCATCCGGCACCGATGCGATCAAGGTCTTCAGCTTCGGCACCTGCGCGACCGCCACCACGTTCATCTGTGGCGTGCCGATGAACTGCGCGACGAACTGGTTGGCAGGCTTGTCGTACAGCTGCAGCGGCGTGCCGACCTGCTCGATGCGGCCGTCGCGCAGCACCACGACGCGGTCGGCCAACGTCATCGCCTCGACCTGGTCATGCGTGACGTAGATCGTGGTGGCACCCAGGTCGCGGTGCAGCCGCGCGATCTCGATGCGCGTCTGGCCGCGCAGCGCGGCGTCGAGGTTCGACAACGGCTCGTCGAACAGGAACACCTTCGGCGAGCGCACGATCGCGCGGCCGATCGCCACCCGCTGGCGCTGGCCGCCCGACAGCTCGCGCGGCGTGCGCTGCAGGTACGGTTTCAGGTTCAGGATCTGGGCGGCACGCTCAACCTTGTCGGCGATCGTCTTCGAGTCGACCTTGGCCAGCCGCAGCGCGAAGCTCATGTTGTCGGCGACGCTCATGTGCGGATACAGCGCATAGCTCTGGAACACCATCGCCAGGTCGCGCTTGCTCGACGGCGTCTCGGTGATGTCGCGGCTGTCGAGCATCAGCGTGCCGGCGTCGATCGTCTCCAGGCCGGCGATCAGGCGCAGCAACGTGCTCTTGCCACAGCCCGACGGTCCGACGAAGACGATGAACTCGCCCTTGTCGATCGTCAGGTCGACGCCCTTGATCGTGTGCACCGGGCCGAAGGACTTTTCCACGCCCTGCAGTTCGAGGAATGCCATGGATGCGGTCTCCTGTCGTGGCTACTTCACGGCGCCGAAAGTCAAGCCCTGCACGAGCTGCTTCTGGCTGAACCAGCCGAACACGACGATCGGCGCGATCGCCAGCAGCGACGCGGCCGACAACTTGGCCCAGAACAGGCCCTCCGGGCTCGAATAGCTGGCGATCAGCGCGGCCAAGGTACCGGCGTTGGCCGCTGTCAGGTTCAGCGACCAGAAGGCCTCGTTCCAGCTCAGCACCAGGCACAGCAGGCCAGTGGACGCCAGACCTCCCATGCCCAGCGGCACCAGCACGTGGCGGAACTCACCCCACACGCCAGCGCCATCCATCCGCGCGGCCTCCAGGATCTCCGGCGGGATGTCCTTGAAGTGCGAATACAGCATCCACACCATGATCGGCAGGTTCGACAGGGTGAAGACGATGATCAATCCTGTGGTCGTGTCCAGCAGTGCGCTCTTCTGCGCCAGCACGTACACCGGCACCAGCGCGCCCACCGCCGGCATCATCTTGGTCGACAGCATCCACATCAGGATGTCGCGCGTGCGCTTGGTGCGGAAGAACGCCATCGAGTACGCGGCCGGCGCCGCGATCGCCAGGCCGAGCAGCGTGGAGCCGACGCTGGTGACGATCGAGTTGTACGCGAACAGCAGGTAATT
Organism: Burkholderiaceae bacterium; assembly: GCA_035764445.1. Lineage (GTDB taxonomy): Bacteria > Pseudomonadota > Gammaproteobacteria > Burkholderiales > Burkholderiaceae_C > JAEUPI01. The sequence continues at coordinate 13,403 of DASTZF010000022.1, forward strand.
GCTGCGCTCCTGCACCTCGTGGAAGTTCTCCAGTGTCGGCGTGAAGACCCACAAGGTCGGCACGTGGATCGCCTGCAGCTCGGTCTTGAACGCAGTCATCACCAGGAAGATGATCGGAAAGACGATCAGCAGCGTGATCACCCACGCGGCGATCGCACGGATCGTCAGCGCCCAGTCGAACGGCTTCTCGCGCACGACGCGGCGCGCTGCGGGTGGTTCGGTGCGCTCGAACGACGCGGCGTTGGCGCGCGAGGCGGGCAGCGGATGGGGCGTCGACATCGCGGCTCCTTGTCAATCGAGGTTCTTGCCAATCATCCGGATCAGGAACACCGCGACGATGTTGGCCAGCACCACCGCGAACAACGCGCCCGCGCTCGCCACGCCGGCGTCGAAGTTCAGCAGCGCCTGTTTGAAGATCAGAAACGCGACGTTGGTGCTGGCGTCGCCCGGCCCGCCGCCGGTGGTGGTGAAGATCTCGGCGAACACCGACAGCAGGAAGATCATCTCGATCATGATCACCACCGCGATCGAGCGTCCGAGGTGCGGCAGGTACATGTGGCGCAGCTGCTGGAAGTAGCTGGCGCCGTCCATGCGCGCGGCCTCGAGCTGCTCGCGATTCATCGACGCCAGCGCGGTGATGAAGATCAGGCAGGCGAACGGCAGCCACTGCCACGCCACCATCACGATCACTGCCAGCAGCGGCCAGTCGGCCATGAAGTCGATCGGCTGCGCGCCGAAGAACTGCGCGATCTGGGCGAACACGCCGTAGATCGGGTTCATCATCATGTGCTTCCACATCAGCGCGTTCACCGTCGGTATCACGAAGAACGGGCTGATCAGCAGCATGCGCACCACGCCGCGGCCGGGAAACGGGTCGTTGATCAGCAGCGCGAGCGCGATGCCACCGGCGACGGTGAGCACGATCACGCTGCCGATCAGCAGCAGCGTGTTCAGCACCGCGGTGAAGAACGACGGGTCGGTGACGAAGAACTCGTAGTTGGCGAGGCCGAGGAACTCCTCGTTGCCCGGCTGCATCAGGTTGTAGCGGATCAGCGAGAAGTAGATCGTCATCCCCAGCGGGACGATCATCCAGAGGAACAGCGTGCCGATGGCTGGCGTCATCAGCAGGCGCGGCAGCAACCGCGAGGCTTGTCGTCGCTCGGCGATGGCGGTCATGCGAGCTCCTTCAATTCAAGCGCGGGCGGCAGGCCACGGTGTCCGACCCCGCAACGACACGGGCCTCGGTGCGACGCTGTGACACAGCGCCGCGCCGAACCGGTGAACGGCATGCCCGAGACCTCCAGCGTCTGGCGCCGCCGCGGGATCCTATTTGTAGTAGCCGGCCTTGCGCATCTCGCGATCGGCTGCGGTCTGGCTTGCCTTCAGCGCCGCATCGACTGTGCTCTTGCCCGACAACGCCGCGCTCATCTGCTGACCCACCGCGACGCCGATGGCCTGGAATTCCGGAATGGCGGCGAACTGCACGCCGACGTACGGGCTCTTGGGCAGCGTGCTGTCGTTGGGGTTGGCAGTGTCGATCGCCGTCTTCTCGGCGGCGGCGAACTTGGCGGCCTTCTGGAAATCGGCCGACGCATAGGTGCTCTTGCGCGTGCCGGTCGGCACCGAACCCCAGCCGTTGGTCTTTCCAACGAGCTGGATGTACTCCTTGCTGGTGGCCCACTTGATGAACTTCTGCGCCTCGTCGTTCTTCTTCGTGCCGGCCGGCACCGCGAGCGCCCAGGCCCACAGCCAGTTGGCGCCCTTGGGCGTGGCCTTGGTCGGCGCCTGCGCGAACGCCACCTTGTCGGCCACCCTGCTCTGCTTGGGGTCGCTGATGAAGCTGGCCGCGATGGTGGCGTCGATCCACATGCCGCATTTGCCGGCGTTGAACAGGCTCAGGATCTCATTGAAGCTGTTGCCCGCCGAACCGGGCGGGCCGTAGTTCTTCAGCAGGTCGACGTAGAAGCCGATCGCGTCGTGCCATGGCTGCGACTCGAGCTGCGGCTTCCACGACATGTCGAACCACTGGCCACCGTAGGTGTTGACCAGCGTGGTCAGGAACGCCATGTTGTCGCCCCAGCCCGGCTTGCCGCGCAGGCAGATGCCGTAGACGCCGTCCTTCGGGTCGTGCATCTTCTTGGCGAGGTCGGCAACCTGATCCCAGGTCGGCCGTTCGGGCACCTGCACGCCCGCCTTGTCGGCGAGATCCTTGCGATACATCAGCATCGAGCTCTCGCCGTAGAACGGCGATGCGTAGAGCTTGCCGTCCACGCTCAGGCCGTTGCGCATTGCGGGCAGCAAGTCGTCGACGTCGTAGGCCGGGTCGGTCTTGATCTCGTTGAGCCAGCCCTTCTTGCCCCAGATCGGTGTCTCGTACATGCCGATGGTCATCACGTCGAACTGGCCGCCCTTGGTGGCGATGTCGGTGGTGACGCGCTGGCGCAGTACGCCTTCTTCCAGCGTCACCCACTTCAGCTTGATGTCGGGATTGGCGGCCTCGAAGTTCTTGCCGAGCTTTTGCATCTCGATCATGTGGCCGTTGTTGACCGTGGCGATCACCAGCTCGGTGGCCGCCTGCGCGCCAGTGCCGGCGAGCGTCATGGCAGCGCCGAGCGCGAGGGTCAGCTGCTTCAGCGTCATGGTGCTTGTCTCCTGATCCGTGTCGATTGCATCGGCGAAGCCCGGTGGGCCTCGACGGAGGCAACGATAGGCAGGCCCGTTGGCGGTGCCGGTACGGAGTCAGTCCATTCCGATACTTTTTTGTCCCGATTTGACCGGGTTTTCCTGAATCCGGCGAAATCTGGTACCGAATTGCGATCGAGGACTCAGAACTGCCGCTCTGCGATTGCTGCCGATGGCAGCCGAACGCGGCGTTGCCGTCCTCATCAACCGGCCCTTCGGCGGAGGCAGCCTGGTGCGACGCCTCCGACAGCGACCCCTGCCGGCCTGGGCTGGCGAGCTTGGGTGCACTTCGTGGGTGCAGGTACTGCTGAAGTTCGCGTTAGGGCATCCGGCCATCACATGCGTCATCCCGGGAAGTGGCCAGGCGGAGCACATGGAGGCGAACGCGCAGGCAGGCTACGGTGCGATCCCTGACCCCGACTACTGGGACGGCAAGCTCGACGAAGTACTTGGCTAAGGCGATCGCGTCACACTGCTGGCCATGTCGATCGATCCTTGCGCTCGCACAAACGGAGCAGCGCGCGCGATCTCCTTTCTACTCGCACAGAGTCCGGCTACACTGCCCATCATGCTCAGCAGCATCCGCATCATTCGTCAGATTCGAATTCGCCGCTGACCGGGCACGCGCGCGTCGTCCCGGTCAGCCGGGTCGATGTTGCGAGCCTCCTGCATCTTTCGTACTTCGATCCCACGCGCTTGTCGCCGCCGAACCCTCGCGGGTCGGCGTAGCTTGCCCAAACCGGATCGAAGCCATGAAGGAAAGCCATCTGCCCCGCCCTGTCCTTGAACAGGTCTATTTGATCGAGCGCGACGCCGGCTTGCTGTGTCGGATCCTCGGTCTCTACGCCTGCCGGGGGATCGACGTGCGACGCGCCGACTACGCCTATGCGGCGCCCGACGTGATGACGCTCAAGGTCACCGCCAGCACCGAAAACGCCAACACCGCCGAGACGTTGCGGGTCTTGGTCGAGAAGGCATCGACGCTGGTCGGCGTGATCGCGGCTGCTGAGCAGCCACCGGCCGCCTTAGCCTATGCACCTGCGCAATCGACGGTCGTGTCCCGGCGCGGGACGCGACCGCCTCGAACATCCACGGCGCGAGGTGCTCGGCGGCCCGTCACTTCTGGTTGAGAGCGCCTACCGCAGTTCGAGTCCGACATCGGCACCATCGCCACACCCGCGACGATCAACGTCGCCTCAACTCGTCGACTCGAGTGCGTACCGTCGTCCGCAGGATCAGGTCGACATTCCTTTGCGCAGCCCCGAGGGACGCTGCGTGCGGCAGCACGCTCTGAGCTTGGGGTGGCGCATAGCCGGTCAACTCGAAGGCGCCGCAGACGGCGACGGCGATGGCCGCGGCGAGGTAGACAATACGTGTCATCTGCGGGGTCTTGATCGGGCTTCTCCTGGACGGGCGCGAAGCCCGTCTTGAGGCGATGAACTGTCGACTGACAAGCCTCGTTCAGTCTTGAAGAGTCCTGAAGCTCCGCCTTAAACGTTCTGAAGTTCTCGATCCAGCCGTCTGGAGGAATTGCGGGTGCCGGCTTTCGGACGCTTCGAGTTGCAGCCCGAACAGCGCCGTCTACTGCGCGACGGTGTGCCGCTGCCGATCGGGGCCAGGGCATTCGACGTCTTGCTCGCGCTGGCCGAGCGGCGCGACCGCCTCGTCACCAAGAGCGAGCTGCTGGAGCTCGTGTGGCCGGATGTGGTGGTCGAGGAAAACAACCTGCAGGTCCAGATCAGCAGTCTGCGCAAGCTGCTCGGGCCCGAGGCCATTGCAACGGTCCCGGGGCGTGGCTATCGGTTCGTGGCGCGATTGCGCGACCTGCCGGCCGTTCCTCCGCATCCGGCCGAACCCTCCGGCGTGCGGGGCTCGGAGCCCAGCCCATCGATGCCGGTGCCTGCGGCGACGACGAACCTCCCGGCGACCATTCCAGCGCTACTGGGACGTGACGACGGTCTGCACTTGCTCGGGGCGCTCGTCGAATCCCATCGGCTCGTCACGGTGGTCGGCGCCGGCGGCATTGGCAAGAGCAGGCTGGCGCAGGCGGTCGCCCATGCCCGGATCGGATGCTGGCCGGACGGTGTATGGATCGTCGAGCTTTCGGGACTGGCTGACTCCGAGCTGTTGCCACACGCCGTGGCACAGCCTCTGGGCCTGAACGTTCCCGAAGGCGACGCCTTTCATGCCCTTGCCGACGCGCTGGCACAGCGAGAGATGCTGCTCGTTCTCGACAACTGCGAACACCTGGTCGACCCCGTGGCGACCTTGGTCGACTGCATGCTGAAAGCTGCACCGGAACTGCGCGTGCTGATCACCAGCCAGGAGCCGCTGCGATTGGGCATCGAACAGCAGTACCGCGTCGATCCGCTCGCCGTGCCGAGGGACGCCACTGAGCCGGGCGCCCGCGGCTTCGGCTCACTGGCCCTCTTCGAGTCGCGCGTGCGATCCGCCGCGCCTCGCTACATGCTCGCCGAGGAGGATCTGCCGATTGCCATCGATCTGTGTCGGCAGCTCGACGGACTTCCGCTGGCCATCGAGCTCGCTGCTGCGCGCGTGCCGATGATGGGCTTGCGCGCGGTGCACGAGCGAGTGCGCGAAAGGTTCCGGCTCTTGACGGCCGGCGCTCGTACGGGACTGCGGCGGCACCAGACGCTGAGGGCGACGATGGATTGGAGCCACGGCCTTCTGAGCGACGCGCAGCGCGTCCTCTTCCGGCGCCTGGGTGTGTTCAGCGGCGGCTTCACGATCGAACTGGCGCACGCTTTGTGCGCGGACGACGAGCAAGACGAGTGGGTCGTGCTCGAACAGCTGGCGACATTGGTGGAAAGGTCGCTGGTCATGGCCGATGCCGGCGCGCCTGTTCGGTACCGCCTGCTCGAGTCGGCGCGTGCTTTCGCGCTCGAGCAGCTCGCTGCAGCCGGCGAGACAGCCGCGCTGATGCAGCGTCATGCGGTCACCATGCTGAAGTTCCTGCAAAGGGCCGACGACGGCAACATGGACAGCACGCTGCGCACCGACGCCTATGCGGCGCTCGTGTTGCCCGAGCTCGACAACCTGCGCGCGGCGTATGCCTGGGCCGCGGGCGACGGCAGCGCGCCGGCACTCGCGATCGGCCTGGCCGCACACGCGGGTCCGCTGATCGACTACAGCACCGAGATCTCCGAGTGGCTGCTGAGGCAGAGAGCGCACTTGCTGCCGGGTGTCGTGGACGATGCGACCATCGCGCGCTTCTGGCGTGCGATGGCGGCCATCAACATGCTGGGCACATTGACCATCCCGGAGGTGCTCGACGCTGCGCAGCGCGCCACGGCTTGCTACCGGGCGCTGGGCAGGCCAAAGCGCCTCTTCTCTGCGCTTCGCCTGCTTGCCATCTGGCGGCGCAGTCAAGGCGATCTCGAGGGCGCTCTCGCGGCGCTGGATGAGGCCGCAGCTTTGATCGAGCCCGACTGGTCTGCCGAATTCCGCATCGTCGTGCTGCGCTTTCGGGCCTGGACAAGCCGACGACTTGGCAACCACGACGTGGCGGAAGGCTTGTATCGCGAGGCGATTCGGCTTGCCCGGGAGGCCGGTGACTGGCGACTGGAGGTGATCGAACGAACCAATGCCTGTGACTTATGCTGGGAGCGCGGCGAGCACGGCGAGGCCCAGCAAGAACTTCTCGAATTGATCACTGCACTGCGTCGGCGGGCCGTCTCCGACTACGAGCTGGTCGAAGCCATGTCGATGCGCGCTTGGGTTCTCGCCGAGAGTGGCCGCCTCGACGAGGCCGTCGAGGCTGCACGCGAGGCGCTGCCGATCATGCGACGGATGCCAAAGTTCCGACTCGAGGGCTGGGCGTATCTGCTGTGGAAGCTGGACCAGCCTGAGGCGGCGGCGCGCGTGCTGGGTGCCCAGGTCGCACGCCAGCGCAGTGGCCGCGAGCTGTACCAAATCAACGAGGACCGGATCCTGCGAGCGACGTCGGTGGCCCTCGAGACGACCCTGCCAGCGGCAGTGCTGTCCTCCGAGATGTCGACAGGCGAGAGCCTCACGTTCTCCGATGCCTGCGCGTTGTTGGGGGACGCCTTGTCGGGATCGCCAGCGTCACCACCGCGCTCGGGCTGACGAAACCGCACCGATGCGCGCATCGTTCATGCTCTTTTCGCTGTCGGCGGTGGTCAGCATCGCGGGCTGCGCCACGGGCTCAGGGAGCCTCGCGTCCGATCCGATCCAGCTCGGCCCGCGACCCTTCTACCTCGTCGCCGGCATGGATGAGGGCAGCCTCAAAGACAGGCTGATGCAGTGCCAAAAGGGGCCATTTCATCGCACGCAGTTTTCGATCGGCCATCGCGGCGCGGCGCTGCAGTTTCCGGAGCATACGAAAGAGTCCTACGAAGCTGCGGCACTGCAGGGTGCAGGCATCGTCGAATGCGATACCACGTTCACCAAGAACGGTGACTTCGTGTGTCGGCATGCGCAGAACGACCTGCACACCACGACCAACATCCTGCAGACCGCGCTCGCCGCCACCTGCATCAAGGCCTTCCGTGCTCCAACGGTCGATGCGAGCGGCAAGGTGCAGGCGCCAGCCAGCGCCGAATGCCGCACGTCGGAGCTGTCGCTGGAGCAGTTCAAGAGCCTGCGCGGCAAGATGGATGCGTTCAACCCCGCGGCCCGCACCGTCGATGAGTACGTCGGCGGCACCGCGACCTGGCGCACCGACCTGTACACCGGCCGCGGCACGCTGCTCACGCTGCGCGAGAGCATCGAGTTGAACAAACGCCTCGGCGTGATGCACACGCCGGAGTTGAAGAGCGGCGATGCGGCATCGATCAACGCCATCTTCGGCAGTCAGAAGGGCTATGCGCTGCGCTTCGCGCAGGAACTGCGCGACGCCGGCGTGCGGCCGCGCGACGCCTGGCCGCAGTCGTTCAACGTCGACGATGTGCTCACGTGGATCGACAACACACCGTACGGACGGCAGGCGGTCTACCTGCTCGACTACGACGCCGCCGTGCACGACATCGTCATCCAGGCGCCGCACAACCAGACGGACCGTGGCGAATACTTTCGAATGCTGAGCCGCCGTGGAGTGCGGATCGTCTCCCCACCGATCCCGGCATTGCTGGCGGTGGACGGCAATGACCGCATCGTGCCGTCGCAGCTGGCACGTGACCTGCGCGCCTGGGGATTCGAGATCATCACGTGGTCCCTCGAGCGATCGGATCTGCGGCGCGGTGCCGCGCGTGCCGGCCTTTACTACGACTTCGACCGCGAGGGGCGAGCCGTCAGGAAGGACAGCGACCTCTACATCGTGCTCGACGTGCTGGCGCGTGAGGTCGGAGTCATCGGGACCTTCTCCGACTGGCCGGCGACGGTCACGTACTACGCGAGCTGCATGGGACTGAAGTAGCGGTCGCTGCGGCAGCGCGAGGCTGGGCGACGCGCCGATCGACCAGCACGACAAGGTCGCGCGTCATCGCGGACCATCAGCCGCGCCTCGCACTTCAAGTGTGGGAGACCAGCTCGCGGTAGAACGACAAGCCGGTGAGCTCGTGCTTCACCGCGCCAGGCGGCGTGAGGTGCATGTACTCCCAATCGCCGGCCGACAAGCTCAGCCAACCGATGCCGACGGCCTTCTGGCCGACCGGGCCTTGCAGCGCATCGGAAATCACGAAGCCCGATGACGGCACCCACACGTGCCGCACGCCGTTGGCCACGAAGTCCATTGCCTGGTGGGTGTGACCGCTGACAACCAGGCGCAACGCGCCGCGCAACGGCCCGTCGAGCAGCCAGCGGGCGCTCTCGGCGTGCACATAGCGACCGATCCGCATCGATGCATCGCCGATGGGGCGCAACAGCGGGCGGTGCAGGAACAGCGCAACGCGGTCGCCGCGGCGCAAGCGCCGTGCGTGCCCGCGCAGCCACTCCAGCTGGGCTCGCTCTTCGGTGGAGCCGGTGCCGAACAGCTGCGCATTGATGCCGATCAGCGTCCAGCCACCCGCGACCAGGCACCAACGGTCGGCGCCGAATGCGGCGGTGTAGCGCGATAAGGCGGTGCGCGACAGGCGCTCTTCACCGCCGGCGGTGCCCATGTCGTGGTTGCCGGGCGTGCACACGATGGGTGTCGGCCAGGCCTGCAGCAGGCCGCGTGCGAACTGCAGCTCGTCGGGCTGTTCGCAGCCGTCCAGCGTGATGTCGCCCAGGTGAATCGTGAGGTCCGGGTCGGCAGCAGCGACCGTGCGTGCGGCGACACCCCAGTTGCTCACACATTCGGGTGCGCGTTCGGACAGGTGGCTGTCCGCGATCAGTGCGATCTCCATGCAACGCATCGTCGCCGCCTCGCATGTCACGCGGATGACTGGCCCTGCGGCGTGCCTGGCGGCATGGGCTCCTGGCGCTCCGGGTGAACCGCCGAAACGCTGGCGTGGCCCGAGCCGACTGCAGCGCGGGTCGGATGCGTCGGTCAGGCTGCCTTGCGCCGCACCCTTCCCAGTCCCTCTACATTCTTCAGACCCCACTCTCGCATCGCCTTGACGATCGGGCCGAGGCTGCGGCCCCTCTCGGTCAGCACATAGACCATGCGCGGCGGGCGCTCGGCGTACAACTCGCGCTGCACCAGGCCGTCGTCCTCCATCGACTTGAGCCGGCTGGACAGGATGTTCGGCGCAACACCGGGCAGCGACAGCTGGAAGTCCTGAAAGCGCCGCGGACCGTGCAGCAGCAGGTCGCGCAACAGCAAGATGGTCCAGCGGTGGCCGATCAGATCCAGCGTCCTGGCCACCGGGCAGTCCTCGATCGCGTAGTGCTTGGCCACGGGCAACGACCTTTCAGTTGACTTTCTATTTGCAAGTGACTATACCATCGCCTGTGACTTGTTTTTTGCAAGTCAATTCGAAGGAGTTCCGATGAAACTCAGAAACACCCTCGCCGCGCTGGCCGTGGCGGCGATCGCGACGCTCCCTGGCACCTTGCTCGTCCACGCCGATTCCCGGGCGGCGAGCGGCCCGGCCTCGGGGCAGGAGCCACCCGAATTGCTGTACCTGAAGCAGGTCAATGCGTGGCGGCCGCCGTCAGACCCGCAGTTGCTGTTCTTGCTGATGGGCCAGTACGCCAACTCCGGGCGAGCCCTGGAAGGCGCCGAGTACATCGGCAGCCTGCTCGATCGCTATCGGGGCGGGCTCAGTCCCCAACAGCAGTCGGCCTACCTGCTGGCCGGCGCCGCGCTGCGCGCAGCGGCCGCGGATCAGGTGCCGCTGCTGAAACGCATCGGCTGGGTGCGCGACACCTTGGCGATGATCGATCAGGTCAAGGAGCTCACGGCCGGCAACTCGTTCCCTGCGCGCTGGATGTCCGGCGTCGTGCGCACCCAGGTTCCCGCCTTCCTGGGCGAGCGCGACGGGGGGCTCGAGGACCTGCGTTGGGCCGAAGCGCATGCCGACCTCGCACCCCATCCCGGCTGGTTGCGCGAGGTCTATGCCGGTCTCGCCACGCAGTACCGCGCGCGCGGCCAGCTCGACGATGCACAGCGCTACCAGCGCATGAGCGGCCTGCCCGAAGGGCCCCGGTCGGTGCGATTCACCACGCCGTTCGGCGAGGGGACGACCACCGGGCACACGTTCTCGTCGCGCCGCATCAGCGAGGTGGTGCCGGGCACCGTCTACGCCCTGTCCGGCTTCGAGTTCACCGAGTACTACTTCATCGTCTCAGCGAATGGACGCGAGCTGATTGCGATCGATGCCGGCGCGCGTCCGGATGCAGCCCGGCAGGCACACGAGGCATTGCGCGCGCGGGTGCCGTCACTGCCGCCGCTGACGACCGTGCTGATCACCCACGCGCACTGGGACCACGTCGGAGGTCAACGCTATTTCCGCGGTCTCGAATCGGCGCCGCGCTTCTTCGGACGCAGCAACTACCGCGACGAGCTGGCACGCGACGCGATGGCGCACCGGACGGCGCTGACGCCCTTCTTCGGCCAGAGCTTCAACGCCGACGACGTGGCCTCGTACCGTCCCGACGTGGCGATCGACCGGCCGACCGATCTGGTGGTGGGCGGGACGCGCATCGAGCTGATCCCGACCCAGGGCGGGGAGACCGACGACGCGATGCTGATCCGCCTGCCCGAGCATGGCGTGCTGTTCGTCGGCGACATCCTGATGCCGTACGTCGGTGCCCCGTTCGCCGAGGAAGGCAGCGTCGACGGCATGCTGGCCGCGATCGCACAGGTGCATGCGCTGGCACCGCGCAAGCTGCTGCACGGCCATGAGCCATTGACTCAAGTCTTCTCGTCGACGTCGATGCTCGACGATCTGGCTCCGCACATCGCGTGGCTGCGCGACCAGGTGATCGAAGCGATCCGCAACGGCACCGAGCGAGGGGCGATCCACGCGGCCAACCTGATTCCACCCGCGCTGGAGCGCAGCCCATCGAACGTGCACCTCGCCTACCTGGTGCTGCGCGAGAACCTCATCAATCGCGTGTTCGACCAGCAAAGCGGGTACTGGCAGAACGGCCTGCACGGACTCGACGCGCTGACCGACGCCGACCGTGGTGATGCGTTGGTCGCATATCTCGGCCTCGACGCCGGCCAGATTGCGGCGGCCGCCGAACGCATGATCGCCGACGGCCGCCACGAGTTGGCCGCCCAGACGTTGCGCTCGGTGAACGCACGGTTTGGCGCCGACCCACGGGTGCAAGCCGCGCGACGGCTCGCCTACCTCAAGCTGATGGAGAAGTACCAGGAGTTCAATCCGTTCAAGGTCATCCTCTATTCCGCCGAGATCGACCAAGCGCTGCCGCAGATCAATGCCGAACGAGAGTTGTCCGCAGCAACGAAGCGCTGAGGCAAAGCCGCGCTTGGGCGCCCTAGAATCGCGCCACGCTCGGCACGAGACCGCCACCGATGCGTCACTTTGTCAGGGCAACGTTCCGCCATGCAAGCGCCGATCGACTACCTGCACCCGAACCTGCCCGCCGGTCTCGAGCGCGTGACGATGCGCGTGGTGGACGCCACGACGTCGACGTTGCGAGGCTACGGCTGCCTGGTGAGCGATCCGGGCACGCAACCGATCGAGATCGTGCGCTGGCCCAGCGTCGGTGCTCGGCCGGTCGACGCGGGCACCGGTGACCAGGGCGGCACCACCGAAGGCGTCTTCGTCAGCGAGTGGCGCGGCGACATCCTGTACGGCCGCAACGAGGCCGTCGGTGGCCACTACATCCTCGCCTACGCCGAGCCGCCCGCGATTGCGCGCGAAGACCACGAACGCACGCCGCGCCGCATGCTGCTGTGGCACGCCAACTACCATCCCGACGGCGGCCAGTTGTTCTTTCCGCTGCAGGCGCTGCCGTTCTACGTGCCGCTGGCGCTGCCCGGCGACGATGTCGCGCCCGACAAGTTCGTCTGCTTCAGGTTCGACGGCAGCCAAGGCTTGTACATCCACCCGAACGTGTGGCACGAAGGCGTGTTCGGTCTTGCTGGCACGCAGCGATTCTTCGACAAGCAGGGCGCGGTCCACGCTCGGGTATCGGTGGACTTCGCGCGTGAGTTCGGCTGTCTGTTGGAGGCACCCATCGCGGATCTTTGACAGGTGCCGTGACGGGCTGGCCGGCACGCTTGGCTCCGCAGCGCGCGCATGGGACTCGACTCCGCCCCCCACAATCTCGGCATGCGCAACGACCAACGCGTGCTGAACCTCCAGGGCGCGACCAACTTTCGCGATCTTGGTGGCTATGTCGGTCGTGAGGGTCGGCCGCTGCGCTGGCGGCGCGTGTTTCGATCCGATCACCTGGGCCATTTGACGGAGGCTGACCGGTCCATCCTCGCTCCGCTGGGGCTTCGCCGCGCGTTCGACTTCCGGGGTCGGGACGAGCGACTTGCGCAGACCTACGAGTTGCCCGGCTTGAGACAGTTTTCGCTGGCCATCGAGCCCACGGTCGTGCGGCAGATGTCGCTGCTGTCCAACGCTGGCATCGCGCTCGCCCCGCGGCGCATGGCGGCCTTGATGGAGGACCTGTACCGCCACCTCGTCAACGACGAGGCGCAACGCTTCGCCGAGTGGTTTGCGCACCTGTTGGACGACAACTCGCCGCTCGTCTTCCACTGCACCGCTGGCAAGGACCGCACCGGCCTCGCTGCCGCGCTGCTCCTGCTGGCGCTCGGCGTGCCCTTGTGCGTGGTTCAACAGGACTATCTGTTGACGAACGAGGTGTACCGCCGTCCTGCGTCTGCCTCGGCCGAAGCCGGCATCCCGGTAGATGCTCTCGCGGTGCTGTGGAGCGCAAGCAGCGGTTTCCTGCGGGCCGCGATGGGGGCGATCGATGTCGATCACGGAGGGATCGATCGCTACCTCGAACAGCGCATGGGGTTGACGTCGCGCGCACGCGAACGCCTTGCAGCGCTGTACCTGCAGCCGGCTTGACGCCGGCCACGCCAGCGTCGATGTCTGCCAGTCCTACTCTGTGCTGCCGGGCACGACGTATCGCGCCAAGTCTGCGGCGCTCGCCTTGTAGGCATGGAGCACGCCCGGGATCAGCTGATAGTTGGTGAAGTCGAACCCCGCGGGCAACGCAGCGCCGGTCGAGCCGTCGGCGTTCACCGCCACGCAGTTTGAGAACGTTCCGACGTCGCAGCGGATGCGGTCGGCACCGAAGCGGTGATAGACATCGAACTGGGTCGCACTCGGGTTCTGCGTCACGGAGAAGTCATTGTCCGTGCCAGCGAGCACGAGATGCGAGCCGTCCGCCAAGCGCGGGCCGATCGTGAGGCCTTCCCACTTCTCGGGTGATACGCCCCCCAACGAGGCCAGCGACGGGTGTGTCAGCGTCGCCGGCGCGGCGAGGTCGAGCCAAGGCGCTGCAGACTTGGTCACTGGCGTGAACACGGCGCCGGGTGCATCGAGATTGATGTCACTGACGTCGGTGGCGCCGGTCAGGTCGATCCGAAACACTTTCTTGTTCGGACTTGCGAGCGTGGCATCCACGCCAAGGCCGCGATTGTTGCGTTCGAGGACGAGAAATTCGGTCGCGTTCAGCGCGATGAGCGCCGAGATGCCGCGGCCTTGCGAGGCACCCTCCATGCGGTACGCGTACTGCGCGACTGAGCGGCCAGTTCGGGTGTCGAACTGAACGATGCGGTTGTAGACACCGTCGGCGCCACCTTCGTCGAGCATTGCGCTTTGCAGCATCGCAAAGGCAGAGCGGCCATCCGGGCTGATGGCCAGCCCTTCGAATCCCCGATTGGTACGCTTGCCTGCGGTGTTGCCCGCGTCGCTCGCGTAGTTCACGGCGCCCGTCGCAGCGTTGCGCGGCAGCAGGTTGGCCGGTATCTCATAGGCTCGCACGCGGTGACCTGTCCCGTTGATCTCGTAGAGCGAAGGTCCGTACTCATCGGACACGAGCAGGTGGCCGGTCAGCGGGTGCACGACCACCCCTTCGGGATCGAAAGCGAGTCCCAATGGCTCGCCCACGCCTGGCGCCAGGCCATCCAGTGCCGCTCCCCCCATTCGGAAGATCAGGGTCTTCCGCACTTGGAAGTTGGAGATCGTGCCGGTCGCGGGATCGACATCGACCCTGAAGCGGTGGATGCGAGTCTCATACTGCAACGTGCCGCCACCCGGGCCGCGATCGGAAAGTGCCCACCACTCGTCACGTTGGGGGTCGTAGTAGAGATCGGAAAAGAATCCAAGGCGGCCATCGTTGACTGCCGTGCCCCCTCCAGCGTCGAGTGTGTGCGCGTCGATCACCAGCGCGTTCACAAACGTGGGCGTGGCATTTGCAGCGGTCAAGAAGGCCGCAGCTGTGGCGGCAAGGAGGCCATTGAGCGGTCTCATCGGCAGTCGTCTCCGGGAAGTGGGAATGGGTCAATTGCACGGTAGTGCCGACGTGTGACGCATCCGTGACGACCGCGCCCGACTTCCCTGGTTGCGAGGGTCGTTGGCTCAGCGGGTCTTCACAGCAACTCTCCGGACGGGGTGGGTGAATCGGCGGCATGCAGCGGAGCCAACGCGCCGTATGCCCGGTGGTGGTGCAGCAACGGTGGCCTGTCGCCAGCCTGCGTCTGCAACACGCGCCCGACGACGACGACGTGATCGCCTGCCGCATGCAGCGACTCGACGCGTGCCAGCAGCCAGGCGGCGCCATCGCGGATGCGCAGGCCGCCGTCCTGCGCACCATCGGCGAGCAGGTTCGGTGGGATCGGCGGTCGTGGCGCCGAACTCCACATCACCGCGATGTCGCGCTGATCGCTGGCCAACACGTTCAAGCCAAAAGGCTCGTGCTGCAGCCGCGGCAGCAACGAACTGCCCGCGTGCAATGCAAACAGCACCAGCGGCGGCTCGAGCGACACGCTGATCAACGAGCTGATCGTCACGCCGAGGGTGACGCCGCCTTCCCTCACGGT
>DASTZF010000023.1:0-5979 GCA_035764445.1 Burkholderiaceae bacterium
CGTCGATGAGATCGAGCAGGTTTGCGAAGCGTTGGCTGCGGGCGCACGATTCATCCGGCCGGTGGGCTTGCAGGAGGTCCCCGATGAAGGGTTCTCGGCGATCTACGAGTTCAGGCATGTCCTTTATCGAGAGGCGGTCTATCGAAGCCTGTCGGAGATGAACAGAGTCAGGCTGCACAGGCGGATCGGCGAGCGCCTGAAGGTCTTGCACGCCTTGGACCGACTCGAAGGTGCGGCCGAAATCGCGATGCATCTGCAACGCGCAGGGCAGCATGAAGACGCTGTGCGCCATCTGGTGATGGCGGCCCAAAACGCTGCGCGGCGATTCGCCTACAGGGGTGCGATTGGGATCCTGCAGGATGCTCTCGAACTGCTCAAGAAGGTCGACCCCGTCCGGCGCGCCGAAACCGAGTGTCTGATCCTTGAGCAGACCGGCGACATCCACTACTGGCTCGGTGACATGTCCGACTCGGAGCGTGCCTACCGCACTCAAGCGGCGCTCGCGGCAGCGGCAGCCGATCGAAACGCCGAGATCAGAGCTCTGGGGCGCCTGCTGCTGCCCCTGGGGTTCATTGATCCGGATCGCGGAGTCGCGCTCGCCGAACGGGCGGCAGCTCTGAGCACCGATATCGATGCGCCGTCTTCGAGCGCGCTCGCCGTCATGCAGGCAGCCGCGTACCGGTGTGTCTACGACCGCTGGGAAGAACGCGAGTGGCAGCGGTGGACCGCAGCGTTCGAGCTGGTACAGAGGTCGGGCCAGGCCCATCTTCCGCCCTATCTGGAGAGCCTGCACTGCTATCTGTTGCTGGTTCGTGGCGCTCATCGTGACGTGCTCCGGCGCATCGAAATCCAGGCACCGAGCGCCACGCATCAGACACCAACCCCGGTGCTCCATCTGTTCACGATGAGCGTCAAGACGGTGGCGCTGATGCGCGCCGGGCGGTTTGGTGAACTGCTGCAGCTGTTGCGCGCGGAACAGGAGTTGGCCGCCAGGAATGGCACGGATCCATGGCTCTGCGTCCTGCGTGAAGCCTGGCTGCGAACTTTATTGCTGGACTACGAGGGCGCATGCCGCCTGTGCGAGCGTGCCGTTTCAGGGGGCACTGCGTACCCAACGAACCAACTCCGCGCCATCGAATCGGTCGCGTGTGGCTATCGAGCCCTCGATCGCGAGCAGTACCTCGAGGCCCATGAATGCTTTGCGCGAGTGTGCGACTTGCAGGCGACCCCGAAATTCTTCCTGCACTGGCTGTGGCGTATGAACGCGCGGGCGGGCCTCAGCGAGACCTGGCTGCGAGCGGGAGACATCGAGCAGGCCCGTCGACACGCCGACGATTTTCTGGAGGCAGCCACATCCGCCGCAGACCCGCACATGCACGCGCGGGCGTGGGACCTGCAGGCCCGGATTGGTGTGGCCGAGCACGACGCAACGGCGGCGCGCAATGCAATCCAGAAGGCACTCGCGATCTTGGGCGATCACGACGTGCCGACGGTGGCTTGGCAGGTTCACGCGACCGCCGCTCGGGTACTCGGCCGCGGCAAGGCCGCTGGGGCGGCGGCACTGTCGCACCGAGCACACGCGGTGTCGTGCATCACTGAACTGGCAAATACCTTCGCCCCTGACGAGCCCCTGCGGGCACTGTTCCTCTCGGCGGCGCCTGTCAGGCAGATCGTGGATTCCCAACAGGACGCAGCCCCGATGCCCGTCGCCTGATTCAAGTGAGCCGGCAGGACACCAGCGCCATCGACGCGACATGCGCGATGCGATCGACCCGTGGCGAGAGTCGCTCAGTTCGTCATCGATCTTGGCTCGGTCCCGGTAGCGATCCATCGCCCGGCGGCACCGGCGGGAGACGCAATCCGAATCAGGAAGATCGGGGCCGCGCAGTTGGTTGGGATGTTTTCGATGCGACCCGAAAAATGGGCGCTCCCTTGTGTGCTGAGCGGCACCGCGGGCGTGTCGAGGACAGTCTGCGCATCCGCGCCCGGATTGCAGACCAGGGTGCCTGTCACTGCGGAGACCGGGCCTGCAGTCCCGCTGAACGTTGTCCCGTTGATCACGAGCCCTTCGACATCGAAGTTGGTGGTTCCTTGGGCAAGATCGACCTTGGCACTACCAGTTCGGGTGGTCCATGCAAACGTCCCGCTTTCGATGTTGCCAATTGGGTTGCTGACGTTCTGGATCGTGATCGCTCCGGCGATGCCTGTCCAGCTCACGACCTGGTTGTTCTCGTCGGCGTGTGCGCCACCGCAACCTGCCACCACCAGACTGGCGCCAGCAGACAGCGACAGCCACAACAACGCAGACACTCTCTTCATACTCATCATCTCTGTTCCTATGTAGTTTCAATTTCTGGTTTAGCGAGGCAGAGCGAGGTCGAGTCCGACCGGCCTGGCCGCGGTCAACACAGTACGAAGGGAATGAAGATCAGGCGTGACGCACCGGTGACCTCTGGGTGCCGTTTCGGTCTGCGTCCGGTAACACGGCATGCGCGTTCGACCGGAAGCCGGGTCCCTTTGCAGGGAGGGCCCGGGCCCTAGCAACCACACTTCACTGCAGACGGGCTTTGTGGCTTCTTTGTGGCTTGTTAGCCTGGCTCGCCGCCAGGAGTCCGCACCAGGCCTGGCCAGGGCGCCGCTTGCCTCGGCGAAGCGTCCCGATGCAAGTGGCCTGGTCCGGACTACAACCTCGCCAAGGACGAAGCCGACCAACCGACCCACGCAAACGCCATGGCGCGCTCACCGGAAGGACGCGCGAAAGCGGCACGCCGCGTCGCCTTCAGGCCGATGAGTCGGCGGCGTGACGTCGGAGTTGACGGCCAAGGGGACCAAGTACTACAAGGCACCCTGTCTGTACCCGACAGGAGCACGACGATGTGGAACGCGAACGCGACATCAAGCACTGAACGCATGATGAACGGCGCTTGACGCGCCGGCGTAACCGCAAGGCATAGATCGATGTGTCACGCCGCAAGGAACGGTCATGCCCGCCGAGCCTGATCGAGGTGATGCCATTGGTTCCGGGCTGCTCGACGTCCTGATCCGCGCCGGGCTGATCCTGGCGCTGGCGCTGCTTTGCTACCGCGTCTTCGCGCCCTTCCTCGTGCTGATGGTCTGGGCGTTGATCCTGGCCGTGACTCTTTATCCGATGCAGCAGGCGATCGCGCGCCGACTCGGCCGTCGACAAGGGCTCGCGGCGACGCTGATCGCGCTGTTGGGCATTGCGCTGATCGTCGCGCCCACCGCGGTGCTGATGGGCTCGGTGGGGGATTCGGTACACCGGCTCGTCAACGACGTGCAGAGCAACACGCTGCAGATTCCGCCTCCGCGCGATAGCGTGGCCTCCTGGCCACTGGTCGGCAGGAAGATCCACGCGCTGTGGCAGCAAGCCCACGACGACCTGCCGGCGCTGGTGCAGAGCCAGCAACCCAAGATCGGTGAACTCGCCAAGGAAGCGCTGGCGATGGTGGCCAGCATAGGCGGTGCCATCCTGCAGTTCGTCGCCGCGTTCATCATTGCGGCGATTCTGATGGTCTTCGGTGAAGCCGGCGGGCGTGGCAGCCGCGCCATCTTCACGCGCGTCGTCGGCTCGGACCGTGGCGAGGCGTTCACGGCGCTGTCGGTGGCAACGATCCGCGCGGTAGCCCAGGGTGTGGTCGGCGTGGCCTTCATCCAGGCGATCCTGGTCGGCATCTGCCTGCTCGTTGCGGGCATCCCGTGGGCAGGCGTGCTCGCGATGGTTGTGCTGGTGCTGGGCATCGCGCAGGTCCCCGCCGCGCTCGTCACGTTGCCGGCGATCGTCTGGATCTGGGTCAGCGGCGACTACGGCACCGTCGCGGCAGTCACCTACTCGGTGCTGCTGTTCGTCTCGGGAATGGCGGACAACGTGCTCAAGCCGCTGATGCTCGGCCGCGGCGTGGACGCGCCGATGCCCGTGATCCTGCTCGGCGCGCTGGGCGGCATGGGCACCGGGGGCATCCTCGGCATGTTCGTCGGCGCAACCCTGCTGGCGTTGGGATACCAGATCTTCGTGGGGTGGGTCTCAACCGGGTCCAGTGAGGCGTCGCAAACGCGCGCAGATGACGAGGTCAGGCGTCAGTAAGAACCTCGTGAGTCGTCAGCTGCCGACGCGTTCCTAAGCAGCCCGACGTAGCCGTCTGCCGCAGCGCGCGCTTCCACACCAAACAAGTCCAGCCGAATGGGACCAAGGTCCAATGGACATTGCGCTAGCGGCTTGCGATGTTCATGGGCTACCTCGCGCGCTGGCATCGCTGGCTGTGGTGCGGCGCTTTTGACCTGGAGGGCTGCCAATGAAGCGCCGTTCCCTTCTCGTGAACACCGCTGCTTGCCGCTGCGGGTTTCCTGATGAGCTACGGCGCGGACGTCGGGGCGCTGGCCAGGCACGCCGCGAGCTATGTCGACAAGGTCCTGAAGGGCGCGCGGCCGGGCGACCTGCCAGTGGCAAGGCCGACCGAGTTCGAACTGATCATCAACCGCAAGACTGAACGGCGCCTCGGCATCACGCTGCCGCAATCCTCGCTGCTGCGCGCCAACCGCGTGATCAACTAGATCGATTCCTGGCCGACAGCCGCTGTCCGCTTTCGGTTGCGGACGCGCTGCAAACGAGCGCTCCCTCAACTGAGCTTTCCGAGCCACAGCGACAAGTCATAGAGCGTCTCGCGCAAGGCTTTGAACCGCTCAGCGCCCAGATGTGCCGTCCACTCCTGCTCGATGACGGCTACGCAGCCACGGATTTGCGCGACGATTTGCCAGCCCCTGTCGGTCACGCGCACCACACTTGCCGTGGAGCTCGGACCAGCCTGGCGCTCGATGTGGCCGCGGCGCTCCAGGTTCGCCAACACGTAGTTCATGGCTTGGCGGGTCATGCCGCACTGTCGGGCCAGATCAGCGGGTCGACGCCCGTCAGGGCCCGGATAGAGAAAGACGCCCAGCTCGGTCGGGGTGATATCCAAGCCATTGCTGGCAAGCGTCGTGAGCATCCGGGACACGACGACCTCGTGCGGCAGGCGCAGCAGTGAGCCGATCATCGGCGTGATCGCTTGCCGAGCCGGCTTCCTGGAAGTGCGGGTTCTGGGCTTTGACATTGGTGTAAAGAATTTGTACACTGCGAACGTACAAAATTTTTACCACAGGAGTCTGCCATGAATGAAGTCGATTCGCCGGTCGCGGAAAAGGTCATCCGCGTCGGGCAGCTGGAAATCCGGTACCTGCAGGAGGCTGGGGACGGCTGCCAACTGGGTTGTTTCGAGCTGCGCGTGCCGCCGGGGTCGAACGTGCCGCCGCCGCACAGCCACTCCGCCAATGAAGAGTTGGTGTACGTGCTTGAGGGCACGTTGCGCTACACCGTAGGTGATCAGACGCGCGATCTGCGGCGTGGAGACAGCATGGCCACGCCGCGTGGCGTGGTCCATGGGTTCAGCAATCCACACTCGATCGCGGCGCGAGCACTTGTGATCAACACGCCCGACATCGGCGCGCAGTACTTCCGCGAAGTGGCTTCGATCATCAATGCAGGTGGGCCACCTGACCGAAGCAGGCTCCTGGCAACCATGCAGACCTTTGGCCTGGTCCCAGCGTTGCCACGCCAGCACTGACGGGCGCAGCCGAGGTCCTCCCGCAGCTGGCCACGGCACGCCGGCGATCCGCCAACCCCAGGGCCAGATCGATTCCTTTGCGTGTCGAATCGGATTCGTACACCGCGCTTGCCTGAACCGATCGGCTCGACGGCTGACAACCTATCCGCCGGAAGCGCGGCCACGCGCCGGGCCTCGCGCTCGAATACGAATGAAGCGACCTGCCGTGCTAGCTTGCGGGCGTAGGTCGTGTACACGGCCGTACTCGCGCCGGACTTGAAGGCCCACCGGGGCCAAAACGCAGTAACGTCGCGGTCACGCCCCACCGCCTATACCGCTGCGCGTGACGCCCCGCCAGGAGCCGACCTCCTCGACAGCCGATCCC
>DASTZF010000024.1:0-16437 GCA_035764445.1 Burkholderiaceae bacterium
GCACCGACTATCAGCTGGTGCGCACCGACCAGGGCGAAGGGCTGGTGTTCGAACTCGAGGAGAAGCCCTGGGGGCCCAACTACTTGCGCATCGGCATGGACTTGAACACCGACTTCTCCGGTCGCAGCGCATTCAATGTGAAGCTCAGCCACAACCGCCATTGGCTGACGCGCAGCGGCACCGAGTGGCGCAACCGGCTGCAGATCGGCGAGGAGCCGCTAGCGCTGACCGAGCTCTATCAGCCGTTGAACTGGACCGCATCGCCGGCCAACGACTGGTTCGCGTCGGGCTACGCGGGCGTGCACCGCCGGCCTTTCATCCGCTACGCCGATTCGGGCCTCGAGCTGGCGGAGTTCAGCCGCACGACGACGGTGTTCGGCATCGATCTCGGGCAGCCGTGGGGCGAGTTCGGTGAATTCCGCTTCGGCCCTTCGCACACGGTGGTTCACACGTATCCCGTGCTGCTGGGCGCCGACTACACCGGCGCCACCGGCATCGCGCGCGTGGTCGAGGACGGCCTGCGCGGCCGCGTGGTGATCGACCAACTCGACTACGCCAACTTCCCGCTCGCCGGCTACCGGCTCGAAGGCCAGGCCTGGGCCGGCCGCCGCTCGGGTGATCTGACCGGCGCCTTTCGCCGCGTCGAAACGCAGGGCAGCTGGGTCGGCTCGTACGGTGTCCACACACTCAACGCCTATGCGCGCATCAACGTCGCCGACCTCGGCCAGCTCGACAGCGTGCCCCGCTACACGCTGGGCGGATTCCACGAGCTGTCGGGCTACTACAAGGACCAGCTGGAGGGCAACGTGGTGGCGCTGTTCCGGCTCGATTGGTACATGCGGCAGACGCAGACGCTGGCGCTGACCCGCGGCCTGTTCATCGGTGCCACCTTCGAGCTCGGCAATGCGTGGCTGCGCCGCAGCGACATCCGCGGCACTGACCTGCGCAGCGGCATGAGCGTGTACCTGGGTGCGGACACCGGCGTCGGCCCGCTGTACTTCGGCCTCACCTACGCGCCGCGCGGCACCACCGGCCTGGCGCTGATCATCGGCCGACCGTGACCCGGCGCCGCTGAGACGACGCCCAGCCGATTCTGGTCCGGCGAAACCGAAGCGCCGCGCGTCATCTAGGTGGGTGCGGCCCAGGAGCGCAGCGTCAGCGCCACGTCGTCGATGCCCTGGCCGGACAGCGCCGAGAACAACGCCACACCGATGTCGGAATGCTCGGTCGCCAGTTCGCCCAGCACGCGCTGCGCGTCCGCCAGGCCACGCTGTGCGTCGCGACGGCTGATCTTGTCGGATTTCGTCAGCAGCGCCAGCAGTTTGACGTCTCCGCTGGCCACCCGCGGCCAGACGTAGCCCAGCAACTGGCGGTCGAGCATCGTGAAGCCGTGGCGAGCGTCGATCAGCATCACGAGGCCAGCCAGGTTGTGGCGCTCGGCCAGGTAGTCGGCCACCACGGCCTGCCAGCGTTGTTTCGATGCGCGCTCGACGGCAGCGAAGCCGTAGCCGGGCAGGTCGACCCAGATCGCGTCGGGCGCATCGAGCGGACCGACGCTGAACAGATTGATGTGCTGCGTACGGCCTGGCGTCTTGGACGCGAATGCCAGCCGCTTGTGCTGGGCCAGCGCGTTGATCGCCGACGACTTGCCCGAATTGCTCCGTCCAACGAAGGCAATCTCGGGCAGGCGAGGTTCCGGCAGTTCGTGCAGACGGCTCGCCGTCACGAGGAAGCGCGCCGAGTGCGCCCATGCGCGCGCGGCGCTGGCCGCCGGTGGACCGCTGCGATCGGGCCGTGGCATGGGTCATTGTAAAATTCGAGGGTTTGCTTGCTCCTGACAACGCCCAAGGTTGACCGCATGAAGTCGCCCCTCGTCCTGATGCTGGCCGCCGCGCTGGCGCTGCCGGTCGCAGCCGCCGACGCGGTGGCGCCGGCCAAGCCCGACCTCGCCAAGGGACAGACGCTGTCCACACAGGTGTGCGGCGCGTGCCATACGGCCGATGGTTCGCGCGGCAGTCCGGCCAATCCGATCATTGCCGGCCAGCACCCCGAGTACCTGGCCAAGCAACTCGGCGAATTCAAGTCCGGCAAGCGCACCAACCCAGTGATGAAGGGTTTTGCCAGCACGCTGTCGGACAGCGACATGCGCGACGTCGCGGCGTTCTACGCGAGCAAGCAGGCCAAGCCGGGGTTCGCCAAGAACAAGGAACTCTACGCGCTCGGGCAAAAGATCTATCGCGGCGGCATCGCCGACAAGCAGGTGCCCGCGTGCGCCGGCTGCCACAACCCCACCGGTGCCGGTATCCCGGCGCAGTACCCGCGCATCGGCGGCCAGCACGCCGACTACACCGAGTTGCAGCTCAACGGCTTTCGCTCCGGTCAGCGAACCAACAGCCCGCAGATGGCAGCGATCGCGGCACGCCTGAGCGACCGCGAGATCAAGGCGGTGGCCGACTACGTCGCCGGCCTGCACTGAAGCCGCAGACGCCCGCGGCCGGGCCGATTTCATGACGTGCCGCCGGCGGGATGCCTGGGTATCGCAGCGCGGCGGCGCGCGCACTAGGCGGCGCGCGCACTATATTGCTCGACATGCCGTACGTCCGTCGTAACGCACAAGGCGAGGTGCTGAGCCTGCACCGGCACGCCGAGGCCGGCACGACGGAGTTTCTGGCCGAGGACCATGCCGACGTGCGCGCCTTCATCGGCGGTGGCCCGTCCAGTGCGAGCTCCGAGAGGTTTGCGCGCCTCGATGCCGACTTCGTCCGGATGCTGGAAGACGTGATCGACACGCTGGTGGCCAAGAACCTGATCAACATCACCGACCTGCCACCCGAAGCGCAGGCCAAGCTGTTCTCGCGCAAGAGCTTCCACGAGTGCAGCACGCAGCACTCGCTGCGCCTGTACGGCGATACCGTGGGCTTCGGCAACGTCATCGACGACACCCAGTTCGGCGATACCCTCGGCTGAAAGCCGCGTTGGCGTAAGGTCGGAGCGTCTGGGCCGACCCAACGCAAGACCTGCACACCTCGCCATGTTGTTGCTCAAGGACCGTGGCTTCGTCCACCCCGTTGCTTCCGAGATCACGCCACGGGCCGTGTTCGCCGCGCGCCGCCGCTGGCTGGTCGCAATCGGCGCGCTGGGCGCGCTGGGGCCGCGCCTCGCACGGGCCGGCGCCGCATCCAACGGCGCGCCGTTGCCCAGCGCGCGCAGCGCAGTGGCCGGCGCGATCACGATGGAGAAAGTGACACCGCTGGCCGATGCCATCAGCTACAACAACTACTACGAATTCGGCACCGACAAGAGCGATCCGGCGCAGCATGCGCACGCGCTGAAAACGCGTCCGTGGTCGGTGAGCATCGAGGGTGAGGTCAAGAAGCCGATCGCGCTGAGCATCGACGATCTGCTCAAGCTGGCGCCGATGGAAGAGCGCATCTATCGCCTGCGTTGCGTCGAAGGCTGGTCGATGGTCATCCCGTGGGTCGGCTACTCGCTGTCGGAGCTGATCCGCCGCGTCGAGCCGACGGGCAACGCGAAGTACGTGCAGTTCGTGACGCTGGCCGATCGCGCGCAGATGCCGGGCCTGACATCGTCTGTGCTCGACTGGCCCTACGTCGAGGGCCTGCGCATCGACGAGGCGATGCACCCCTTGACGCTGCTGACCTTCGGCATGTACGGGCAGCTGCTGCCCAACCAGAACGGCGCGCCGCTGCGGCTGGTGGTGCCATGGAAATACGGCTTCAAGAGCGGCAAGTCGCTGGTCAAGATCCGCTTCGTCGAGAAGCAGCCGGCGACCAGTTGGTCGCTTGCGGCGCCCGATGAGTACGGCTTCTATTCCAACGTCAATCCGAACGTCGATCACCCGCGCTGGAGCCAGGCCAGCGAACGCCGCCTCGGCGAGGGCGATCTGTTCGCCAAGAAGCGGCCGACGCTGATGTTCAACGGCTACGAACCGCAGGTGGGCTCGCTCTATGCGGGCATGGACCTGAAGAAGTTCTTCTGAGCACCGTGTCGCGTACGCTCGCACAGTCCATCGTGCAGCATCGGGCGACCAAGCCCGTGCTGTTCGTCGCGGCGCTGATCCCGGTGACCCTGCTGACGATCGGTGTGGTACAGCACACGCTCGGCCCCAATCCGGCCGAGACGCTGATCCGCTCGCTGGGCGATTGGACGCTGCGCTTCCTGTGCCTGACGCTCGCGGTGACGCCACTGCGGCAGTGGACCGGTCTGACGGCGCTCGCCAGGTTGCGCCGCATGCTCGGTCTTTTCACGGTCTTCTATGCGGCACTGCACTTCTCGACGTACGCGGTGTTCGACATGGGCCTGGTGTGGCCCGACATCGTGCGCGACATCGCCAAGCGACCGTTCATCCTGGTGGGCAGCGCGGCCTTCCTGCTACTGCTGCCACTGGCCGCCACGTCGTTCAACCGCGCGATCCGCTGGCTCGGGCCTGCGCGCTGGCAGCGGCTGCATCGCGCGGTGTACGCGGTTGGGCTGCTGGCCATCCTGCACTTCTTCTGGATGCGCGCTGGCAAGCGCAACTTCGGCGAGGTGGCCGTCTACGGCGCGATCGTCGCGCTGCTGCTCGGCTGGCGGGTGGTCAGGGCGACACGCGGCGCGCGCTACTTCATGAAGCTCGGCAGCCACAGCGCCAAGGGCTGAAACTCCAGCACCACCGCCAGGCCGATGCACAACGCGGCGCAGAAGATCCACACGCCGCGAAAGATCTGGCGCAGCGTCACGTCCTTCAGCAGCGAGTTCAGCACGAACAGGTTCATGCCCACCGGCGGCGAGATCAGCCCGATCTGCACCACCAGCACGATCAGCACGCCGAACCACACCGGATCGAAGCCGAGCTGCACAACGATCGGGAAAAACACCGGGATCGTCAGCAGCACCATCGACAGCTCTTCCATGATGGTGCCCAGCACGACATAGATCACCATCATGGCGCCGACCACCGCCAGCGGCGGCAGGCCCATGTGGGTGATCCAGTTCTTCAGGTCGCCCGGCATCGACGTGAAGTTGATGAAGCCCGAGAACATCATCGCGGCGATCAGGATCGTGAACAGCATCGCGGTGGTGCGCGCGCTTTCCACCAGCACCTCGCGCAGCATGCGCCAGGTCAACGTGCGCCGCGCCAGCGCGAAGAAAAAGGCGCCCGACGCACCGATGCCGGCGCCCTCGGTGGCCGTGAAGACACCGCCGTAGATGCCGCCCAGCACCACCACCACCAGCACCGCGACGCCCCAGATGTCGCGCAGCGCGGCCAGTCGCTCGCGCCACGAGCTGCGCTCGCCGGCGGGTCCCGCCCGCGGGTCGCGCGCGGTGACGATCGCCACCGCGCCCATCATCAGCGCGGCGCAAAACAGCCCCGGTAGCACGCCGGCGGCGAACAGTTTGCCGATGTGCGTTTCGGTGACGATGCCGTAGATCACCATGATCGTCGACGGCGGGATCATGATGCCCAGCGTGCCGCCGGCGGCGATCACGCCGGTCGACAGGTAGTCGGCGTAGCCGAGCTTCTTCATCGACGGATAGGCCACCTTGCTCATCGTCGCAGCGGTGGCGATCGACGAGCCGCAGATCGCGCCGAACCCGGCGCAGGCCAGGATCGTGGCGTGCGCGAGGCCGCCGCGCACGTGGCCGATCAGCGAGTACGCAAGACGAAACAGCTCGTGCGCCAGCCCGGCGCGCGCGACGAAGTTGCCCATCAGGATGAACAACGGCACCACGCTGAGCGTGTAGGCGAAGCCGGTCTCGTAGACGACCTGCCCGGCGGCCGCGGCAGTCGCGTCCCAGCCGCGCATCACGCCCAACCCGACGAAGCCGACCACGCCCATCGCGAAGGCCAGCGGCAGGCGCATCAGCGCCAGCACGAAAACGCCGCCGAATCCGAGCAGCGCCTCTGTCACGGCAGGCGCTCCGGCACACGTCGCGCAGTCACGTCACGCCCTCGGCGTCGACGCCGACATGGTGGTGCGCCACCGGCCTCAGCATCAGCATCACGTGCACGATCGCCGTCACTGCGCATAGCACGCTCATGCCGTAGACGAACGGGGCGATCGGCAGCTTCAGCTGCGCTGTCGTCTGGCCGTCGGTCGCGCGCTGGGCGGCCATCGTCCACATCACCCACGACAGACCGAGCAGCCCGATTGCGCAGGCGGCGTCGACGCACAGCCCTTGAACCCGGCGCACGCGCCGCGGCAGCCACGGGTCGAGCGAATCGAACACCACGTGCTCACCGGCCAGGCTGACCAGCGGCAGGCCGGCGAAGATGGTGACGACCATCAACAGCTCGGTCATCTCCAACGAGCCCGGCACCGACTGGCTGAGCGCCTTGCGGCCGCTGACGTCGATCAGCGTGAGGATCATGATGGCGAACAGCGCCACCGCAGCAAGGCTGCCACACAGCCACTCCAGGACGCGGCGCAGCCGTTGGCCGCGCGGCTGGGCGGATGGCGCCGTCATCGCGCGGTCACTGCTCGAGCTTCGAGATCTCGCTGCGGAAGTCGGCGAGCACCTTCTTGGCGTCCTTGAGCCCACGCCCCTCGGCGGCCTTGATCCAGTTGTCCTCCAGCGCGCTGGTCTTGCTCTTCACCGCGCTGACGAAGGCAGCGTCGGCCTTCGTGAACTGGACGCCGCTGGCTTGCATCAGCGCGAGACCGCGGCGGTCGGCCTTGTCCCACGCGCGGCCGGCCATGCGCGCCAGGAATTCGCCCGACAGCTCGTCGATCGCCTTCTTCACGTCGGGTGGCAGCGAGTCGTACTTGGCCTGGTTCATCACGAACGCGAAGCTCGTGTTGTAGAGGCCGCCGGGGAACGTGGTGGCGTAGCGGATGATCTTCTCGATCTTGAAGCTCTCGGCCGACTCGGCGGGGAACAGCGTGCCGTCCATCACCCCGGTGGACAGCAACTCGTAGCTCTCGGGGGCGGGCTTGAGCGTGACGTTCATGCCCAGCGTCTTGGCGATCTCGTTGACCATGCCGCCCCCGACGCGGAACTTCAGGCCCGACAGGTCCTCGACCTTGGTGATCGGCCGCTTGGTGTTGAACACGATGCCCGGGCCGTGGGTGAACACCGCCAGCACCTTGACGCCCTTGTGCTCATCGGCGATCGCCGGGTTCTTGTTGTAGATGCGCTGGAACGCCACCGACACCGACTCCGACGAGTTGCCGAGGAACGGGAACTCGGCCAATTGCGGCGTGATGAAGCGGCTCGGCGTGTAGCCGTGCACTGCGAACGAGATATCGGCCAGGCCGTTGCGCACCGCGTCGAACGTGCCCGGCGGTGCCGCCACCGCACGCGGCAGCGCGTTGCACTTGATCTTGCCGGGCACCTTCTGCTCGAGCATCGCGCACCACTCGATCTGCGTGGTGGTCAGCGCGTGGGTCGGCGGCACCCACGACGACAGCGCGAGCGTGGTCTGAGCGGCCGCCGGTGTGAGCCCTGCGAGCGGCACGGCCAGGCACAGCAAAGCGCGTGCGGTGCGGGTGACGGTCAAGGGCATGGCGGACTCCTCGTTGGGGTGGCCGATTCTGACCGAAGCGCCAGCGCCGGGCCCATTGCAGAAAACGCGGGGGCTTCGCTGCCCCTCTGCGAGTGCGGACCGCGCTGCAGCGAGCGGAGCGACCCCTTGTTCGCGGTGCGTTTGCTACGCGCCCCCGCGAACGGGGTTCGCCCCAGCCTTCGCCGCCACCCTAGCATCTCGGGCAACGCAGCCCGCTGTGGGCGGGATCATCGAGGGGGACTATGTTGATCGGCACGCACGAACAGGGCGCTCAGCCCGACCCGCAGGAGGCCACGCCGGCGCTGCCCTATGGCCCCGGACGAGCCGCTCTCGATCTGGCCGTGCGCCGCCTCGACGAGGCCGAGCGCGACCGCCAGCCAGCGGCGATGTGCGAGGCGCTGGCCGGCATCGCGCGCTGCTATCGCGCGTTGTCCGCCTATACGCACGCGATGGACTTCATGCGCCAGGCGCTGCGCTGGTCGTATGCGCTGGGCGGTGTCGATCAGCGCGTCGAGCTGCTGTGCGAACTGGCTGAGCTCTCGGGCTTGGCCGCCGACGAGGTGACCGGCGAAGAGGCCGAGCGCCAGGCGCGCGCCGCGCGCGAACTGGCGCGCGACATGGCGTTCGAGGCCGCGCGCGTGGCCACGCACGCGGCCGACCCGCACTGGGAGATCAAGGTGCTGCTGCGCGCGAGCGACGTCCTCGACCGCTGCGGCGACCACGACGACGCGATCACGCTGCAGACGCGCGCGATGAGCCTGATGGTTCGCCACCCCGACGTCAGCGACGCACTGGCCGAGGCCGGCTACGGCTCTGGCCCGCTGATGTAGCGGACGGAAGCCGCGACGGCGGCTTGACGGCCGCGTCTAGGTGGGCCCCGCGACCGCCAGGGTCTGCGGCACGCGCCGCAACACCGGCGCCAGCGCGCGCCCGGTGTGGGTGTCGCGCACGACCAGGACCTCCGGCGTGCACGCCGCGACGACCCGCCCGCCCGCGGCACCGCCTTCGGGGCCGAGGTCGATCACCCAGTCGGCCTCGGCGATGACATCGAGGTCGTGCTCGATCACCAGCACGCTGTGGCCACCGTCGACCAAGCGGTGCAGCACGCGGATCAAGCGCTCGACGTCGGCCATGTGCAGCCCCACGGTCGGCTCGTCGAGCACGTACAACGTCTGCGGCGCCCTCTGCCCGCGGCGCGTGACGTCGTCGCGCACCTTGGACAGCTCGGTGACCAGCTTGATGCGCTGCGCCTCGCCGCCAGACAGCGTCGGTGACGGCTGACCCAGCGTCAAATAGCCGAGGCCGACATCCTTCAGCAGCTGCAACGGATGCGCGATCGACGGCATCGACGCGAAGAAGCCCACCGCTTCGTCGACCTCCATGCGCAGCACGTCGCCGATGCTCTTGCCGCGCCAGGTGACGCTGAGCGTCTCGGGGTTGAAGCGCGCGCCGTGACACTGGTCGCACGGCACCTTGACGTCGGGCAGGAAGCTCATCTCGATCGTGCGCATGCCTTGGCCCTCGCAGGCCGGGCAGCGACCGTCGCCGGTGTTGAATGAAAAGCGCGCCGCCGCATAGCCGCGTGCCTTGGCCTCCAGCGTCTCGGTGAACAGCTTGCGGATCGTGTCCCAGAAGCCGATGTAAGTGGCCGGGCATGAACGCGGCGTCTTGCCGATCGGCGTCTGATCGACCTCGAGCACACGGTCGATCGATTGCCAGCCCTCCAGCTCGCGGCAACCGACCAGCGCCGGCACCTTGCCGCGCACGCCGACCATGCCTTGCAGGTTGGTCAGCAGCACGTCGCGCGCCAGCGTGCTCTTGCCCGAGCCCGACACGCCGGTCACAGCGACCAGCCGCTGCAGCGGGATGTTGACGTCGATGTCGCGCAGGTTGTGCAGACTCGCGCCGCGCAGGCGCAGCGCCGGCTTGGCACCATGCACCTCGCGTCGCGCCTGCAGCGGATGCGCCAGCGGCTTCGCCAGAAAGCGACCGGTCAACGAGTTCGCGTTGGCCGACACCGCCGACACGGCACCCTGCGCCACCAGTTGCCCACCGCGGCGTCCAGCGCCGGGACCGATGTCGATGATGTGGTCGGCGCGGCGGATCGTGTCTTCGTCGTGCTCGACCACCACCAGCGTGTTGCCCTTGTCGCCCAGGCGCGCGAGCGCGTCGAGCAAGATGCGGTTGTCGCGCGGATGCAGCCCGATCGTCGGCTCGTCGAGCACGTAGCACACGCCCTGCAGGTTGCTGCCCAGCTGCGCCGCCAGCCGGATGCGCTGCGCCTCGCCGCCGGACAACGTCGGCGCGGCACGGTCGAGCGTCAGGTAGCCGAGGCCCACTTCCTCGAGAAACTGCAGGCGGCTGCGGATCTCGGTGACGACGTCGCGTGCGATGTCGGCGTCGCGCCCGCTCAGGGTCAGCTTGTCGACCCAAGTCCGCACGTCGGACACCGACCATCGCGCGACCTCGGTGATCGGCAAGGCGTCGAAGGTGATCGCACGCGACACCGGGTTGAGCCGCGTGCCGCCGCAGTCGGCACACGCCCGCTCTCCAACGCCTTCGACTTCGGGCTCTTCGGAGGGAAAGTTCTGCTCGCGGCCGCGGTCGTCGTCGCTGCGCACCGAGTCGTCGTACGCCTTGCGCTGCTCGCGCGTCAAGGCCAGCCCGGTGCCGACGCACGCGGTGCACCAGCCGTGCTTGCTGTTGTACGAGAACATGCGCGGATCCGGCTCGGGGTAGCTGGTGCCGCACACCGGGCACGCGCGCTTGGTCGAGAACACCTTGACCGCGCCGATGCCCGCGCCGCTGGCGCCATCGCCGATCGCGTCGGCGAGGCCGTCGAGCGGTGCCAGCAGATGCAGCACGCCCTTGCCGGCATCGAGTGCTTTGGCCAGCAGCGAGCGCAACTCGTCCTCGCGTTCGGGCGCGATCACTAGGTCACCGACCGGCAGCTCGAGCGTGTGCTCCTTGAAGCGATCGAGCCGCGGCCACGGATCGAGCGGCACGAACGCACCGTCGACGCGCAGGTGGCTGTGGCCGCGCGCCTTGGCCCACTTGGCAAGGTCGGTGTAGACGCCCTTGCGCGCCACCACCAGTGGTGCCAGCAGGCCGACGTGCTGACCTCGATGGTCGCGCAGCAGCTGCGCCGCGATG
The DNA here is from genome assembly GCA_035764445.1 of Burkholderiaceae bacterium. Classification (GTDB taxonomy): domain Bacteria; phylum Pseudomonadota; class Gammaproteobacteria; order Burkholderiales; family Burkholderiaceae_C; genus JAEUPI01. The sequence goes on from DASTZF010000024.1 coordinate 10,661, forward strand.
CTCTCGACGCTCTGCGGCCGCACCTCCGCGCCGTCGTGCACGCAGTGCTGCAGGCCGAGCTTGACCCACAGCAGGCGCAGGAAGTGCCACACCTCGGTGGTGGTGGCCACCGTGCTCTTGCGCCCGCCGCGCGACAGCCGCTGCTCGATCGCCACCGTCGGCGGGATGCCGAACACCGCGTCGACCTCGGGCCGGCCCGCCGGCTGCACGATGCTGCGCGCGTACGCATTCAGCGACTCGAGATAGCGCCGCTGGCCTTCGTTGAACAGGATGTCGAACGCCAGCGTGCTCTTGCCGGATCCCGAGACACCGGTGACGACGTTGAACTTGCCGCGCGGCACGTCGACGGTCATCGATTTCAGGTTGTGCTCGCGCGCGTTGACGATGCGGATCACGTCGGCCGCTTCGCGCGCCGCGTCGCGCTGCGCACGCACGCGTGCCTGCAAGGGCACGCCTTCGTATGCCAGCGTCTGCAGCGGCAAACTGCCCTCGCGCGCGACATGCTCGCCCAGCCCCAATGCCTGGTCGTATTCGCGCAGCGCGCGCCCGGTGTGCGACGTGCCGTGCGCCTTCAGATCCTCCGGCGTGCCGGCGGCGACCAGCTCGCCGCCGGCGTCGCCCCCTTCGGGGCCGAGGTCGATCACCCAGTCGGCGTTGCGGATGACGTCGAGGTTGTGCTCGATCACGATCAGCGAATGGCCGCCTTCGAGCAGCTTGCGCAACGCGCGCATCAGCTGGGCAATGTCGTCGAAGTGCAGCCCCGTGGTCGGCTCGTCAAACAGGAACAACGTCCCCTTCTTGGCCGCCGGCTGCTGCGGCGCGCCCGCGGCCTCGGCGAGAAAGCCTGCGAGCTTCAATCGCTGCGCCTCGCCGCCCGACAGCGTCGGCACCGGCTGGCCGAGCCGCACGTAGTCGAGCCCGACGTCGACGATCGGCTGCAGCCGCGCGATCACCTCGAGATCGTCGCGAAACAGCTCACACGCCTCGGCCACTGTGAGGTCGAGCACGTCGGCCACCGAGAGCTGGCGCGCGCCGCGCACGATGCGCACTTCGAGGATCTCGGCGCGATAGCGGCGGCCGTCGCAATCCGGGCAGCGCAGATAGACGTCGGACAGGAACTGCATCTCGACGTGCTCGAAGCCCGACCCGCCGCACGTCGGGCAGCGGCCGTCGCCCGCGTTGAAGCTGAACATGCCCGCGCCGTAGCCGCGCTCGCGTGCGAGCGGCGCGTCGGCGAACAGCTTGCGCATCTCGTCGAACGCGCCGACGTAGCTCGCCGGGTTGCTGCGCGCCGTCTTGCCGATCGGGCTCTGATCGACGAAGGTCGCATGGGCCAGCCAGTCGGCGCCGAGCAGGCGGTCATGGTCGCCGGGCGCCTCAGTCGCCTTGCCGAAATGGCGCAGCAGCGCCGGCACCAGAACGTCCTGCACCAGCGTGCTCTTGCCCGAGCCCGAGACGCCGGTTACCACCGTCAGGCGCTGCAGCGGAAAGGCGACGCTCAGGTTCTTCAGGTTGTGCTCGCGAGCGCCCTCGAGCACGAGCTTGGGGGTCGACTCGCTGACGTAGCGGCGGATGCCGATGCCGACGTGCTTGCGCGCGCCGAGGTAGGCACCGGTCAGCGTGTCGGCCTTGCGCGCGGCGTCGGGCGTGCCGTCGAACACGATGCGCCCGCCGTTGGCACCCGGCCCCGGACCCATGTCGATCAGGCGGTCGGCGGCCAGCATCACCGCCGGGTCGTGCTCGACCACCACCAGCGTGTTGCCGGCGTCGCGCAGGCGCTGCATCGCCTCGACGATGCGGCCCATGTCGCGCGGATGCAGCCCGATGCTCGGCTCGTCGAGCACGAACAGCGTGTTGACCAGCGACGTGCCGAGCGCGGTGGTCAGGTTGATGCGCTGCACCTCGCCGCCCGACAGCGTGCGGCTTTGGCGGTCGAGCGTCAGGTAGCCGAGGCCGACGTCGCACAGGTACTTCAGCCGCGTGCGGATCTCGCCGAGCAGCAGCTTCAGCGCCTCGTCAAGCACGCTCGACTCGGGTGTCAGCGCGTCGAAGAAGCGCCGCAATCGCGCGATCGGCAGCAGCATCAGGTCGTGCAACGTGAGGCCCGGCATCGCCTCGAGCTGCTCGCGCGACCACGCCACACCGGCCGGCATGAAGCGGTCGGCCGCAGCGCGCACCGCATCGGCGCCGTCCTTCGTGCCGACACGCCACAGCAGCGCGTCGAGCTTCAGCCGCGCACCGTGGCACACCGTGCACGGCGTGTAGCTGCGGTACTTCGACAGCAGCACGCGGATGTGCATCTTGTAGGCCTTGCTCTCCAGGTAGCCGAAGAAGCGGCGCACGCCGTACCACTGCTTGTTCCAGTTGCCCTTCCACAGCGGCGAGCCTTCGATCACCCAGTGACGCTGTGCGTCGGTGAGCTGGCTCCATGCGGTGTCGCGCGGGATGCCTTCAGCCCCGGCGTGCTCGAGCAGATCGTCCTGGCACTCCTTCCAAGCCGGCGTCTGCAGCGGCTTGATGGCGCCACCACGCAGCGTCTTGCGGTGATCGGGAATCACCAGACCCCAGTCGACGCCGATCACGCGTCCGAAGCCGCGGCAGGTGTCGCACGCGCCATACGGCGAGTTGAACGAGAACAGCGCCGGCTGCGGATCGGGGTAGCGGATGTCGCTCTCGGGACAATGCAGGCCGGTCGAGTAGCGCCACAGCTCGGCTGCTGCATCGTCGCGCAGCACGTAGACGTTGACGCGCCCGCCGCCGCGCTTGAGCGCCAGCTCGATCGCCTCCATCACCCGTGCGCGTTCAGCGCCGACGATGCGCAGCCGGTCGGCCACCACGTCGATCACTTTCTTATGCTCGACCACGCGCTCGGCCTGCACGCGCGTGAAGCCGCTGGCCGACAGCCACTGCTCGACCTCCTGCGCCGTCACGTTCTCGGGCAACTGCACCGGGAACGTGATCGCCACGCGCGGGTCGCCGGCCTGCGTCGCGCGGCCGACGAGATCGGCATGGATCGAGTCCGCGCTGTCGTGGCGCACCGGCAGCGCGGTCTGGCGATCGAACAGCTGGCCCGCACGTGCGTAGAGCAGCTTCAGGTGGTCGTTCAGCTCCGTCATCGTGCCGACCGTCGAGCGCGACGTGCGCACCGGATTCGTCTGGTCGATCGCGATCGCCGGCGGCACGCCCTCGACGCGATCGACCGCCGGCCGATCCATACGGTCGAGGAACTGCCGCGCGTAGGCGCTGAAGGTCTCGACGTAGCGTCGCTGACCCTCCGCGTACAGCGTGTCGAACACCAGGCTCGACTTGCCCGACCCCGAGGGGCCGGTGACCACCGTCATCTCGCCGGTCGCGAGGTCGAGATCGAGATTCTTCAGGTTGTGCTGGCGAGCACCGCGGATGCGGATGACACCGGCATTCGAGGGGGTGGGGCTTGGCATGGGGCCGAGCATTCTACGGAGTGCCCGCCGCGCAGGTGCACGCGCGCGCGAAGCCCCTGCGCGGCGTGCCGACACCGCGATGGCGCACCTGTAACTCCCACCGAATTTTTCACGCCGCGCGAGCGCGAACGGTAACGGCGATCGCCGTCTGAGCGCTTCTCACGCATGCCGCCGCGCGTTACCGATGGGTGCATGACATGATCGCGTCCATCGCCCTGTCTCGCTTCTTTTTCGAGTCCATGTCCGATCGCTCAGCCAAGCAACCGTTCCCGCCCTCGGGCGTGATCGAGTTCGAATTCACCAACGTCGAGGATGCGCGCAAAGAGGCCGAAAGGCCCGCCGCCATCGTCGCGCTGGAGAAGCTGTTGCCGCGCTATTGGGAGGAGCAGCGTCGCCCGCTCGCACCGTCGGACCGTGCCCTCACCGGCAAGGCGATCGACTGGCTGATGGCGCTGCCCGTCAAGGCCCGCCCGAAGGCGTTGAGCGAGCAATATCCGCGCATCGTGAACCACCTCGCCGAACAGTGGGGCGACCTCTCGGGCACGCAGCTCGCGCTGATTCGCCTGCTGGCCGACGAGCGCGGCGGCCGCAAAGGGTTCTCGCTGCAGATCGAGCAAGAGATCGGCCGCCTCGCGGCCTACGTGCAGTCGATGCTCGAAGGCGCGCCCACCGAGCCCGCCACGCTGTAGCGCTGGCGGGGCCTGCGGGCCTAGCGTATTCCCTGAGGTCACGGGCGAATCCGCCCGACGGATGCGCGCGTATCGCGGCTGCGTATACCCGGCTTGCGGCTGGGTCAGCCGTTGCCGGCCCGCAGCGCGGGCTCGTCCACCACAAGCCCCAGGCTCACCTGGGCACCGAAGGAGTTCGCATGAAAAACTGGATTGGTTGTCTGACCCTGGTCGCCCTCAGCTCGACAGCGCTGGCTGCCGGCGACGTGGCAGCGGGGAAGGCGAAAGCCGAGGCCGTGTGCTCGGCGTGCCACGGCCTCAACGGCGTCAGTGTCACCGATGTGATCCCCAACCTGGCCGGACAGAAGGCGGGATACCTGGAGACGCAACTGAAGGCCCTGAAGGACGGCACGCGCAAGAACCAGATCATGGGTCCGATGGCGGCGCAACTGAGCGCCGACGACATCGCCAACGTGGCGGCGTACTTCGCATCGCTGCCGGGCGCCGGCGCGAGCACCGCCAAGTCGGAGTTCCTGCCCAACCTCGCCAAGAGTGGCGTCACGTTCCCCGAGAACTACCAGAGCACCTTCGTCAAGTACCACACGATCAACTTCCCAACCACGCGGCAGGTGCGCTACTACTACGCGAACCCGGCCGCCCTGCAGGCCGCCAAGGACGGCAAGGATCTGCCCAACGGCGCGTACCTGTTCGCCGAGGTGTATTCGGCCAAGCTCGACGCCGACAAGAAGCCGATCACCGGCTCCGACGGCTTCTTCGTCGCCGACCAGCTGATCTTCTACACCGCGATGTCACGCGCTCCCGGCTGGGGCAAGGACATTCCCGACATGCTGCGCAACGACGAGTGGAACTATGCGGTGTTCACGCTCGCCAAGCAGCAGCGCCCGGGCGTCAACCAGGCCGAGTGCCTGGCCTGCCACAAGCCGCTCGACAAGGCCAGCTACACCTTCACGCTGAAAGAGCTGACCTCGGTCGCCAAGGCACGCTGATTCGCCAAGCCGCCGGCGGCCTGCCGGCGCAGGGCCCGCAGCTCGCGCTGCAGGCCCTTTTTGTTGGTGGAAGCGCGCCGCTGGCCGCGCCTCATGCCACCGCGTCGCGCGGCAAGCAAATCGTCACTTCGGTGCCCTGATTGGGCTCGCTGCGCACGAAGACTTCGCCGCGATGCAGCTCGACGATGCGCTTGACGATGGCCAGCCCGAGGCCCTTGCCGCCGCCGTCGGCATCGCCGCGCGCACCCGCGCCGGTGTACAGCCGATCGAACAGGTGCTCCAGGTCGTGTGCCGGGATGCCGCAGCCGCTGTCACCGACCGTCACCGTGACACGATCGTGCTCGCCGTCCGCGCTCAGCGCCACGCGGCCGCCGGCGCTGGTGTGCTTCAGCGCGTTGTCGACCAGGTTCGCCAGCGCGCGCTCGAACAGCTCGATGTCGACCGCGGCGAACACCGAGGACGCGGCGGCACTGTCGTTGCGCAGCGTCACGCCTTGCTGCGCGGCGCGGTCGGCGAACCGCATCACGATGTCGTCGAGCATCTCGGCGAGGTTCATCGTCATCGGCTGCAGCTTGAACTGCGGCTCGTCGAGCAATGCCAGATCGCCCAGCGAACGCACCAGCTGCGCGGCGTTGCGCGTGTTGCGCAGCGCGACCTCGAGC
>DASTZF010000025.1:0-7839 GCA_035764445.1 Burkholderiaceae bacterium
GAGTCGGTCTTGGCGCGAGCAGCGCGAGCCGGCCGCTCGCCACGCTAGATTAGCAGGTGTACGCTCCCATCTGGCGTGCCCCGGGGGCTGCCGCATGGACACCACGACAAGACCTGCCGCCGTGGCGGGACTGTTCTATCCGGCCGATGCCAAGGCGCTGAGCCGACAGCTCGATCGCCTGCTCGCAGCCGCTGCGTCCACCGACGACGCGCCGGCACCGAAGATCCTGGTGGTGCCGCATGCCGGCTACGTCTATTCGGGGCCGGTGGCGGCGTTTGCCTACGCGCGCCTGGCCCGCTGGCGCACGCGCATCCGTCGCATCGTGCTGCTCGGTCCGACTCACCGCGTCGCGGTGCACGGGCTGGCGGTGCCGACGGCGACGGCGTTCGACACGCCGCTCGGGCGCGTCGAGCTCGACCGCGATGCCATCGCGGCGCTATCCGACTTGCCACAGGTCGTGGCCAATGATGCGGCACACGCGCAAGAGCATGCATTGGAGGTCCAGCTGCCGTTCCTGCAGAGCGTGCTCGATCGCTTCACGCTGGTGCCGCTGGCCGTGGGTGCGGTCAGCGCCGATGCCGTGGCGCAGGTCATCGAGCGGCTGTGGGGCGGCGTCGAGACGCTGATCGTGATCAGCACCGATCTCTCGCACTACCTGCCGTACGCCAAGGCAAAGGCGGTCGACCGCGAGACCGTCGAGCGCATCGTCCACCTGGAGCCGCTGCTCGATCATCAGCAGGCCTGCGGCGCGACGCCGCTGGCCGGTGCGCTGCTGGCGGCGCGCCAACATGGCTTGACCGCGCAGCTGCTCGACCTGCGCAACTCGGGCGACACCGCGGGCGACCGCTCGCGCGTGGTGGGCTACTGTGCGATCGCGCTCGCAGCGAGCGCAGCCAGCGACGCGCGAGTCACCTCGACGCAGCAGTCGACCGACGACGACGCGGGGCTCGGCGGCGCGCTGCTCGCGCGCGCGCGCAATGCGATCGCCGATGCGCTGTCGCTGCCGCAGATCGACGAGCCGGCACATCCGGCGCTGCGCTCGCCGGGCGCCACCTTCGTCACGCTGCGTCGGCGCGGCGCGCTGCGCGGCTGCGTCGGCACCTTGACCGCGGTGCGGCCGCTGGCCGACGACGTGCGCATGCAGGCGCTGTGCGCGGCGTTCCGCGATGCCCGCTTCACGCCGTTGACGCGCGACGAGTTCGACGGCCTCGAGATCGAGGTGTCGGTGGTCGAGCCGGCGCTGCCGATCGCCGCGCGCAGCGAGGCCGACGCGTGCGCGCAACTGCGTCCCGGCGTCGACGGCGTGATCCTGCAGTGGCGGGGCGTGCAGGCGACGCTGCTGCCGCAGGTGTGGCAGCGACTGCCCGACCCGCGCGACTTTCTGGCCGCGCTCAAGCAGAAGGCCGGCCTCGCGCCGAGCTTCTGGAACGAAGGGGTGAAGCTGTCGCGCTACCGCGTGCGTCACTTCGCCGACAGCGAGTCGACCGGCTGATGCAACACGACGACCTGCCCGACACCATGCACCCGGCGCGTTGGTGGCACCGGCTCGACGACGGCCGCATCCAGTGCGATCTGTGCCCGCGCGACTGCCGGCTGCACGACGGCCAACGCGGCATGTGCTTCGTGCGCCAGCGCGTCGGCGACGCGATGGTGCTCACGACCTACGGGCGCAGCTCGGGCTTCTGCATCGACCCGATCGAGAAGAAGCCGCTGAACCACTTCTATCCCGGCTCGAGCGTATTCTCGTTCGGCACCGCGGGCTGCAACCTGGCGTGCAAGTTCTGCCAGAACTGGGACATCTCGAAGAGCCGCGAGATGGATCGCCTGCTCGACGCCGCGTCGCCCGAGCGCATCGCGCAGGTGGCGCAGCACACCGGGTGCGCGAGCGTGGCCTTCACCTACAACGACCCGGTGATCTTCGCCGAGTACGCGCTCGACGCAGCCGACGCCTGTCACGCGCTGGGCGTGCACACGGTGGCGGTGACGGCCGGCTACATCCACGCCGAACCGAGGCGCGAGTTCTACGCCAAGATGGATGCTGCCAACGTCGATCTGAAAGGCTTCACCGAGGATTTCTACTTCAGGCAGACCGGCGCCCACCTGGCCCCGGTGCTCGACACGCTGCAGTACCTGCGGCACGAGACCGACTGCTGGTTCGAGATCACGACGCTGCTGATCCCAGGCCACAACGACAGCAACAGCGAGATCGACGCCATGACACGCTGGGTCGCCGATCACCTCGGACTCGACGTGCCGCTGCACTTCACGGCGTTCCACCCCGACTACAAGATGATGGACGTCGCGCGCACGCCGAAGGCGACGCTGCGCCGCGCGCGCGAGATCGCACTGGCCAATGGGCTGCATCACGTGTACACGGGCAACGTGCACGATACCGAGGGCGGCACCACCTATTGCCCCGGCTGCGCGCGGCCGCTGATCGAGCGCGACTGGCACCAGATCAGCCGCAACGACCTGCGCGCAGACGGCCGCTGCCCGCACTGTACGACACCGATCGCCGGTCGCTTCGGCGCCGCCGTGCGGCCGTTCGGCAGGCGGCGCATCCCGCTGCGCGTGGCGATGACCTGAGCGACCCGGGTACGAGCAGAGCCGTGCGCGGGCGTCACGCCCGACTGGCGCTCGCCGCGCGCATGGGCAGGCGCTTGCGCAGCAAGCGGCGCCGCAGCCACAGGTTGCTCGGCCGCTCGATGAGCTTGAAGAACAGCACCGCCACGGCACAGCACGCCAGCACTGCAGCGACCATCGTCGCGACCTTGGCCGGCGTGAACGCGTCCAGCGGCATCACCTTCTTCTGGATCGCCTGCAGCACGTACGCCTGCGTGAGGTACAGCGAGTAGCTCGCGTTGCCGATCAACAGCCACCAGGCGGGGACTCGCCAGCGGCTCTCGAGCGACAAGGTGGCGACGAACACGATCAGCGCCGGCACGCCCCACTGCCACGACCGTTGCGCATCGTCGGGATGCAGCAACACCATCAACACCATTGCGCTCAGCGCCAGCGGCACCGCGAAACCAGGCCGCAGATCAGCCAGCGCGCCGCTGCGCCACAGGCGGTAGGCCACCATGCCGTAGACGAACTCGATCAGGATCGGCGCGCTCCAGAAGCGCAGCGGCACGCTGTCGAAGGTGACCAGTTGCCCGAGCGCGATCAGTGCGAACAGCAGCGGCGCGGCCACCCACTGCGGGCGCTGCGGCGCCACCAGCAGCGACAGCGCGAACAGCGCATAGAACAGCATCTCGTAGTTCAGCGTCCATCCCAGGTACAGCACCGGGTGCACGTTGCCGTTGCTCTTCATGAACGGCACGAAAGCGAGCGACTTGACGAGTTCGCTCCAATCGGCGCGCGTCGCGCCCATCAGATGCGGCGCCACCATCGCCACTGCGAACAGCGCCAGCGTGCACAGCCAGTACAGCGGCACGACGCGGATCAGGCGCTTGACGATGAAGCGGCCGGGATCGGCGGCGGCCACGTGGCAGACGATGAACCCGCTGATGACGAAGAACAGGTCGACGCCGAACGCGCCGCGATCGATCGCCGGAATGTGCATGCCCACCACACTGAGCGCGGCCACCGCGCGCAGCGCCTGCACCGTGTCGAGCCGCTCGTGCGCGGTGGCGGTGTTGGCTGCCCAAGCGGACGGCGTCGTCGTGCTCGCGATGGCTGACATGGAGTGCCCGTCCTGGTTCAGTGGCGCGCGCAGCGCAGTGACCTGCAGGGCAAATCGCTTGCCTGATGGCCGCGAAGCACAGCGTCACGGCACGCGCTGCAAGAAAAAATGCCCGCCGAGGCGGGCATTGCCAAAGCGCGCCAGGTTACTTGCCGTAGCGGGCCTTGATGTCGGCGACGCACTTGTCCTTGGCATCGCCGGAGAAGGTGTCGCAGCGCTCCTTCGCAGCCTTGTATTCGGCGTCGCGTGCATCGGCGCGCGCGTCGCTGCGCGCTTCGCCGACCTTGCGCTGCTCGGTGGCCGTTGCCTTGGCCTTCTCGTGCTGCGCCTTCGCGTCGGCGACGCAGGTGTCCTTCGCGTTGCCGGCGAGGTCGTCGCACTTCTCCTTGGCGACGTTGTAGTCGGCATCGGCCTTTTCTTCTGCCACCTTGGCGCGCGCCTTCGGCGTGTCCTTGTGGCTGGCTTCGAGCTCGGCGCGCGCGACGTTGCGGTGGCCCTTGGCCTCGGCCACGCAGACGTCCTTGGCGTTGCCGCTCAGCTTGTCGCAGCTCGCCGATTGCGCCTTGTACTCGGCGTCGACGCGGTCGCGCGATGCTTTGTACTCGGCATCGCCCATGGCCAGCACGCCGCCGCACGCCAACGCACAGGCCGCCATCACGCTCAGTTGTCGCAGGTTCATGACATCACTCCTTCGTCGCGATCGGCTCATTGCCGCGACTCCCAGTCCTTGACTTGGCGGTCGGCCTCGTCGCGGCTGACGCCATAGGCTTCCTGCACCTGGCCGACCAGTTCATCGCGCTTGCCCGCAATGCGCTCGAATTGGTCGTCGGTGAGCTTGCCCCACTGCTGCCGTGCCTTGCCTTTGAATTGGCGCCAGTTGCCTTCGATGCGATCCCAGTTCATGTACTCTCCTTCGAGTGGTTCGGCGGAATGCCGCACGTTGACGTGGCAAGGCCGATGCCTACCCGGCACCGCAAGGCACCATCGCGATGGCCAAACGGTGTGTAGGAATTACGCGTGCGCAGCGCAGGGCAGCGCGTTCGCGCGTGCGACGCTCACGACAACCACACGAGGACGAGCGTGATCGCGCCGGGCAGCGCCTGCACGAACAGGATCTTGCGACTCGCGGTGGCCGCTCCATAGAGACCGGCGATCACCACGCATGACAGGAAGAACACCTTCACCGTACTGCCGGCTGTGCCGAGGCTGAGACTCCACAGCAGGCCGGCAGCGAGAAAGCCGTTGTACAGGCCCTGGTTCGCCGCCAGCACCTTGCTCTGTGCAGCGGCCTCGGGCGTATGGCCGAACGCGCGCAGTCCCGCGGGCTTGTCCCACAGGAACATCTCGAGCACCAGGAAGTACAGATGCAGCAGCGCGACGAGCGCGACCGCGATGTTGGCGAGGGTCGACATGGTGGCTCCTGTGATGGCGATCGCATTCAGCGCGGCGCCGAGGCCGCGCCGCCCGACTTGATCTCTTTCTTCAGCGCCTGGCATTGCAGGTCGAGCCGCTGCTGCACATCGCTCGCCGCAGCGTTCTTGGCCAGCGTCTGCGCTGCGCGGCGCCGCTCGCTCTTGTAGGGCGCGCTCTTGCGCGTTTCTTCGAGCTGGCTGCGCAGCGCGTCGTCGAGCTTCAAGCGGTACAGGCTCGCATACACCTCGTCGCGATGGCCGCGCATGGCGGCATCACGCTTCTCGCATTCCGCATAGCCGGAGTCGAACTTCGCGAGCGATGTCGAGCGCGCGGGCGCGCCGGCGACCGATGGCATCGAACCCACGATTGCCATCGCCACCAGCACACGCCAGATCGCCATGCATCCCTCCCGTCGAGCCCGCGCATTGTGTCGCACAACGCGCGGCGCCCCGGCGCCGCTCAGAACGCGATCTCGAAGCGCTGGCCGCGCACCCGCATCACGGCCGAGTGCGGGCGGATCTGCTCGAGCTGCACCTCTTCGGTCACCGGATCGCCTTCGCGCAGCACCTGGCCGTTGAAGATCACCATGCGCTGCGCGGCGAGCTCCGAGTACACCGAGCCGCCGAACGACAGCTGCGGCACCGCCCGGCGCACGTCGTCGGGCATCTCGTTCAAGCTGCGCAGCTTCGGCTCCGGTGCGCTCGCCGCCGCGGCGGGCTTGGCCGCGGCGGTGGGCGTGGCCGTCGGCGCGGCGGCGGCCACCGCTGGCGCAGGTTCGCGAGCGGTGTTCGTCTTGGGCGTGGCCTTGGCCGGCGCGCTGCGCGGCTGGGACGGGCGCTCGCGCGCGACGGCAGTCGGTGCAGCCGCCTCGGCGACCGCCGGCGCCGACGCGACAGTGGGCGCAGGGGCGGGCGCCGGCGTTGGCGGCTGCTCCAGCGCAGCCGGCGGCGTCACGCTACCGGCCACCGGAGCGCGTGCGGAGACCACTGGTTCTTCGCTGACCGGGTCCAGCGACCACCAGCGCCACAGCACCGGCAGCAGCACGCCGGCCCCGACGCCGAGCGCCACCCACAGCCAGGCCTTGTTGCGACGCATGGCGCGCTCTTCGGGCAGCGCGCTGGCCACCGGTTGCGCGTGCAGGCCCGGCACGCGGCGTTTGCGTTCGCGTTCGGTTTCCGCGCGTCGCAGGGCTTCGAGGATGTACGACATGGCCCGTCCTATCGCGATGCCGCCGCGGCGGCCGTGGTGCCAGCCCGCGCGCCCGAGGCTGCTGGCGAGGCGCGCTTGGTCGCAGCGGGTGCCGCCGTGGTGCGCGGCGGGGCGGCCGGCGACGCCGTGGCAGCAGGTTGAGGCGGCACGGCGGCCGGCGCGGACGCTGCCGGCGCCGACGCCGCGGCCTCGCGCGCCGCCGAGGCCGCCGTCGCGCTGGCGGCCGACGCGGCGGCCGCGGCGTGCTCGGCGGCCAGCGAACGCCGCTGGGCGAGCGCGACCCACAGCGCGACTGCGAGGACGACCACGCCGACGGTCACCCCGGCGGCCAGCGCCATCGCGCGTCGCGACCACGGGCCGTGCGCCTTGCGGGTGTCGAACACCTCGTGCGCGGCCTTGTCGACGATCGTCCTGTCCACCCGCTGGCGGCCGCCGGCATAGGCGCCGAGCAATGCGCGGTCGCACAGCAGGTTGATGCGTCGCGGCACGCCGCGCGTGAGCTCGAAGATGCGGTGGCGCGACTCGCGATCGAACGGAATCAGCCCGTGCAGACCGGCTACCGACAGCCGGTGCTTGATGTAGTGCGCAGTCTCTTCCTCGCCCAGCGGGTCGAGGTGGAAGCGCGCGACCACGCGTTGCGCGAGCTGCTCGAGCTCAGGCCGCAGCAGCATGTCGCGCAACTCGGGCTGGCCGATCAGGATGATCTGCAGCAGCTTGCGCTCGTTGGTCTCCAGATTGGTCAGCAGGCGCAGCTGCTCCAGCACGTCGATCGACAGGTTCTGCGCCTCGTCGATGATCAGCACGCTGTTCTGGCCCGCCGCGTGGGTGCGCAGCAGGTACTCGTTCAGCGCGTCGACATGATCCTTCAGCGTCGCGCCGCCGGCCGCTCGTGCGTGCACCTCGACTCGGAACTCCTCGCACACCGACTGCAGCAGCTCCAGTGCGGTGAGCTTGGGGTTGAAGATGTAAGCGACGTTGCAGCGCTTGGGCACCTGCTCGAGAAAGCAGCGGCACACCGTGGTCTTGCCGGCGCCGATCTCGCCGGTCAGCAACACGAAGCCGCCGCCGCCGCGCACACCGTACAGCAGGTGAGCGAGCGCCTCGCGGTGGCGCTCGCTCATGAACAGATACCGCGGGTCGGGCGCGATCGAGAACGGCTCGCGCTTGAGACCGAAATGGGCCGCGTACATGGCGTCAGGATACTGTGCGCGGCATGACGGCCGGCCGCGGGCTTTCCGCCCCTGCGATTCAGGGCCCCGGGCGGGGCCTCGAGCTGCTCCCGCGGTGGCCATGTGCCGGTCGTCGCGGGTCGCCGGTGGTGCACTGGCGTGAATTGTTCGCGGCCGGCGTGACACCCCCCTAATCGGTGCCACCAACGCCCGCCAACACTTCACGCCGACGTGTGCACGGGTGCATCTGCCGCCGTGCCGCAGCCCGTACAAACACCATCTGTTGCCGTACCGGGAGGTGCTGTCGTGGACAAGAGAGTGCAAGCGGGGTCGCAGCGGGCGCACCCATCGTCTCGCCTGGGC
>DASTZF010000026.1:0-5237 GCA_035764445.1 Burkholderiaceae bacterium
CACCAGGCAGCGCACGCTCGCATCGTCGGCCGCGGCGTCGAGCGCAGGCCGCAGTTCGCGGTGCATCGCCGACGTGAAGCTGTTCAGCGACGCCGGGCGGTTCAGCGTCAGCTTGCGCACCGCGCCGAGTGTTTCGACTAGGACCAAAGGTTCCGCCATGCAGGCCTCCGCATCAGACATTGCTTAGCTTGGACCCCTGCGCGTCAGCGCATCCCCAAGCGGACGCCGCGGATCCGGCTCTGCCGGTCCGCTGGCGGCGCCGCTCGAGGGCGAGGCGGCCGCCAGGCCGCTTCGGGGGTGGGTCATTTCCAGACTTCGCGTGCCGTCTGCACCACCAGCTCGAGCTTGCGCCGCTGGTCTTCGACCGCGATGTTGTTGCCGTGCACCGTGCTGGAGAAGCCGCACTGCGGCGACAGGCACAGCTGCTCGAGCGGCGCGTGCTTCGACGCCTCGTCGATGCGGCGCTTGAGATCGTCTTTCTTCTCGAGCTGGCCGAACTTGGTGGTGACCAGGCCGAGCACCACCGTCTTGCCCTTCTTCAGATACCGCAGCGGCCGGAAGTCGCCCGAGCGATCGTCGTCGTACTCCATGAAGTAGCCGTCGAGGTTCATCTCGGCCAGCAGCGCTTCGGCCACCGGCTCATAGTTGCCCTGCGCGGCGAAGGTGCTCTTGAAGTTGCCGCGGCACAGGTGCATGCACAGCGTCATGCCGGCGGGCTTGCGCGCGACCACCTTGTTGATGAACCAGGCGTAGCGGTGCGGCAGCTCGTTCGGATCGTCGCCACGCGACCGCGCCGCCGCGCGCATCTTCTCGTCGCACAGGTACGCCATGTTGGTGTCGTCCATCTGCACGTAGGTGCAGCCGGCAGCGGCCAGCGATTGCAGCTCGTCGCCGTAGGCCTTGGCGACGTCGTCGTAGAACACCGGATCGAGCTCGGGATAGGCCTCCTTGTTGATGCCGGCGCGGCCGCCGCGGAAGTGCAGCATCGTCGGCGACGGGATCGTCACCTTCGGCGTCAGGCCCGGGATGCCGAGCTTCGCGACCTCGCCCTTCAGGTACTGGAAGTCGGCCAGCTGGATGTTCTTCGCATGGCGCACCTTGTCGATCACGCGGATCACCGGCGGTGCGAGTTCCTCGGTGCCGTCGGGCTTCTTGACGGTGACCGGGATGTCGGTCTTCACGCCACCGAGCTGCTCGAGGAAGTCGATGTGGAAATAGGTGCGGCGGAACTCGCCATCGGTGATCGACTGCAGCCCGACGTCGGCCTGGAACTTGACGATCTCGGCGATCGCCTTGTCCTCCACCGCGCGCAGCTGCTCGGCGCTGATCTCGCCTTTGGCTTTCTGCTCGCGCGCCTGCAGCAGATAGCTCGGACGCAGGAAGCTGCCGACGTGGTCGGCGCGGAACGGCGGGCTCTGGCGTTGTGACATGGTCGTTGTCTCCGTTTCAGCCGCGATGCTAGCGCTGCCGGCACCTGCCCGTTGCATCATCGCGTCGGCCCGAGGCTCAAGACGATATAAGCGTTACCGATCGCATGGAAGGCGGCGACGATCCACAGATTGCCGGATCGTCTGTACAAGACGCCGAAGAAGAGCCCGATCGCGAAGATCGACGCGAACATGGGCACGGCGAGTGACGCTGGCGAGGCAAAGTAGTCCCAGTGTAGGGGGCCGAAGGTGTAGAGGAGATTCGCGACGAGAACTCCAGCCAGCGACCCCCAACGGCACACGGCCTCGGTCTGCACCATCGCGCGGTACACGAGCTCCTGGTAGAAGCCGAACAGTAGATAGGGCACGACAACGTTCGCAAGGCTCGACGCAAGACCGGCTTGGGCGATCCGATTTCCGAGGGGCGCAGCGAGCAGGATCGGGAAGACGATGTTTGCTGCAGCAACCACCTGACAAAAGTACGACTTCTCCGTTGTGCTCCACTCGCTCCAGGGCCGAAGGCCGAGTTGCGACAATCGGACACCCGCGAAGCTCATCATCACCAAGCCCAGCGCGAGCAATCCCGCTAGCAGCAACCACAGGGGAATGCTCGGTGAAAGCCATCTCAAAGCAGACAACCGCAAGCCCTCGATGAACGTCGCGGCCAGCAGGAGACGAACCCCGGCTTTTGGCGGAGGCGCCTCTATCAGCGTCTGATCGAACAGGAGCAGGTGCCCGCGCAGGTGAGGGCTCCATCTGTGATGTCGTGCGCCAGGCGACATCCTCGCGGTCACCCCGCGAGAGGCCAGGCGGCGATCGCCGCCAGCGCATGCCAGTGCGCGACTCCGGCACTCATGCGCGTGACACGCCGAGCCATGCATCGAGCGGCGTCGGATCGGCCAGTAGTGCGGTGCTGGCGCTGCGAAACGCGACGCCGCCGCGGTCGAGCACGATCGCCGCGTCGGTCACCTGCAGCACCATGTGCGGATGCTGTTCGACGACGATCGACGACAGCCCTTCCTCGCGCGCGACGCGACCGATCGCCGCCAGCAGCTCGGCGACGATCAGCGGCGCCAGCCCTTCGAGCGGCTCGTCGAGCAGCAGCAGGCGCGGGTTGAGCACCAGCGCGCGCGCGAACGCGAGCATCTGCTGCTCGCCGCCGGACAACTGCGTGCCGAGGTTGCGCTGGCGTTCGGCCAGCCGCGGGAACAGCTCGAACACGCGCCGCACGGTCCAGGGCCCGGGCCGTGCCACCGCGGTCAGATTCTCCTCGACGGTGAGCGACTTGAAGATGTTGCGCTCCTGCGGTACCCAGCCGACGCCGGCGCCGGCGCGCTCGTGCGCCGGCATGGCGTGGATCGCCTGGCCGCCGAGCACGATGCGCCCCGCGTGCCGCCGCGTGACCCCGACCAGCGTGTCGATCAGCGTGGTCTTGCCGGTGCCGTTGCGGCCGAGCAGCGCGAGCGAGCGGCCGCCATCGAGCGTGAAGCCGACGTTGCTCAGCACCACGGCCTCGCCGTAGCCGCAAGTGAGACCTTCGACCTCGAGCAGCCGCTCAGCCATGCGCCACCCCCGTGGCGACCGTCTGCGCCTCGCCTAGGTACACCGCACGCACCCGCGGATCGGCCGCGATCGCGTTGGGCGCGCCTTCGGTCAGCACCGCGCCGTTGACCAACACAGTGATGCGGCGCGCGAAGCTGAACACCAGATCCATGTCGTGCTCGATCAAGAGCACCGACACGTCGGCCGGCAGCGCGGCCACCGTGTCCAGGATGTCCCTGCGCTCGTTGGCGGGCACGCCGGCGGCGGGCTCGTCGAGCAGCAGCACGCTCGGCTTCAACGCGACCGCGAGACCGATCTCCAGCAGTCGGCGCTTGCCGTACGGCAACTCGCGCGTCGGCCTGTCGGCATGCTCGGAAAGGCGAAACTGCTCGAGCAGCCGCTCGCACTCGGCAGCGATGGCCGCATCGCGCCCCACCGGCTGCCACCAACGCCAAGCTGCACCGACGCGGCTGCCGACCGCCAGCGCCAGGCTCTGCAGCGGCGTCAGCGACGCGAACAGCTGGTTGATCTGGAACGTGCGCACCAGACCGAGCGCAACGCGCGAGTGCGGCGCCATCGAGGTGATGTCGCGCGCACCGAGCACCACGTGACCCGACGTCGGTGCTGCGACCCCGGTGAGCAGGTTGATCAGCGTCGTCTTGCCTGCACCGTTGGGGCCGATCAACGCATGCCGAGCACCCCTCCCCACACTGAGCGACACGTTGTCGGTGGCCGTGATGCCGCCGAAGCGCTTGACCAACGCGTGGGTCTGCAGCACGACGTCGGTCATGCCGGTGCTCGTGCGCTGGCCGCCGCCTGAACAAGCAACGCCGCGCTCATGACCTGAACCACCGCCACGGCCTGAACAGCCGGTCGCGCCCGACCAGCATCAGCACCACCAAGAACAAGCCGATCCAGAACGTCCAGTACTGCGCCGTGATGCCCGACAACCAGTCGTGCAGCACGCGGAAGGCGACCGCACCGACCAGCGCGCCCCACAGCCAGCCGGCGCCGCCGATCACCACCGCGAGCATCAGGTCGGCGCTGCGGTGAAACTCGAGCACGTCGAGCGACACGAAGCCGGTGGTCTGCGTCAGCAACGCGCCGGCAGCGCCGGCGAGCGCGGCGCCGAGCGTGTAGACGACTGCCAGGCGCGCCTGCACCGATAGCCCGATCGCGCTCACGCGCAGCCGGTTGTCGCGCAGCGCCTGCAGCGACGCGCCGAGCGGCGAATGCACGACGCGGCGCGCCAGCAGGAAGCCGACGAACAGCACCGCGAGCGAATAGATCGACGCCACGCGGCCGCCGAGGTCGAACTCGAAGCGGCCGAGCAACGGGCCGATCAGCAGGCCCTGCATGCCGTCGACGCCGCCGGTGATGTTGTCGAACTTGTTGGCCAGCTCCAGCAGCACCAGCGCGATGCCCATCGTCACCATCAGCCTTGTCAAATCGGTGCCACGCACGATCATCGGGCTGGTCAGCGCGCCCAACGCCGCGCCGGCGGCGGTGCCGACGGCCAGCCCCACCAGCGGATCGGGCATCACGTGCTTGGCGAACAGGGCGGCGCCGTAGGCGCCGGCACCGAAGTACGCGGCGTGGCCGAGCGACACGATGCCCGCGTAGCCGAGGATCAGGTCGAGCGACAGCGCGAACAGCGCGAAGATCGCCACCTCGTTGATCAGCGGCGCGTGCTGGCTCACCACCAGCGGCGACGCCGCGATCGCCAGCCACGCGACGATCTCCCACACACGCCAGCGCGAGGGCGCGAGCAAGCGCGCGGCGATGCCGGTCGCGATCATCGCCCGCCCTGCCGCGAGAACAGACCCTGCGGCCGCCACAGCAGGATCGCGATCATCAGCACGTAGACGATGAAGGCGCCGAGCTTGGGCACGTAGTACTTGCCCATCACGTCGGCGATGCCGAGCACGAGGGCCGCTACCAGCGGGCCGGTGATCGAGCTGGTGCCGCCGACCGCGCAGACGATCAGGAAGTACACCATGAACTTCAGCGGGAAGCTCGGGTCGAGGCCGAGGATGTCGGCGCCGAGCGCGCCACCGAGCCCCGCGAGGCCCGAGCCGGCGGCGAAGGTGAGCAGGAACACGCGATTCACCGGGATGCCGAGGCCCGCGGCGACGCGCGGGTCGTCCACCGCCGCGCGCAGCCGGCTACCGAAGCGGGTGCGGCTGAGGATCGCCTGCAGGCCGAGCGCGAGCGCGACGCAGGTGGCGATGATGAACAGGCGGTAGGCACCCATGCCGAGCTGCCACG